>NZ_JBFRKI010000033.1:0-51179 GCF_041469245.1 Vibrio sp. 10N.286.51.B11 | reverse complement strand
GAAAGCCGCGATGAACCAAAAAAATGCCGTTGATTTGATCAGTCTAATCAACGGCATTTTTGGATCTGTTAAGCAGCTAAGCGATCAAGCAGCCTAAGGCGCTAGGCGATCAATATCCCAACTGTTGTCTTGGCGTGAGAACAAGAAACGGTCGTGCAAGCGGTGTTCACCACCCTGCCAGAACTCAATACTATCCACACGAACTCGGAAGCCACCCCAGAAAGAAGGCACAGGAATCTCGCCTTTGGCAAACTTCTGTTTAAGCTCTAGATACTTACCTTCTAAAATCCCACGCGCTGAAATGCGGCTACTCTGCTTACTTGCAATCGCGGCCAATTGGCTCTCTTTTGGACGTGACGAGAAGTACTTCATATTTTCCATAGCGGTCAGCTTTTCAGCCGTGCCCGTAATATGAACTTGTCGTTCGAGTGGATGCCAAGGGAAGTGCAAACTGATTTTGCTGTTGTGCTCAAGCTGGTGCGCTTTGCGGCTACCTAAGTTGGTGTAAAAAACGAACCCGTCTTTATCCACATTCTTCAGCAGAACAATTCGTTGGAATGGCTGACCATTTTCATCAACCGTAGCAACTGTCATGGCAGTAGGGTCCGTCAACTTCGCTTCAATGGCTTGCTCTAGCCATAAATTGAATTGCTCAATCGGGTCTGCGGCCAAGTCTTTGCGTCTCAATCCACCCTTAGCGTATTCGCGACGAATATCTGTCAGTTCCATTTGGTTGCTCCTTTTAATTTTTTTGTGATTTTGCGCCGTAATCCTTTGAAACACAAGTCTAAGCCATGGTTTTGTCTCACAGAAGGTGCTCTGTGTTAACAAGATCTCGGTACTCTCTCCATCATATTGATAATCTTTATACAAACCGATGACAAGCTGAGATCCGAGTGACCAAAATACTGCCTAACCTAATGACGCCCTTTGTTTTATTCTCATTGTTATTGGGAGCTGCAGGGCTGACCGCAACCCACTTTATGGCAGTACAATTCCAAGAAAAAATCGTCACTCAGCAACTCGATGAAGCGGCGAATAAAGCCAATCTACAAATCGATTCTGAACTGGATAAATTCAAACAGATCCCGGATTTGCTCAGTCATGACCCGCGCTTGCTCTCTTATTTTGACTCATCACAACGAGCAAACAAGATTTCCGCTGCGCAGCTCAATCAATTGCTGTTTGAATGGTCGAATCAAAGCCAAGCCGACACCATCTATATTCATGACCCGAGCGGTACTGTGGTCGCTTCCAGTAATTACCAAAAGCCTCGTACCTTTGTAGGTGAGAACTTCTCGTTTCGTCCCTACTTTGCTTCTGCCATTCAAGGTAACAACACACAATATGTCGCGCTAGGCGCTCGTTCGAACGTTCGCGGTTATTTTCTGTCTTCACCGCTGTATGTTGAGAATCACATTGTGGGGGTTATCACCGTAAAAGTGAGTTTAGAAAACCTCGAAAACATCCTGACCAGCGACGACTTTGAGATCGTAGTACTCGACTCGAACCAAGTGGTCTTTCTATCAAGCCAAGCTCCATGGCTTTTTCATTCACTGTTGCCATTAACGCAGCAACAACAAACGGATATCGCACTTCAACGCCAATACGGTCAAAGCGAAATTTCGATCATCGAAGCCTTTCGTTCTTCAAGATCTCAGTCAGAAGCTAGCAACGCCAATCAATCTAGCAACCTTCAATCCAATGAA
Source organism: Vibrio sp. 10N.286.51.B11 (assembly GCF_041469245.1). Taxonomy (NCBI): domain Bacteria; kingdom Pseudomonadati; phylum Pseudomonadota; class Gammaproteobacteria; order Vibrionales; family Vibrionaceae; genus Vibrio; species Vibrio sp. 10N.286.51.B11. The sequence continues at coordinate 49,470 of NZ_JBFRKI010000033.1, read as the reverse complement.
ATCCGAAAAGAGCTCACCGCCAACCAGTTATTCAAGCTTGGTGCTTTTAATCTTTACCCCGCTACCATCAGCAACAACCAGTACCAAGTCGTCGCCCTAAAAGAGACCAGAGCTGAACTTATTAAAATCTTTCAGATCGATGTCATCTTCGTAGTGATTTACAGCTTGGTGATGCTCATCGCTTGGTCGTGGCGCCAGACTTATCTCGCGAAAGTGGCGTTGACCCGACTCAACCAAAACCTAGAGCAAACCGTTGATAAACGTACCCACTACTTGAAGCAATCCAATCAGCAGCTGCAACAAACCCTTTTTCAATACCAAGAGTCGCAGTCGAAGTTGAAACAGACAGAACAAGAGCTGACACAAACCGCGAAACTAGCGGTACTCGGTGAGCTGTCAGCCAGCATTAACCACGAAATCAACCAACCGCTTGCAGCACTGCGAACCTACAGTGAAAACAGCTTAAAGCTACTGGAAATGGAACGAACCGATTTAGTGAAAAGCAATCTTGAGAAAATGATTGGCCTCAACAACACCATTACCGACATCATCGCGCGACTCAAAGTCTTTACTCGCAAGGTCACCAAACAAGAACATCATGTGGCGAACCTGCATCAAGCGGTCAATAACGCCACTAGCATTCTCAGTGCGCTGATGATCAAGCAAGGCATTACGCTAAGGCTAAGCACGGTGCCAGATGACATCAATATTGCGATTCATCCAACCGAACTCGAGCAAGTACTAGTGAACCTGATTCACAACGCGACTCAAGCGCTGCAACAACAAGTTCTTGAACACAAAATCTTGCAGGAGCAACAAAACCTGGAAAGCGTTGACCAACAGGCTAGCCCACAGATAGGCATCGAATGGCAACTGCATCATGACTCTTGTCAGCTGATCATTTGGGATAACGGAATTGGCATGCCGAACGATAAGCTAGAACAGCTGTTCGACCCGTTTTTTACCACCAAACCGGAAGGTTTAGGGCTAGGGCTTTCAATATCGAAACGGATTATTGAAGCGTATCACGGCACGATCAGCGCGAACCGGTTAGAGCCTTCAGGCATGGTATTCTCGCTAAACATCCCGTTATATAACGATAAGGGCTAACACGCCGTTGTTATCGTTGATTAGAAAACGAATCTCACCTACAGCTAAGGACTCGACTTTTGCAATCTATGCCTAAACTCTATTTTGTCGACGATGAACCCACCATTCGAGACTCCGTAGAACAAGCCATGCTCATTGAAGGCATCGATATCGTCTGCTTTCCCAATGCTATTGAGGCATTAAAGAAAATAGATACCACGCAAGCCGGAATTGTCGTCACCGATATTCACATGCCGGTGATGGATGGCATTCAATTGACGCAAAAGTTACTGAGCCAAAATCCTCATTTTCAGGTCATCGTACTTACCGGACATGGTGACGTGCAAACCGCGGTGTCCTCGATGAAAGCCGGCGCTTACGATTTTCTGGAAAAGCCATTTGTGGTCGATGCCCTACTCACTGCCGTTAAAAAAGCCGCAGATAAGCTCGCACTGGTTGAAGAGAACAACCTATTGCGTAAAGAGTTGGCAATGCAAAATCAGGTTGGCCCGAAACTGATTGGTCAATCACCATCAATGCAGGCATTACGCCGAGAATTGATCACCCTAGATACCAAAACTAACCCACTTCTATTATTTGTTGGTGATTTAGGGACGGGGAAAAGGGTCACAGCACAATACACCCATGATTTACACAGTCATCAAACCGCGGAGCTTTGCCCTGTCGCTGCGTTTAATTTGCCACGCAGTGACGAAGCGACATTCCATCAGTTTATTTTGCAACTGTTCTTGAAGCATCAAGGTGGAACACTCTATATCCATGAGACAGAAGCACTAACTCAGGATCAATGGCTGTGGTTAGCGAACCTAAAACCCACTCTACTTCGTGAAAACTCATGCAAGACCAATGCAACTTGTATCATTATCGCAACTACAGTAGTTCCTACTACAATTACAGGTGAACTGCGCCGATTTAATTTACTACCCTTGGCGCAAAGAACGGAAGATATTGGCTCTTTGTTCAAACACTTTGCTCGTGGTGCAGCCAGTCGCTATCAACTGCCGCCACCCGTCATTACAGAAAAAGAGATTCAGCGACTCATTGCAACACATTGGACGGAGAACATTCGTCAGCTTCGCCAACATGCTGAACTCAGAGTGCTGACTCAAATTAAGCAGCCGTCGCTCGACAGCGATACTGATGAGCAAAATGAACTCGATATGAGCATTGAAGAGCAACAACAGTCGTTGAACCAACGCACCGATAGCTTTGAACAAATTATCTTGATTGAGGCGCTACATCGCCATCAAGGTCGTTTAAAAGAGGTACAACAAGAGCTGCAGGTGTCGCGAAAAACACTGTATGACAAACTAAGAAAGCACCAACTCGATAAAACAGATTTCAAGAACCGATAAGTCTTAAAAAATATATAAATTCAAAGATTTAAAGGAGCAAAATCTTAACATTTATCAAAAGTAAGAATACACTCAATAGGCTTGCACTTTTATTTAGCGAACAAGGACTGTTATGAGTCAGAAAAATTTCAGCAAATTGAACGAGACCGAGCTTGAGTATGTCGATGATAAAACAGCGGCACTACTCCTCAATACGCCCACCAGTGCGCGAATTATGTTGTGGGTGATCGTTCTGTTTTTTATTGCTGCTATTGGGTGGTCTGCATGGGCAGAGATCGACAAAGTTACCGTTGGCCAAGGCAAAGTGATCCCCTCCTCTCAGATCCAAGTGGTACAAAACCTTGAAGGTGGCTTGGTTAAAGAGATCTTAGTTAAAGAAGGCCAACGCGTTCAAAAAGGTCAGCAGCTACTGTTGATCGATGACACTCGATTCCGTTCGGACTTCCGCGAACGTGAACAACAAGTGGCGAACTTAACCGCCAACGTGTTGATGCTATCCGCTTCATTAACCAGTGTCGTCATTAACGAAGAGTTCTCTGTTGAAGAGTGGAAAAAAAGCGTGTTGCTTGATTACGGTAAACTCGCCTTTCCACCCAAGTTCTACGAGCTTCAGCCTAAACTGGTTAATCGCCAAAAAGCCGAATATCGTCAAGATCTGAATAACCTAAAAAACCAACTTTCTGTTTTTGATCAACAAGTTGAACAGAAACAGCAAGACCTAGTTGAGATTAAGGCGCGGGTTCGCAACCTAAAACAGAGTTACCAGTTTGCTCGCCAAGAACTGGATATCACCAAACCCCTCGCCGATGAAGGTGTGGTACCACGAATTGAATTACTTAAACTGCAAAGACAAGTGAACGACACTCGCCGAGAAATGACCTCAAGCGAGCTAAAAATCCCTCTGCTACGCTCAGCAATCAAAGAATCCATGCTCAGCCGTATTGATGCCGCACTGAACTTCCGCTCCGAACAACAAGAAAAGCTCAATCAAGCGCAAGATAAGCTCTCTGCAATGACCGAATCGGCTGTTGGCCTTGAAGACCGAGTAAACCGTACTGTGGTGGTTTCTCCTGTAACTGGCACCGTTAAAACATTGGGTATTAATACTGTCGGTGGTGTTATCCAACCGGGTATGGACATCGTTGAGATTGTACCGACAGAAGACTCTTTATTGGTTGAAGCGAAAATCGCCCCGCAAGATATCGCTTTCCTACGCCCAGAATTGACTGCCATCGTTAAATTCAGTGCCTATGACTTCACTAAATACGGTGGTCTAGAAGGCGTGCTAGAGCACATCAGTGCCGATACCACTCAAGATGAAGAAGGCAACAGCTTCTACATCGTGCGTGTGCGCACCGAAAAACACAATTTTGGACAAAACGAAGAGTTGCCAATCATTCCGGGCATGACCGCCTCAGTCGATATCATCACAGGCAAAAGAACCGTGCTTGAGTACATGTTGAAGCCACTATTAAGTGCTCAAAACAATGCACTAAAAGAGTAAGGACGTTGGATGTTTGATAACGCCTTTCAGTACGCAGTAAATAGACAAGAGCAGAGGCTATGAAGTCTCGGATTTCGCTATTGCTGCTAGTTCTTACCTCTTTTACCTCTGTGGCGCTCAACAAGAGCGACCAAAGGTGGATAGATGCGGTGACCAAAACCTACGGCGATAGAGCCGGAAAGCGAGTGGCAACGTGGCGTTCAAACATGACGTCATACGACGGATTAAGTGAAAAAGAGAAGCTCAGGTCAGTGAACCAATTCTTCAACCAGATGTACTTTGTCGATGACAACATACTGTGGGGAAAAAACGACTATTGGGCAACACCACTGGAGTTTTTAGGCAGCAATGCTGGTGACTGTGAAGATTTCACTATCGCAAAATACTTCTCTTTGCTTGAACTGGGCATCCCAGATAAGAAATTGCGATTAGTGTACGTAAAAGCACTGGAGTTAAACCAATTCCATATGGTGTTGGCGTACTACTCAACACCGAGTGCAGAGCCACTAATTTTGGACAACTTAAACCCTGAAATTAAACGCGGTTCCAAACGCCCAGATCTACGACCGATTTACAGTTTCAACGGTAAAAATCTTTGGCTGATAAAATCGGCAGCGGGCAGCGGTAAATTAGCAGGGAAATCTTCAAGATTGAGCTTATGGAACGACTTACGTTCTCGTGAGCGCTCTCTAAAATTAAACAAACCCATTATCAATTACGATGAGTAGGTACAATGACTTTATATAAACAGCTTGTGGTCGGGATGGTTGCAGTGTTCATACTGCTGATGACGTCAGTTTTTATGATCGAATTCAATACCACCCGTGGATACTTAGAGGAGCAGCAACGCTCTGAGGTAAGTAATACCATTAATACTGTTGGACTGGCTCTCGCCCCTTACCTAGAAGAAAAAGACAAGGTGGCAGTGGAGTCTGTAATCAACGCTCTGTTTGATGGCAGTTCTTATTCCGTCGTTCGATTGATCTTTCTCGACAGCGGTGATGACATTCTCCGCTCATACCCTGTAAAGCCAACTGGCGTACCGGAGTGGTTTACCAACCTAAACCTGTTCGAGCCTGTTCATGACCGCCGCGTGATCACCAGTGGCTGGATGCAACTGGCAGAAGTAGAGATCGTAAGTCATCCAGGCCCTGCCTACGATCAACTTTGGCAAGCATTCATCCGCTTATTAAGCATCTTTGGCACGATCTTCTTGCTCGGTTTAGTGTCTATCTCTTGGATCCTTAAACGCGCTTTACGCCCGCTCTCGTTGATCATTACTAAGATGGATCAGATCGCCAAGAACCAGTTTGGCGAACCTCTAGCTCGTCCAAAGACAAAAGATCTAACCTTGGTTGTCGACGGTATCAACCACATGTCGACTCAAGTTGAACTGGCATTTAAAAACCAAGCGAAAGAAGCTCAAAAGCTGCGTGAAAGAGCATATATCGACCCTGTATCTCAGCTAGGTAACCGTGCTTACTACATGTCTCAGTTAACTCAATGGTTAGAGGAGTCGAGCTTAGGTGGTTTAGCGGTACTTAAAGCGGAGTTTATCAGTGAAGAGTACGATGAAAAGGGCTATCAAGAAGGTGATGCCTTGGTTCATCAACTGGCTGAACAGCTGCAAGCTTCAATTTCATCTCCAGATATCACCATCGCTCGTATTTCTAGTGACGAGTTCGGTTTCATCATGCCAAACATTGATGAGAGCGAACTGAAACTTGTCGCGAGCAGCATCGTAAACTGTATCCAGAGCCTAGGTTCAGACCCAACAGGCACTGCGAATCCACATATTGCTCTTGGTGTGACCTACAGCAACAGGCGTAAAACCAGTACTGAAATCATGTCGCTGGTGGATAACGCACTCTCAAGTGCCAAGGCGAATCGAGAGCTGTCTTACGGCTACGTAACCGCAGACGATCACGGTGCTGTGATGGGCAAACAACAATGGCGCATGTTGGTCGAAGAAGCGATCATCAACGACCTCATTACCTTCCGTCTGCAGGCTGCAAACAATGCCTTTGGTAAAACGTATCACCAAGAAGTATTCTCTGCGATTGAAAAAGATGGCGTGCGTTACGGTGCCAACCAGTACTTATACGCGCTAGAACAGCTTGAAATGAGCCACATTCTCGACCAATACGTTATCGAGAAGATGATTGAAAAGCTCAATGCAAAAGAAGTAACCAGCCCTGTCGCTATTAATATTTCACCAAGCAGTATTTCTCAACCAAGCTTCATCCGTTGGATCGGTAAGACGCTTGAACAGAATGCTTCAATCGCTCACCTGTTGCACTTTGAGATTCCAGAAAACTGCTTCATCAACGTTCCGCACTACACGGCACTTTTGTGTAACACCATTCGCAACGCTGAAGCGGTGTTTGGTGTCGATAACTACGGACGTAACTTCCAATCACTGGATTACATCAACGAATACCGTCCAAGCTATGTGAAGCTAGATTACCTGTTCACACATAACCTTGATGACGAAAAACAGAAGTTTACCTTAACGTCGATCTCTAGAACCGCTCACAACCTAGGCGTCACCACCATCGCGTCTCGAATAGAAACTCAGACTCAGCTAGATATTCTGTCTGATAACTACGTAGAAGTGTTCCAAGGCTTCATTGTTGATAAATAGTTGTAAGGGTTATATCACATGCAAGATCCACTATTGAACTCACTGATCTACGTTAGCCGGTATTACGGGTTAGCTAACTCGCCCGAAGCGTTGATCAATGGGCTACCACTATCCGATGGAAAGCTAACCCCTTTCCTATTCCCACGCTCTGCTGAACGAGCAGGATTAGTGGCAAAAGAAAACCGTTCCGACTTAGAAAAGATTCCTCACCTGATACTGCCTGCGGTCTTACTACTTAAACAAGGTGAGGCGTGCGTTCTCAACAGTATCGATTTAGAGAAGCAAGAAGCGGAAATCATTACTGCGGAAAGCGGAATGGTGCCAATCATCATTCCTGTCGAAGAGCTGAAAGAACAATTCATCGGCCGCTACTTCTTGGTAAAGAAACAGTTCCGTTATGATGAACGTTCACCAGAAGTTCTAAAAACACGTAAAGGGCATTGGTTTTGGAGCACGATTTGGGAATCTAAAAACATCTACCGAGATGTGTTGATTGCCTCCATTCTTATCAACATCTTCGCGATTGCCGCGCCGATGTTTACACGCTTGGTGTACGACAAGGTAGTTCCCAACCTCGCCTTTGAAACTTTGTGGGTGCTGGCAAGTGGTATCTTTGTCGTGTTCCTATTCGATTTGCTGCTCAAATTGATGCGCAGCTACTTCATTGACGTTGCCGGTAAGAAATCCGATATTCTCATTTCCTCCAAACTGTTCAGTAAAGTACTGGGGATTCGTATGGAAGCGAAGCCTGCTTCTGTCGGTGCTTTCGCTAAAAACTTGCAAGAGTTCGAATCCATTCGTGAATTCTTTACCTCTGCAACCATTGGCTCGTTAATCGACCTCCCCTTCGCACTGATGTTCTTAGCGCTAATTTGGTTAATGGCTGGAAACCTTGTGTTTGTTCCCGTTGCTGGCGTGGTCATTTTGATCGTCTATGCATTGCTAATCCAAGGTCCACTGCGCCGTACCATTGAGGAAGGCTCTCGTCTTGCTTCGCAGAAGTACGCGAACTTAATCGAGAGTTTGGCAGGGTTAGAGACGGTTAAGCTGTTCAGTGCGCAAAGCCAATTCCAATTCCGTTGGGAAGAAGCCGTTGCTCACATGGCGAATTGGAATATCAAAAGTCGACGCATCACTGACAGCATCCAAAACACCGCCGGCTTTGTTCAGCAAAGTACTAACGTTGGTATGATCATCTTTGGCGTGTATCTAATTGCAGAAGGTGAACTTACGATGGGTGGCTTGATCGCTGCAACCATGTTGAGCGGCCGAGCGATTGGCCCGCTTGTTCAACTGTCTTTGCTTTCGACTCGTTACAACCAAGCGAAGTCATCAATGACTCTGATTGAGCAAGTCATGTCGATGCCAGATGAACAAGAAGAAGGTAAGCGCTACATCCACCGCCCTATTATTCAAGGTCATATCTCGCTCGACAAAGTGACGTTCCACTACCCTGATTCGCCCGTGGCTTCTATCAGAGATTTAACTCTGCATATTAAACCCGGTGAGAAAGTGGCGATCATTGGACGTATCGGTTCAGGTAAAACCACACTAGAACGTCTGATTATGGGCCTCTACAAGCCCACAGAGGGCCATGTACGCATTGATGACACCGATATGGAACAACTGCATCATGTCGACGTACGACGCAATATAGGCTGTGTGCCGCAAGACAGTAACTTGTTCTACGGTTCGGTAAGAGACAACATTACTTTAGGTCGCCCTTTAGTAGATGACCGTGACGTGATGGATGCAGCAAACCGTGCAGGGGTAACCGCGTTTACTCAACAAGATCCGGCAGGTTTGGAACGCCAAGTGGGTGAAGGTGGTGCCTTGCTGTCTGGTGGTCAACGTCAGTCAATTGCCATTGCTAGAGCCTTCCTTGGCCGTCCGCCAGTGTTGTTGATGGATGAGCCGACCAGTGCTATGGATAACCGTTCAGAGATGCACATCAAACACCAACTTAACCAATTGCTACCAAGCGAGACGTTAATTCTGATTACACACAAAACGTCGATGTTGGACATTGTCGATCGAGTGATCGTAATGGAGAAAGGCTGCATCATTGCAGATGGTCCAAAAGCACAGGTTCTTTCAGACCTTAAACAAGGCCGAGTGAGAGCCGTTAGTTAGAGCGCTCAAGCCACCTAAATAAATAATTATCAGTAGAAACCAAAAGGGGGAGCATCAGCTCCCCTTTTTTTATTTGTCAGTATCGGCACCTTAACCATACGTAACTTTGTGTTCAGCACAAAAGTCTACAAAGCAATATCCTCTTGCTCCATCTTAAACGAACATTGGATCTCGTATTGGTTGAATGAGAAAACACTTCCGCCGTGGGTCCGCTTGGTTGTGACTGTCTCATCACCAAATTGAATCGTCACTCGGGTATACACTTTTTCGTGTACCTCTACAGTGCATTCAGCAAGGTTGGTTGCAAACTCCGCTTCGAGTGTATCTAGCTGCGACTTTGTGTTTTCTATTGCGAGGTTATTCTTCTCACGTTGCTGCTCTATTTCTAGGGCTTGCTCTTCGCTTCTCTCTGCTTTCGGGCGCTTCTTAAATTCTAACTCTTGGCGAATCACACCCATGGTTTGCTCTTGAGTGTATTTATAAGTTTCCTTCAGCTCGGCTATCTTTTGGCGGTAACCATCGTAGCGCGCAAAACCATGTACCTTAGTTGCGGTGTCTCCCTCAACACCTAAGAAGACACATTCTACTTTTCCGCCAACTTTGGCTTCACCACCGCTTAGCGTGCCGTGTTTTTTCAAACTGTCCATCACGATAAGGTTGTTACCACAGCGAATGTCATTACTCATACTGTGTACACCAAGTCGAAGGTCGTTGGCCGTTTGTAGCTCAGCATTCTGTGCGTAGCTTGCTGTGATAGAGCCTTTACTGAATACCTTACAACTTTTTGGCTCACCCTCTTTGGTCGTGTGGCCGATAATGCCTTTGGCGACTTTTATATCCCCCTGAGCTTGCACTTCGGCCGATTCGATAAAGCCACCAACCGTAACACTTCCGGTCGCCTTGACGATCATCCCCGGCTCGATGTTGCCAGAGACAAAGACATTACCTTTAAATTTAACGTGCCCAGTTGAGACATCGACGTTGCTGACACATAAGGCGTCATCCACTTCGATGGTTCGGTCTTTAATGATGGGCAATCCAGGGTGTGAGGCGAGTAGTAAATTGGGATCTTCAGGGGAGATGTAAGTGCCCTTTCCAGGCTTGATTAAACTGTCTTGTCCAGGAAGCGGTGGGATAATTCGGCCTTGAACGGTAAAGCCAGCGATGCCTTTGGTAGCGGGGGTTCGTTTCATTAAGTGATCATTTTGACCAACGGTAATGGTTTGTCCCAAGTCTCGCATATCAATCTTGCCTTCGTCTTTACTGCGAGGCTTCAATACTTGACGAGTAATATCTTCAACCAAAGCGGCAAACTTAGCGTCTTTACCTTTTACTGGTTGTGTCCCTTTAGCGGCTGGCTGAGTAAACTTTTCGCCGGGCTTAAGTTTGCTACTCATCATCAGAACTTTTCTGAGCGCTAACTTATTTATTCCTTTTGTTATTTGAGCTTGAGATAAACAATGAATGATGTCGCTGCCACGCAGTGGGTGTCCATTGTAGGGACCAGTGACCACGAGGCTCGCCAACATCTCATCATCAGACAGTTCGACCGCAACAGTGGCATTTCGAACTTCGGCAATCAAGATTCCTTCATAAGCTTCACCCTTACCTTCTTTAGCAAGAGTAACGAAACGCAACACCTCTTCTTCGAAAAGAAAATAGTTTGATGCATTCAAAGCTTCCAAGGTTGGTGGCAGCGTCTTGTTATCAAAGCTTGCGTCAACCACAGTCCCGGTTGGCAGACATGCCATTACTTGTTGCTTGTCTTCCGACAATGTAACGATGTTATCCCACATTCGAATTGAGTATCCCTAATGACTCAGTTGTTATTCAGTCTATATAATTCATTCTGCGCTGAGTATCACATTATTAGAATAATCAGCGTCACATCACTTACTTTCGATTCTGCAAACATGACTCATAAATAAGACTTACACATTTTATGATCTGCTTCGCCTTTACAAATACATAGGAAAATTTTTTCAGAATATTTCGTGCGATTGAATGTTGATTCGATGTAGGGCTAGATAGTAAAGGCGAATAGCTTTAGAAGATTAAAGGCTGTACTGGAGAGATAAAACAGAAATGATGTAACAGATAATCAGGGTAAAAACGGGTTTCAATATGGAGCTTCAGTTTACAGTGTAAATCCAATATTCTAATTTACACTGTAAATCTAATTTGTTGCGGTCAGTCTATTTAAATGATGGCTAGCCTATTTACACTGTAAATTTGCTAACAGAGCATCGACATCTTTACGAAACTGAATCTCTGCTTGTTTACGACCAACAAGATTAAACTGTTCAACACAAGTCCCCCACTCTTTCTGCTGAACAACCTTTGCGATGAGTAAGTCAGAAATACCTATGTTTCGATCGTTACTGAGTAGAATCAAGTTCAGTACGCTGAAGCTGATCGCATCATAACTGTTGCCACCGTTCACGTAATTTCTAACTAACTGAGTTTCAAACTCACTAACGGTGTGAACACTCTTTGGCAGCAGTGCTCGCACCATATCGGTTTCAAGTGAAACCAAAGAACCTGAAACAAGAAAACAGTAGCTACGCTCGAAGTGATTTTGAACTTGGTTTATCCAGCCTTGAGAGTTTGAGTTAAGCGCCTTAACCATCAGAACCGAGTGACAGCCACTGGCCTGATCTCGCTGGTGGCCGATGTGCACAGCTTCAAATTCACTACCACGCCAAAAAGAAATCAATTCGCTGGTCGCGCCAAAACTTGTCGCCAGATAATCTGCTTGGCTGGTTTGCTGTGATAACTGAGCCAACATCCAACGGCCAATACCCAAACCTTGATGACGCGCTGAAACAGCAATGCGCATCACTCGAAGGCAACGACTGCTCGCCGCATGAGTACAGCCAAGTTGGTTTGCCAGTAATACTGGAGCAAGGTGACCTTGAGGCCTGCGTTTTCCAAGTTGAATTTGAGTAATCAACTCGCTGTCCAAACCACCCTCTTCCGTCACCAACATACAACCTAAACATTCACCTTGCTGCCAAGCGGCGTATAAACGGATTGCTGGATTGTTGAGAAACTGCATTAAGTCATTAGGCGAGGTCTGATAGTGCGCATCCACAAGAAGAGAAAAACATTGTTGTAGCTGCTCAGGATTAGCCAAGCATTCTGCTTTTGATAACTCGACTAAGTTTAATTTTTTGATTGCATCAGCAGAAAAGCCATCGAGTTCATCAACCGCCGATTCAGTGACTGATGCGTCATTACCAAGTAGAAAGCAATCAAACAACCAATCCTCTAGCGGATCTTTGTTGTTCCAACGAATCGGTTGTTCGAGCTTAAAGCCTTTCCACCCCGGACGATGCTCAGAAAGCCAAGACTCAAACTTAATACCGAACCCTCGCCCACTGCCTTCGTAACCATGTACCGTGGTTGAAAAGACCATACGGTGATAGATGTCGACCATGGATTTAAGCATCGGAATTGGAATTGCAGCTGCTTCGTCAACCAATAACAGATCGCAATCAGGCTTAGATTTAAGTAATTCATCTGTTGCGACGAATCTTAAACTGCCACCTTGATGACGAATGTGAGTAGCGTTTACCACTTCGCAAGATTCCAACCCTTGGCTAGCATGGGAAAATACCGGCTCTACCGCTTTCACTGAAGGTGCGGTAACAACAATATTAAACCCGTGACGCTCAACTAACAGCTGCGCAGCGGCAATACCCAATGTCGAACTTTTACCACGCCCTCTATCCGCAGTGAGAATCAAAGGACGTTTACGGTGTCCAGACACCACTTTTTTGACTAATTCAACAGCCGTGTTTTGCTGTTCAAATTTATCCAATCCGTTTTGGGCGCTTTGCATCTGAGGAAGAACGTGAGTTGCTTGAACTACATCGCAGGCTTCATTGTGTTGTGAAACAGACATCAGTTTATCGAAATGACGTTTTAACCAACGTTGACCAAAGCTTTCACTATCTTCAGAGGCATTAACTTTTGGCGGCAACACCAACAACAGCCCACCACCAACTAACGAACCCAACGCGGCACTAAAACCATTCGCATCGAACTGCTCTCTAAAATCACAAACAAGAACTTGGCACTCACGACCAAGCAGTTGTTGGCCTTTTTTTACTGGAGCATGAATCACACCTTCAAATGGCGTACCGCCAACCTGGAAGATGCTCGGAGTGTTTGAATCTTGAAGGAAGGTAAAAACAGCAGAGTTTTGCCAATAAAAATCGCCATCAAAGACCACGCCGTAACGGTGATCGTTATGCTGAGCAATATTAGAAAGTGTATGTAGAAAAGTGTTGGTTGGGTTTGTCATAGTTAGCGTCCAGATTCATCTAAACACAGTTTATCACAGCCAAATAAAAAGCCGCATTAAGCGGCTTTAGAGGAGTAATGAAAAGTCGTCGACTTAGTCGAGCTTCGATTGAACGAAGGCGAGGATTTCTTCCATTGTTGCATCATCAACTTTCTTAAGGTTCAACGCCAAGTTTGAACCCTTACGGCTGTATGATGCGCGGCCCTTAATAAGCTCAACTTTTGGAGAAGCTTTCTTCGCTGGCGCTGGCGCCAATTCAAGAATCCAACCTTCCAATGTTTCGGTCACGTCTTTGGTTAGACGAGTTACGCCTTGAGCTTCGCTACGCTGCCATACGAAACCTTCAGAAGCATCACACTTAGTCAGCAGTGTTTGCTGCTGTTCACTCGTCAATCCACCAAACTGCTTGTGCAGTTTAACAATAGTTGGACGACCAAGGTCGCTCACATTTGGGTAAGCTTGTAGCAATTCAAGTGGTAGAGCAGCTGCTTTCAATGCACCACTCACTAAAGCTTCACTGCACTGGAACATTTTCGCCAGTGCTTTCTGGTCTTCAGCTTCGCCTTTGTCCAGCTTCGCTTGCATCTCTTTGCCCTTCTCGTAAAGAGAAAGCGGTTTATGAGCGTTAGCTACGTCTGATAGGAACTTAGCGTGTTCGCCGTTAATGTTTTCAGCAACATAGATTAGGAACTCTTTGTCAGCCAAAATACATGACATACGACGACGACTACCATCAAGAACTTCAATCTTACCGTCTTTGTTCTTACGACCAACTGCTGGGTATTGCTGACCACGTTCTTTCAATGTTGTAAGAACATCAGAAAGCGCATGCTCGTTTAAGAAAGATTGCTCACGAGCATTCTCTTCAAAAACAACCGTTCGAGTTACCACTTCAGCCGCAGGAATTCGAACCAATTCAAATGAAACCAAATCTTCGCCAGCAACAGAAAGCTCAATCACTTGAGCCTGCTCTTTTGCCGCTGTTTGCGCTTCTTGTGGTGTTGCTACGCGACGTTTGTTTGCTTTACCAAATAGCTTTGCATTTAAGTCAGATGTTTTAATTGCCATTGTTGTTATCCCTGATTAAGTGAAGGCCAGTTGCTATGTAATACGCGCTCTAATTCTAGAGCACTTTTTTGTACTGCGTCTTGAGCAACAGCTAGAGTTTTCTTACCGCCCTCAAAGTCGCTTACCGTTAGATCGAAAACCGTGCTGTAAGTGTCAGCACAGGTTTCAAAAGCACGGCTTCTTGGAATGGTTGCCATCATTACTTGATCATTCAACAGGTAGTTCATTTCCGTCAGAACTGACACCTGTTTCTTGTTGTCGTCTTCAAACATGGTTGGCATTAGACGAACAAACTCGAGACCTTTCCAATCATCCGGGAACATTTCGTAAACCGTTGGTAAGTGCTGGAAGAAGTTAACCGTTGAAGCCCAATCCAAACGCTTAGCTGCACATGGAATCAGAAGTGCGTTCGACGCGTACATTGCATTCCATACTAGAGGGTCAACGTGCGGGCCGGTATCAATCATAATCACATCGAAATCATCGGCGATTTTGTCGATAAGCTTCTCTTTTAACAGACGAACAATATCAAGTGACTGATCTTGTGAAAGGCTTTGCCACGCTTCAGCGTTAAACATCGCATCTTCTGGGAAAGCAGAAATTGTCTTCAGGTTTGGATACTGAGTTGGCAATAGTACGTTCTTACGAAGAAACTCTAGATCGACATCTTGGCCTTCAGGCACATTGTCCAACATGATATCGACGGCAGAATAGATGCTGTCGTGCTCTGCCCCACTAATTTGTGGATTTAGGAACAGACGCAAAGAGCCCTGTGGGTCCAAGTCAATCAGACAGATACGGTAGCGCTTATCCAAATTCAGAGACAAACAAGCGGCTAAGTGAACTGCTGTCATTGATTTACCCGTACCACCCTTCTGGTTTTGTACGTTGATAATCCATGGCTTATTGTCAGCGTGCTGCTTACGTTCATGGAACTTCGGCACTTCTGCCGCGTCCATCAACATGTGAGCTTCTGTCAATGAAATCGAGTAATGATTAGCGTTGTTCTTTGTGAACTGATGGCCATCAGCTTCAAGTTTAGTGATCGCTTCATCGAGCTTACGACGCGTTAAACCAGAACGAGTCTCCATCATAGCTTTAGACATTGGAGGGAAATGTTCATCACTTCGCTCTTCCAAAATAATCTCAATTCGGTCAGCCTGAACTTGTTGAGTTTGTTCGGCTAGCTGATAGAGCTTATCAATCGTTTGTTCTCTTTTCATTGCCAGTTTCCGTAATGATTAACTAAGTACAAATTGTACAGCGATTAACAGCAAACACAACAAAAACATGAACATACATTTATGAGTAAAATCACATAAAATAGACCGCGTTTTTACAATTTGATGAAACATCGCCTTAGACAAACACAAAAATGACTGTTTCTATCATGTATAACCATGCTATTTCTAGTCTACATTTTAAATGTTACAGCATCACTTATTTACAATGTAAATGGAATTTCAACGAAAAACCTTCGGAACGATTGAAATACAACCGTAGATTACGGTTGGTGTGATTTGCATTCGAATTTATAGATTTTCAATCCAATAAAAATTAAAAAACACTCAATGACCAAAAAATTCAAAACAGAAGAGAAGATGGGGTGTCAAAAAACAACAGAGGATTGGAACCTAACCGGAAGAATGATCATGGAGCACATCCAGTGTAAGATAATTGATAACGCCAAATTATGAAGCATGATCAAGGCGTAAACTGAGCAATATTGATCCGAGCAACTGCACATTGAAAATGATCAACCTCCGGAAAAATGATCAAGTAAACATAGTTCCGGAAGCATGTAATTTATGAACTAAGTTACGGACAAATGCTTTTGGAATGGGGATTCAACGCCTATAAGGGCTCAATGATTGAAAATTCAATCGACACAGACCAAGAATACACAAACATGACAATTTCATGATCATGCTTCCTAGTTAAGACCCACCCGCTCTAAATACATCAAAGCAATCCATTTCCAGCGGATACAGACTAAATTTTGCACTCAATAGGGTAGGAACGATAAAAAAGTATGCTCTCTTGATCATTGTTCCGATAGATTGGCCACCACAAGTGTCCACTTAGACAAGTCAAAAGCGACTTAGAAACCGATGTTGAATTCCGATCTGTGGATAAGCTGTATAAGTATAATGATCATGCTTTCGAACCAATAATGATCATGCTTACAATGACTTAATGATCATCGTTCTGATGTTCTGTGATCATGCTTTCTTAAGTTTAATGATCATAGTTTCGGAACCTTTATGATCATGCTTTCCAAGGCGATTTATTTTAATGCTTTAAATTCAGCCACTTATAAGCAAAGTTGCGTCCAGATCATTAGATCACTTAATCATTTAAGATCATATTAATCAAAAAGATCAGTTATTTAAAAGCCAATAAATTCTCTTTATTTATGATCATTCTTTCTTTATCATTCAGGAACTATAGTGAAATTACGGTTAGTGTGATACGGATCAAAAATGAAACCAGAAGAGAAATTGTTAATTAAGGCACGAAGCCACAAAGATGGTCATTTATTTGAGGTATCTGAAACAGCCGTTGAATGGATAGAACAATATCAACACTTCAAAGGTGTCACCAAAAGCATAGTTGAGCTTCTTAACCTAATTTCACTTCGTGGGTTTAGCAGTAAAGACGGGTACGTTTCCACCACTGAGATTATTGAATCAACCGATGGTCAAGTCACTCGCGCAGCCTTACAGCAAAGGCTGAGAGCTGCAGTTAATACCGGATTGTTCAAACAAATCCCCGTTCGCTTTGAAGAAGGCCTTGCTGGTAAAACCATGTTGCATCGCTTTGTGAACCCAAACCAATTGATATCGGTGCTGGGTGCCACCAGCTTAGTGACAGAAAGCGTGAAGCAAAATGAAAAGCAAAAGCGCTCTAAAGCCCTAGCTCAAACCAAAGTAAACAAGCGCTTACTGAATGAACATGGGTTGAATACCCCACCAACGATGAAAGATGAAGCGGATCAATTCATTGTTTCGCCAACCAATTGGGCGGGGATTATTGATCAAGCGTTAGCGCCACCTAGAACTCGTAAGAGCTACCAGAAATCCATGGTTTCGATCTCTGGCACTCGAGCTGTGATCGAGACAAGATCTTCTAAAAATATCATGACCGTTGACGATCTGATGACGTTATTCGCGTTATTCACGCTCACCGTTCAATATCATGATCACCACCAAGATGATTACCATCTAGACGCGAAACACACGCCGAACAAAACACCACTCTACATCACTGATATTTTGTCTTTACGTGGCAAGAAAGACAGCGGCCCTGCTCGTGATTCGATCCGCGATAGTATTGATCGTATCGAATTCACGGATTTCCAACTGCACGAGCTTACAGGCCGTTGGCTTAGTGAGAACATGCCAGAAGGCTTTAAGAGTGATCGTTTCCGATTCTTAGCTAGAACCATTACCGCATCGGAAGAAGCGCCTACAGAGGGCTCTGACGGCGAAATTCGCATTAAACCGAACCTATACATCCTGGTTTGGGAACCTTCGTTCTACGAAGAGCTGCTGACGCGTGACTATTTCTTCCTATTTCCGCCAGAAATCCTGAAGCAACATACCTTGGTCTTCCAAATGTATTCGTACTTTAGAAGCCGCATGGCACGTCGTCATTCAGATAGCATGTTGCTCAGTGAGCTCAACCAGAAATTGGCGCGTAACATCGATTGGCGTCGTTTCTCGATGGATCTGATCCGCGAGCTCAGAAAGCTGGGTGAAGTCGGGGATCACGAAGATACCTTCCTGGTTAATCTTTGGGGTTATCACTTGACGATCACCGCGTTGATCGAAAAAGGGAAAACGACCGATTATCAGGTAGATATCAAATGTAATGTGGAAGAGGTCTTACGTTACTCAAGAGCGCGTACCACTAACGCGGGTAAGCGTAATATGGCACCAACGCTGCCGAACCCACTTCGTAACGAAATGGTGTCTAAGCAGAAACTGGAAGAGCTGTCTGAGATTATCGACGGTGAGTTTGAGCCAATTCAGCGTAAAGCACCGTCGCCAAGAGGTAAATTGGGACGTCGAGTTAAGCAGCGTAAACACTCTGTTGAGATCAACGCTGACGAGATCATGATTACTCTCTCTAAATATACCTCTGCAGAGGCTCTAGAACGCAGCATAACGGCTTTATCTGCTATGACAGGGCACTCACATGCCTCAATCAAAGAAGAGTGCTCAGAGCTCATTGAGAAGCTTGATTGGTTGAGAGTAGGGGAGGACGTTATCCCATACGAAACACTGAGTCGCTTGATTGAGCTATATAACGACCGAGATAGCACCAGCAATCGACATCTGTCCATTGAACGTTTGATCTCTGGTTTAGCGGTGCGTCGTAAAGTGTGTAAACAAGTTCATGAAGGTCATTTAGACGAAAACGTGTTCCTTGCGCTCGATGAAATGGCGATTGGCCACTAGTCATTATCCTATCGCGATAAGCCTGTTTTACCGTCGCTGAATGGATAGTTTTGAACACATTAGGTGCTGATTAAAATCGCACCTAACGCTGACAAAGTGATGACAAAGTAGCGCATCTAGTTGATTATTATTTATCCCGAATAGACAACCTTTGTCCTTTCTTGTGATTAATAGATTGGCTCATATTTTGTTACATCATACTGAATAGATTTTTGCGAGTTCCCAAGGGACTCGCTTTTTTTTGCCTAAAATTCAGTCAATCATTAAAATTCAATAGCTTACAGAGTTAAACGCCGAAGCATGATCAAGGCTCGATCATGCTTTCTACGGATCTAGCTCTGGTGAGATTCTGATTTGATGCTTGATCGAGAAGGGCTTGATCAGTGGAGATGGCGTTGAATAATGCCTTGATCATCGTTTCGGGGATGGGTTGCCATAAAGCGTACATGCGACTCGATCAATTTTTCAGACTCTGCTTTCCAACGTGGTTCTTGCTGTTGGTTCGTAAACTCCAAAGCCAATACACACAAGTGTTGTAGCCGCTGTGTACACCACTCTTGCAATCCTGCTTCTGATTTTGGGTCACATGACACCGCTTGCAGCTTACTGTAGGCAAACATTAGGTATTGGTAGGCTTTATCTTGATGGCTTGAGCTGCTGGCCTCCTGCGAAGCCAAGTCCGGATTCGATGAATCCGCGAGGTGGCGATAGAAAGTAAAGATTCTCAGGCATCCGTCTAGCCAACATGCGATACCTTTGCTCTGCTCATCTGTGATCAATGGCCCCCAGAGCGCATCTGGAGGCGTTAAGATCAAAGGTTCTAACCGGTCCACTTGATCATGCTTTCGGTCTTTGTACCAATCTCCGATCCGCTCTAACCAAGTGTCTAGTTCATTCATGCAACGTTATCCCACTGTTTTACAAAGTGATTATCAGAAACTTGTTTGATTTCATGCTGTATTTCACTGCTCTGCTCTCGAATACGATCAGCGTCTATTGAATAGTTTGGCTCATTTTTGACGAGTTCGCCAAATGGCAGATCGGGATCTGGTACGGCAGAGATCAACAACTTAGTGTACGGGTGTCGTGGATTGGTTAAGATCGACTGGGTTGATCCCCATTCGACGATCTGTCCTTTGTACATAACCGCTGTCTCTTCTGCGATGTAATGTTCTGTGGCAAGATCGTGGGTTATGTACAAAAAGCCAATCCCCAACTCTTGCTTCATTTTTTGCATCAGGTTCAACACGCCAAGTCGAATCGAAACGTCCAACATCGAGGTGGGTTCGTCAGCAAGAATAACCTCAGCGCCAACGGCCAGTGCTCTCGCTAGGTTAACCCTCTGTCTTTGGCCTCCACTGAGCTCGTGCGGGTATTTGGCGAGCGTTTCGATGGGTAACTCCACCAGCGTTAATAACTCTTTGAGGCGTTCTGTGAGAGCCTGTTTAGTGGCTACCTGTTTATGGATCTTAAGTGGGCGCGTTAAATGGTGCTCAATGGTGTGAGTGGGATTAAGTGAACCAAAGGGGTCTTGAAACACCATTTGCACACGGCTGCGATAATCCAAGATATCTTTACGGCTTTTCAGCGTAGAGATGTCTCTGCCTTTGAACAGTATCTCTCCCTCTGTCGCAGGGTAAACCTTGGTCATCAATCGTGCGCAGGTGCTTTTCCCGCAGCCTGATTCTCCGGCTAAGCCGAAAATCTCGCCTTAGCCTATGTGAAAGCTAACGGATTTGATTGCATTGAAAGAGGGGAAAATGAGAGTTGGATCAAACCACATTTCTTATGGGGAATCTTTTAAATATAATTGCAGAAAATGGCTTTGGCAAAGTTTAAATGAGGCATTTATTAATTAGCTTTGTGAAGCGTCGGAATCATCACACTTCAGTACAGAATTTCTTAACAAGCGAAAAAGCATTTGCTACAGATTACCTGTCCATTACATGGTGCTTTTCGGAGGAAAACATGTCCATTAATTCTATCAACCATGATGAAATGACAAATATTGCAAACAAGTGGGATGCTGAAGAAGAAGTATCTTTCAAACCAGAAAAGAAAATGAAGTCTGCTGAAGCTCGTCGTCGTATCGAGACTCTAAGAGAAATTAGAGAAAGCGGTTTGAGTCTGGAAGAAGCGAGGGAGCTAGGTCTTATTCACTAATAATCCCCATTGCATTTAGAAGGGTGGCACAACGCCACCCTTTGATTTATAAGTTTTTTTTCATGTTTCCTATCCAGATTTAATCAACTCCTTGATTCTTTGGCTCACTGTTCCGTTTAGCCTATCCCTTGTGATATTACGCTTTTCAGATGAAAAACACGCACATGGCATACTCTTGAACTAAGTTGTTTGACAGTCATATTCAACGCCACTAATTTTAAAGTTAAAGCAAAAATATGCGATGTCGTTGGTAAGGAGAAGGCTATGTCTAATTCTGTGGCTCAAGCTAAAGAAGTGCTGTTTTACGAACCCGAAGATCCGAACGGATACCTGTCAAATTTTGCCGCTTGTCCTATCAAGGTAGGTGATCAAGTTTGGGCAACCAGCGAACATTATTATCAAGCGATGAAGTTTGCCTCCGAAGCGCTACGTAATACCATTTTGGAAGCCAGTACACCTGCTGAAGCGTTCTCTTTAAGTCGTGACTACGAAGACCAAGTTCGCGAAGATTGGTATGACATTCGTGTTGAAGTGATGCAGTTCATCGTCACCGAGAAGTTCAGACAGAATCCACAGTTTGCGCTGTTTCTTACCAATACCGGAGATTCGGTGATCAAAGAACATTCGCACAAAGACCACTTCTGGGGCGATGGCGGCGATGGAACCGGCGAGAACCATTTGGGTAAGATTCTGATGGCAGTGCGTCACCAGCTTCGCACTCAGCAACTGCATTTAATTGCTTCGCACTGATTCGTCGATTCAGATAGCGGCATGCTTATCATTACTCCTTAGACGCATTTAAAAGGCCGCCCTGCTATCTAGTATGAAGCAGGGCGGCCTTTTCGGTTTTAGAGAGTCAGGCATCAACGAGAGTTAACGTACGTGACTAAGCTATGCGTTGATAAGTTCTACGTTACGCTGGTGCTATAAGTAACTCTGTACGATGTCGTCAAGCTGTCCATCGTCTTTCATTTGGTCTAGGCGTTGGTTGATGAAGCTTTGCAGCTTAGGATCCATCTCAGGGTCAAACGCCAAATGGATAGGGTAGTTATTGATGACAGAACCAAACTCATGCATCTGGTAATCATCAATACTCAGTTTTTGCTCGTTTAGGTTGTATTTGATTCGTGATTCCATTTCCACAAACACGGTGTCGCCAGGTGCTCGGTTCAGGACACGAAACGCAGCAGTGTAATCTTTTACTCGAATCTCGTTGAGCTTGCCCTGTTGGATATAAGGTTCCAAGTTCGGATACTCAAATCCTTTCAGCAATACCACGGCTTTCCCATCGAGATCATCGATTGTATTGAACTCAAATGGCTTTTTACCGCTGCTGAGTAATACGTGTTTTACATTGTAAATCGGGTCTTCAGATAGGTTCGCAGATTGAATATTCCCCCAACTAGGGCTGCCATAGGTAACCCAGTTTGGATTCTCTCTCGCATCGAGCTTGTCGATCATTCGATTAAAAGGGTAGGTGTGGTAGTTGATCTCATATTGGCTGTCATCAAACACGGCTTCCACAATATCTGAAACAATTCCTCTGTGAGATGACCCGTCAGTTTCGATTTGAAAAGGTTGCGCTTGGCTCGCAATAATGTAGTAGTGAAGAGGTTCGCTTGCAGAAGCATAACTGCTTGAAAACAAACTGACTATGGATGCAACGATAAGATGTTTTTTCATAACCTTCCCTAGTTATTTGATGAATGACTACTATTATACTAGTTGAGTAATTGTAGTTTGCTAGGATAACAATAATGGTAATTTGTGTATGGTGACAAAAGGAAAACGCTACGTTGGACTCTCCCGACAGTTGATCGGGATGATAATAGCGATCAGTACCTTATTCACAGTTATAGTGACAGGTCTCGGGTTGTATGTAGAGTACCAAAGTCGAGTTTCTTTTATCAGCTCTCAGATCGAGCAGGTCAAGGCTGGCTACCTTTCTGGTTTAACGGCAAGTTTGTGGGTTGAAGATCGAGAGCAATTGTTTGTGCAAGCCGAAGGCATCTCTCGCCTCCCTTCGGTCAGTTACCTTCTTATCGAAAGTCCCGATGAAAAAATTCTAGAGTTAGGTCAAAAGACCGAAGGCCAATCTTATTCTCAGTCTTGGGAAATGGTGCACCAGATGGGCGGCACAGACTTCCCGTTGGCGACGCTCACGGTGCAATCAGACTTGAGCATGATCCTAGATGACTTTGAAGAACGAGTGTTATTGTTGCTCGCCTTCGAAGCCGTTAAAATCTTCTTGTTGTCTCTCGTATGTTTAACCATCGTCTATCGTCTTGTCGTAAAACGTTTGATGACCATGTCTTCCCAAATCAACCAACAACAGGTCGAAGACAACAAACCGCGCTTTATAACGCCAACTCACTCTACTTACAAAGATGAGATATCGACTCTAGAGAGTAGCTATAACCGATCGGTAGAACGTATTCGTCAACAATATCAAGAGCTGGAAAAAGCCAAAGACGTTGCTGAGGTGGCCAACCGCAATAAAAGTGAATTTCTTGCCAATATGAGTCACGAAATCCGTACACCAATGAATGGGATTATCGGGTTGTCGTCTTTGCTCTCTGAAATGGATATGCCGAAAGAGCAAAAAGAGTACATCAACATGCTCAACACCTCTTCGCTTACGTTGCTCGACTTAATCAACGACATTCTCGATTACTCGAAGATCGAAGCGGGGCGACTAGAGCTTCAGCAAGAGCCGATGAAAATGATGGGCATTGCGGCCGACGTTGAATCAACCTTTCGAGTGAAAGCCGAACAGAAAGGGCTTCGATTCCAATTAGCGATCGACCCTAAGATCCCAACCATGGTGATTGGCGACGGTACACAACTAAGACAAGTCCTAAATAACTTAGTAGGTAACGCGATTAAATTTACCGAGCATGGCCACGTCACGCTCTCGCTTCGTTTGGAAGAGGTGGTTGAGCCTGAGCAAAAACTCAGAGTGAGGTTCGAGGTTGTCGACAGCGGTATCGGTATTGCAGAAGACAAACAGAAATCGGTGTTCGATAAGTTTCAACAAGCCGACGGCAGTACCACACGTATTTATGGAGGCACAGGGCTTGGTCTAACAATATGCGAGAAGATAGTGACATTGATGGGCAGCAAGCTTGAACTCACCAGTGTTGAAGGTAAAGGCAGTACCTTCTATTTTACGGCTGACTTTGACCCGTGTTTAGAAGCCGATGAAAGCAATATCGATTTCAATAAGGTTTCGGTTCTGCTTGTGGATGATAGCCAGCTGAACATGCGTATAACGTCTACACAGCTTCAATCCTTTGGCGTTAAGTCTGAGTGCTGTGAAACGGCAAACCAAGCGTTAGAGTTGGTTTCAGAGTCTGTGGCTCAGTCATCACCTTATGATCTCGTTCTGATAGACAAAGTAATGCCGTCCGTTGATGGCTTTCAACTGGCGAGAAGCTTAGTTGAACGCTTTGGTAGCGAGTGTCCCAAGTTAGTGATGATCTCTGCTGACCCTAGAAAGCAAGATGAAGCTCGTGCTAAACAAGTCGGTTTTGTTGCCTACATTGCGCGTCCTTACCAAGATAATCAGCTTAAATGGACCATCAGTGAGGTACTCGCGAGAGCGGCTGATACTTCAGTCTTTACCTATCCGAACAGAGGAGAGGTTGCGTTTAAAGACAATGAACCTGTGCCGTTAAGTAAACCTGCAGCGGTTGTTAAAGATGCTCCCATTGTCTCTGTAAACGCCACACCAGCCGATAAACAAGCTCCAATTCAAGCAGAGTCAAAACCTGTCGCAGTTGCCGGAGAATTTAGTGGTACAGTTTTAGTTGTTGAAGACTCGCGAGTAAACCAACAAGTCGCCAAGATGATGCTCAAGAAGCTTGGCTTTGAGGTTGATATTGCCGACAACGGTGAAATTGGTGTCGAGAAATTCAAAGTCAACGAATACGAGATGATTTTTATGGATTGTCAGATGCCGGTTCTCGATGGCTTCGAAGCGACCAAGCAGATCCGAGCGCTCGAAGAAGGGGCTGCAAAGCATATTCCAATCATTGCGCTGACGGCCAACGTCGTGCAGCGAGACAAGCATTTGTGCTTCGATGTAGGCATGGATGAGTTTTTACCTAAACCGGTTAACCAAGGCAAACTGAGAGAGATCGTAGCGAGTTTCTTGTCGAAAGAGACGGAATCAAACAAAGAACATGAGCAGCAAATTGTTTAGTTGAGTATCTCTAATCTTACTTTCATTAAAAGAGTAATGAGGCGAATTAGACATAGTCTTTTATGCCGTTGGTTATATTTGAAGTATCGTGTGAAAGAAATGATAAAGGTGGCCTGAAAAGACCACCTTTTTTGTATGTGTCGGTTTGAACTTAATCTCTATCGATTGCGAACGCAGACCATGCTTGACGTGTCGGCATCACTTCGACTCGGTTAATGTTGATGTGATCTGGCAAGGTTGCGATATAAAACATCTGCTCGGCAATATCCTCTGCTGACAACGGTGTAGTGCCTTGGTAAAGGTTGTCTGAAGCCGTCTGGTTACCTTTAGTTCTTACAAGAGTAAATTCCGTTTCTGCAATACCAGGGGAGAGGTCAGTCACTCGTACCCCTGTGCCTTGTAAGTCACAACGTAGGTTGTAACTGAACTGCTTTACGAACGCTTTGCTGGCACCATACACATGGCTTCCTGGGTAAGGCCACTGTCCGGCGATTGACCCAACATTGATGATTGAGCTTCCTGCGCCTTTTTTAATTAACGTAGGCAACAGCGCATGAGTAACATTAACCAAGCCTGTGACATTGGTATCGATCATAGTGTGCCAGTCTTTCAAGTCCACATCAGGCGCGCCTTCTGGTGCCAAAGCTAACCCAGCATTATTGACCAATGCGGTAATCGATGAAAATTCAGCGGGTAATGAATCAATGGCTTGTTTTACGGCGTCTGCGTCTCGAACGTCGAGTTGAATTACATGCACAGGCACCGTTAATTCTTCCTTTAGGTCGAGTAGCCTTTCGATTCGACGACCAGACAGCACTAACGACCAGTTATCTTCTGCGAAACGTTTTGCTGCCGCTTTGCCGAAACCAGAGGTTGCCCCTGTAATGAACGCTATCTTATCCATAAATACATCCTTCTAATTTGAAATTAACATAAGTAGTGCCATGCCGATCAAAATCGGCGCGGTCGTTGTTTTTGCAGACAAGTTCGGTACTGATAGATACAGTTTTTGCCCCAGTACATTGCCAATCAAAGCTGCCGGTAATAGCCATAAACCTGTGATGAACGATTCTTGGTTAAATGCGCCAATCCATATGAAGCCGATCAGTGAAATCGCTGAACTCAGCAGAAAAAACACAATCGCGGTGGCTCTCTGTTCACTGGTTTTAATGGTCAGGTTCATCAAATACGTCACTAATGGCGGACCTCCTGAAGAAGCGGTGGTCATGCTAAACCCCGAAATGGCTCCCGCCCAAAACGCGTGTCGTTGGTGCAACCAAGTGAGGCGTAAGTCCAAAATAATCAGCGTGCTAGCGACCAAAGACATCATCGCGATAAAGGCCTTCAAGCCTGATTCCGATATCGTGCTAATGAAATACAGCGAGAAAGGCACCGCAACCAACATGCCAATACACAGCGGCGCAATAAGCCGGATATTGATGGTGGTTTTACTTCGCTTGAGCAGAGGAAAGGCACTTAAAAAGTCCAACAAGATAGCGATGGTTACCGCTTGCAATGGTGGAACAATAAAGCTGAGGGAAAGCGCTACGATAATCGCAAACCCAAATCCTGAATAGCCTCGAACTACTCCTGCAAACAGAATCAATGTCATCGCTAATCCTAATTCCACTCTTGCTCACCTCTTTGCTTTTGATATTGCTGCTGCGTTAATTAGCGTTCGATGAGACCTGTCTCGTCTGCCTTTCAATCTATTCACACCTAAGAGTTTTGAATAGAGCCAGATCGACGATTGGATTGGGTCAGGCAGTTTGTTGGATCGGGGATGAGACTTGGGCTGATGTACTGGCCCAATGTTTTGTTGAAACTGACACTATGACCTCCGCCCTGTTTGGGATGAAGATTATTCCATCCGATAGCGCAGCCTTTTCAATGTCGTGTTTTGTGTCTTTCATTCTCGAAGACGAGCCAAGCACGAGCGGCTGTGAATCTAGTGTTGTTAATGGAGACGATGAAATGGAAGTATCAACAGAACAGCTTGTGAACCAAGATATTATCGACCTCGACAAGAGCGTATTTCATTCTTGGTCGATTCAAGAAGCAGCGGAGCCTATCGCCATTGCGGGTGGGCAAGGATGCAAAATGTGGGACTACGAAGGTAAAGAATACCTTGATTTTAGTAGCCAACTGGTTAACACCAACATTGGTCATCAGCATCCACAAGTGATCAAAGCGATTAAAGATCAGGCTGATTCATTAGTGACCGTTGCCCCTGCGACCGCCAACCTCACTCGTGGTTTGGCGGCTAAGCGTATCTTGTCGAAAGCGCCAAGCTCGTTTAAGAAGGTGTTCTTTACCAATGCAGGGGCAGATGCCAACGAAAATGCGATTCGCATGGCGCGACAATTCACAGGGCGCGACAAGGTGCTATCTGCTTACCGTTCTTACCATGGCAATACAGGTACTGCTATTGCTGCGACGGGGGATTTTCGTCGAATTCCAAACGAGTATAGCCGTGGGCACGTTCACTTCTTCAATCCATTTCTCTATCGAAGCGAATTCAACGCGGCGACTGAGGCAGAAGAGAGTGAGCGTGCCCTGCAGCATTTAGAGCGAGTGATTGAATGCGAAGGACCAACGGCGATTGCGGCGATTATCCTAGAGACGATTCCGGGAACGGCTGGTTTTCTCATTCCGCCCAAAGATTACCTTATCGGCGTGCGTGAGCTGGCAACCAAACATGGCATTCAGTTGATATTCGATGAAGTCATGGTCGGCTTTGGTCGCACGGGTAAGTGGTTTGCGTTTGAGCACTTTAATGTCGTGCCAGATCTGATTACTTTCGCGAAAGGGGTGAACTCGGGTTATGTGCCGGCTGGTGGCGTGGTGGTCAGCGAACCGATCGTTGAGCACTTTAAGTCAAACTTCTTTATGGGCGGCTTAACGTACTCTGGTCACCCTTTGGCGATGGCTTCTATCGTTGCAACGCTCGATGTGATGGAGCAAGAGGGCATTGTCACACATGCTGATAACGTCGGTAACAGCGTTCTAGGGCCGCTCCTACTGAGCCTTCAAGAGTTGCACCCTATGATTGGTGATGTGCGCGGTAAAGGGATGTTCTGGGCGGTTGAGCTGGTGGAAGATCGTGAAAGTAAAACACCTTTAAGCAATGAAAAAATGGGGCAATTGAAAGCGCAATTGACCAAGCGAGGCCTGTTGACCTTCATTGTGAATAACCGCATTCACGTTGCGCCACCTTTGGTTATTCAGCCAAGCGATATAAAGAAAGGCGTTAAGATCATTGATGAAGTGTTGTTTGAACTCGCTTCTTAAGTCTCCAATAAGATAGCCAGCACAGCAACCAAGGCACTTTGACAAAGAATTCCCCGTTCTTTTCAACGTGCCAAACCTAACCTTCAGAAACGACAAAAGAGCATCGATTGATGCTCTTTTTACGTTCTTTCACTAAATCAGTCTGGTCAAACTGCTCTTAAGTGATGCTAGATCTTCATCACCTCTGACAGCTCTTTGATACCGGGTGCGATCAGATCTTTGTCGATGGCGTGAAAGCCCAATCGAAAATAGGAATTGGGGTCATATTCTGACAATGCTTCACAGCCCGATTCCGTTTCGGTATTCGTCATAAAGTGTGAATAGCCTGTCTCAATCAATATGCCCTTTTGGGCGGCTCGTGAAGCTAAACGCTGGCTATTGATGTGGCTGGGCGTTTGTAGCCACAGAGAGTTGGCCTGCTCGCTTTGAGCCAGTCGCTTGCAGTCAGGTAAGTACTTCAAGACAGCATCGTTGATCAGCTTCCAGCGCTGGCGAGTGTTTTCTCTAAAGCGCCTCACAAAGCTGTCGTAGTAGCCTTGTTCAATAAAGTGCGCTACTTCCATCTGAACACGGCTTGGCGCATGTCGGTACATCAAGCGACGCAGTATTCTAAGGTCGTAGATTAACTCTTCAGGTGCCACGATGTAGCCTAACCTCAAGCCGGGTGCCAGTAGCTTAGAGAAGCTGCTGACGTAGATGACTCTCCCTTCCTTGTCATTGGCTTTTAGCGCGGGTTTAGGATTCCACTCCACGTTGCACTCGGCGTCATAGTCATCTTCGATAATTACCGCGTCATTGGCTTTGGCCATTTCAAGTAACTGAGTTCGACGCTCATCACTCATGGTGACGCCGGTTGGAGCTTGATGGCTAGGCGTGACATAGAAGTGATCACACAGTGAAGAGTGCTCATTGAATCTCAATCCTTGTTCATCCACTTGATGCGGGTGTAACTGCGCGCCAGAGAGATTGAAGATGTGATTCGCTTCTTTGTAGCCGGGGTTCTCGACTCCGACTCGACTCTGATGGTTCATGAGCAAAGTCGAAATCAAATACAGCGCATTCTGCGAACCTAAGGTTATGAGGATCTCATCACTTTGGGCATGAATACCGCGCTGTGGGAGCACCCTTGTGCGTATCTGTTCGACCAGCATGTCGACGTCTTTATCGACCTTGTCGCAAAGCCAGCGGTGATCATGTGGGTCTGAGGTGACCTTTCTTGTCGCTTCTCGCCATTGAGCTAATGGGAAGTCATTGATAGAGGGTTGGCCAAAAATAAATGGGTATTGGTAACAACTCCAATGCGAGGGTTTGACGATGCGTGGGTATTGGCCCAATTGCAGCTTAACGCGTTTGCTCCAATCCGGTGCATTGTCGCTGTCGGCTGATTCAAAATGATCCAAACTCGCGTCGATAGTATCACTCGGGTTTTCATACTTTTCTGAAAGGTAATAACCACTGCGAGGCTTACTGATGAGGTAGCCATCGTCGAGCAAACTGTCGTACACCAAGGAGACAGTATTGCGTGAAACACCCAATTGGCTAGACAGCTTACGACAAGACGGAAGCGCTTGTTCAGCCGGAAAAATACCATTCAATATCGCCGTCACCAAATAGCTACGTACTTGTTCTTGCAGGCTTCTTTTGGAATCAAACTCGATGAAACAATTGTGATTTATCGCCATGAGATACAGTCCTTATTCTCAGTGAACCTCAGTCCAATTTGTATAAAAGAGCAAGAAATGCGCCAGAGTTCATATTGATGTTTTAAGAGTGTGTTTTGCTCTCTCTCAACCCCGAAAATTACGTTGTCCCAAACTAGAAAATCGTTCTGTCCCAACCTGAAAATTAAATTGGCTCTACGTCTCCGATGCATTCCGTTCATAAAGTAAAGGCAGGCAAATAATCTCGATAAGGAAAGCGTATGAAACAGGGAATGACGATGAAGGCATGGGTTTCAACAGCGGCAGCGACAGTTGTACTGGGTTGTTTTGGAGTCGCACAAGCATCGGAGCTTGCAGCCATCGAAAAGCAAGGCTTCATGAAAGTGGCGACAGAAGACAACTACTCTCCATTCAACTATATCGACCGCGGTAAGCCTGCGGGGATTAACAAAGATTTGCTTGATGAGTTACGTGAATATTCGAAGTTCGATATCGAACAAGAGATCTTACCTTGGACAGGACTACTCGCTTCGGTATCTGCGGGTCAATATGATGTGGCGTTAACTGGCGCGATCATTACCGATGCTCGCTTGAAGGCCTTTGATTTCACTCCACCTATCGCTTCAGCGCAGCATTACTTCTTAACCAGAGCTGACGCGGAAGATATTAATACGGTAGCCGATTTAGATGGAAAAACAGTGGGCTTACAAGCGGGCAGTGCTTTGCTAGAAAGGCTTCCAGAGCTCGAAGTGATGCTCGAAGCACAAGGCAAATCTTTGGGTAAAGTGGTGCAGTATCAATCCTACCCAGAAGCGTATTCCGACTTGGCAATCGGCCGAATAGACTATGTGATCAACAGTGTGGTTTCAGTTAACGAGGTAGTGAAATCCAAGTCAAAGGTATTCAAAAAAGGCGAGGCGGTGTCTGGTCCTGGTTTCGTGAGCTGGCCTGTTCCTAAAGAGAACCCTGAGCTTTTGGCATACCTAACGGAGTTTTTCCTGCACCTAGAGCAAACAGGAAAAATGGCGGAGTTGCAGAAGAAGTGGTTCGGTGAGTCGTTCGACCAACTCCCTTCAGAAGCCATCACTTCGGTTGAGCAGTATCACAAGCTAACAGCCGTTCAATAGATGAATAAGCATGCGCCGACACAAACAGTTAGCGGCTGTTTGTGTCCATGCCAATGGGTTCAAAGCGGTTTAACCCATGAGTCTTTGGCGCACAATCTATCGAAAGAAGTCGCTGATCAAAGAGGTCGTTTATGGATTATTACGCTTGGGAACAGTTACTACAGGGCGCGTGGGCAACGGCATGGATATCGGCAGTATCGATTGTATTAGGTGTCGTCATCGGCTTAATGATTGCCTTGGTTAGAATGATGAAAATCCCGTTTGTGGATCAAATGTTGGGCATTTATGTTAGTTGGGCACGAGCAACGCCTTTGGTTACGTTGGCTCTGTTTATTTTCCTTTCTTTTCCGTCATTTGGCATCAATTTAGATAAACACGTTTCTGCCATTTTAGCTCTCACACTCAATACATCGGCATTCAATGCAGAGATTTGGCGCAACGCCTTTCTTAACTTTTCAAAAGGGCAAATGGAAGCGGCTGAAGCCATTGGTATGAGACGCATCACTTACTTTCGCCGCATCATGTTCCCGCAAATGGTGATCATGAGCCTACCAGCGCTAGTCAATGAGATGTCGTTCTTAATCAAAGGCAGCCCAGCGATTGCGGTGATCGGCATCGTCGACCTAACTCGTGTCACCAATCGAATCTCTGCGGTTACCTATGAACCACTTGGGCCGATTCTATGTGCCGGTGCCATTTACATGTTGATTATTGGCGTGTTGGTGAAGTTGCAAGCGGTGGCTGAAAACCGAGCTACTTATCTGCAGTAGTAAGTGTGGCTATCAGTAATCTACCTCAGTCACAGCTAACAACAACAACCACAGTTTAGCCGTCATGGCTACTTGGTCAGAAACACCATTTACCTGCTTGTGATGCGTTATTGAGCGGGTAAGTTTAAGGAGTAAATATGGAAGAATGGAATATTATCTGGCAACAAAAAGAGCTGTTTGCTTCAGGGTTTGTGACCACATTTTATCTTTTTGTTTCGTCTTCAATCTTGAGTTTCATCATTGGCATCGGTTTGTTGTATTGCCTCGAAAACTCAAAACTTGGTGTGAAGTACACCATCAATAGTTTGATAGGCATGATGCGCACCTTGCCGTTTCTTATCTTAGCGTACCTGCTCTATTACGGGTTGCCGCAGGTTGGTATTCGACTCGATGCGATTACAGCGGGAATCATCGCGCTAAGTCTCTATCACGGTACCTATTTTTGTGAGATTTTCCGAGGTGTTCGTAAAGGATTAGAGCCAGGTTACATCGAAGCGGCGCACGCTTATGGCTTCTCTAAATTCAAAACATTTACCCGAGTTATTACCCCAAATGTGTTGTTTAAGTCGGTTCCACTGATCACGAACCAACTCATCATCTGCTTAAAAGACACTGCGTTTCTTAGCATCATCACCGTCGCAGAAATTACCGCGGCCGCCAACAGCATTCAATCAACGTACTTCATCCCATTGAATGCGTTCATCATTGCTATCGCGCTCTACTGGGCCGTGAGTATTGCACTTGAAACCATCACCAAACGAATCCAAACCAAAGTTGAACTTAGAGGGCTTAGCCATGCTTAAACAATCAGAGATTATTGAAACGGAAGCACCGATTAACCCTTCTTTGGGCGTGAATTTGGAAGTGATTGAGTGCGAACCACTATTGGAAGAACGAGAGACGATCATCAAGGTTGAAAACCTGTCGAAACAGTTTGATGGCATCGAAGTACTGCGAGACATCAACCTCAACATCAACAAAGGCGATGTGGTGAGTATTCTCGGCTCGTCAGGTTCGGGGAAATCGACGCTACTGCGTTGCATGAACTGGTTAGAGCAGCCAGAGCGCGGCACGATTTTTATGGGTGATGAGCGTATTGGTATCAACTCTGAAACGGGTAAGCCACTCAAATACAAAGAGTTGGCGAAACTTCGAGAGCGTCTTGGAATGGTTTTCCAAAGCTTCAACTTATGGCCGCATCTCACCGTGTTGCAAAACGTCATGGAAGCGCTGGTTCATGTTAAGAAGATAGCGAAATCAGACGCCGAGGAGATGGCTCGTAAGCAACTCGACAAGGTTGGGATGTCACACAAACTAGAGAGTTACCCAAGCATGTTATCGGGTGGGCAAAAGCAACGTGTCGCGATTGCCAGAGCTCTCGCGATGGAACCGGATGTATTGCTGTTTGATGAGCCAACCTCCGCGCTCGACCCTGAATTGGTCGAAGAGGTGTTACTGGTAATGAAGAAGCTATCGCAAGAGGGTTACACCATGGTGGTGGTGACTCATGAGATGGAATTCGCGCGTCAGGTGTCGGATCAGGTGGTATTCCTTGAGAAGGGCATCTTGATTGAGAAATCCAACCCTGAGAAGTTCTTCACTAACCCAGATTCAACAAGGGTAAGGAAGTTCCTCAAGCTTGATTCATGAGCTAGATGATTCGCGCACCTTAATGTTTGATTGTTAAAAAACTCCGACTGAATCAGTCGGAGTTTTTGTATTTGTGTTGCTACCGCATTAAGAGGATGTGGTACTAGCCAATGCTATCAATGTGGATCACTACTGAGTCTGGTCGCCAGTATTCCAGTTCGCAGTCCATCAACTCGCCATCTTGCTTGTAGTTCACACGGCAGATCTTCAGCACCGGTTGACCCTCAGCCAAATTTAGCGCCTTAGCGACATAGGCTGGGGCTGAAGTGGGAATTACATCAAAACGCGAGCGTTGGGTCTCGTAGCCGTATTTTTCTCGGTAGATGCCTGTTAGTGACATGGTGAGGTTTTCCGACAAGACACCATCAAATAAGGGCGCTTTCAGTACATTTTCAACAAACAGCACTGCTCTACCATCAATAAAACGCAAGCGCTCAATCACGTGTATTGGCGTTATCTGCTCTATCTCTAATGCTTTGGCGTAATCGCCTGTCGCCATCTCTGTACGGGTGCTGAGCAGTCTGGTTTCTGCTATGCGGTGTTGTTCACGAATCATTTGATGAAAGTGAGAACGTGATAATGGGTTATAGCGAACACGTTCGGGTGACACATACCAGCCTCGGCGCTCTTCTCGGTATATCAGACCTTCGGTTTCTAATGACACCAACGCATCTTTGAGCGTGATTCGTGTGGTGGAAAACAGTTCGCTAAGGTTTCTTTCTGATGGCAGTTTTTGCCCTTCAATGAAGATACCTGATTGAAGCTGCTCTCGAATACTCGCCTTAATTCTTCCTAACTGTGTCCCTGATTGCCCGGTGCCCAATGTTCTCATTACTGATCTAGTCCATAAGTTCGTGTGCTTAATAAGGTAAACCATGGAGTTAACAGGAATGTGACAGTAAACAATGGCTTATTGTCATATGAGTGAAATATAACTGCCACGTAAATGCACTCGAACTGTCAAATAACTTACGGCAAACCGTCACATTCCGGCTATAGCATACAAAACGAACTTACTGACCTAGTCCAGAAGGATAGAGACAATGAAAACTTTGCTTAGCCGTTCAACTGTATCACCAGCTAAATTAATCGGTTCACCTGCAAAATTGATAGGCACAACCGCTAAATTGATTGGTGTAACAGGACTTACGGCAACACTTTCAATGCCAGCGATGGCGAAGGATGCTGATCTTGAGTCACTGATTGAAGCCGCTCAAAAAGAGGGTGCAGTTTACAGTGTGGGTATGCCAGACAGTTGGGCAAACTGGAAAGGCACATGGACTGATCTGAAAGCAAACTACGGTTTGAAGCATCAGGATACCGATATGAGCTCGGCTCAAGAGATCTCGAAATTTGAAGCAGAGAAAAGAAACGCAACTGCAGATATCGGTGATGTTGGTTTCGCCTTTGCACGTGTCGCTGTGCAGAAAGACGTAACGCAGCCATACAAGCCAACGACTTGGGATGACATTCCAGATTGGGCGAAAGACAAAGATGGTCACTGGGCTCTGGCTTACACAGGTACTATCTCGTTCATTTCAAACAATAATCTTGTTGAAGATGCCCCAAAATCTTGGAGTGACCTACTAGAAGGCGACTACAAAGTCACTGTTGGTGACGTAGGCGTAGCAGCACAAGCAAACAACGCGATTCTAGCGGCTGCATTTGCTAACGGTGGTGATGAGTCGAACCTAAAACCAGCGATTAAATTCTTTGGTGAACTAGCGAAGCAAGGCCGTCTATCTTACACAGATCCAAGCATTGCGAACCTTGAAAAAGGCGAAGTGGAAGTCGCGATCATGTGGGACTTCAACGCATTGAACTACCGCGACAAGATCGACCGTGAGCGCTTTACGGTAAGCATTCCACAAGATGGCTCAGTGATTTCTGGTTACACCACCATCATTAACAAATACGCACAAAACCCGAACGCGGCGAAGTTGGCTCGTGAATACATCTTCAGCGACCAAGGCCAAATCAACCTAGCAGAAGGTTACGCACGCCCAATCCGCAGCAACATTACGCTACCTCAATCAGTACAAGACAAGCTGATCTCAAACGATGAATACAGCAATGTTCACCCAGTGACTGACTTCTCAGCATGGGAAAAATCAGCACGTCGCCTGCCACGTCAATGGCAAGAAAGCGTATTGATTCACCAGCAATAACCCCGCTTAACACACCACCTGTAACGGGTGGCTTATAGAAACAAGCAATAGAGATTAGACCATGAGCAATAAGGTTATCCTTGTTGTTCTAGATGGACTGAACTATCAGGTAGCCCGTGATTGCATGGGCTACCTGAACGGTCTTCTAGAACTAAGTGATATGCAGATAAAACAGGGCGATTCGTACAATAAACAGAGCACTTCGCAGAGCACGCAAAAAAATAAGCTGCGCGCCACGCTTTACCCTGTGCAGTGCGAACTGCCATCTATGTCACGCCCACTGTATGAGTGCATTCTGACCGGTGTTCGCCCTGTCGAGAGTGGTATCGTCAACAATCAAATCGTGCGTTTATCGAATCACGAGTCGGTATTTAGCTTGGCGAAGTCGCAGAACAAAGTGACGGCAGCTGCGGCTTACCATTGGGTGAGCGAGTTATATAACCGAGCGCCATTTGATGCAGTACGCGACCGTTTCACCAACGATGAGACCATGAACATCCAACATGGTTGTTTCTACCACTGGGATCACTACCCAGACGAAGCCTTGTTCTTGGATGCAGAGCATCTGCGCGTCACTCATCAACCTGATTTCTTATTGATTCACCCAATGAACATTGACGACATGGGACACAAGCATGGGCTGGATTCTCGCCAGTACCGTAATAGTGCTCGTGGCGCGGATATCTACCTATCGAACTACCTTGAGAAATGGGTAGATGATGGTTATCAAGTGATCATCACCAGTGACCATGGCATGAACAATGACCTGTCTCATGGTGGCATTCTGCCTGAAGAGCGTGAAGTGCCTTTCTTTGTGATTGGCGATAAGTTTACACACCAAGCATGTTCAGTGAAACAGACCGATATCTGCGGTAGCGTCTGTCAGTTACTCAACCTTGAACACGATAAATCTTACACTCAGGAATTGTTGGCCCTATGAGCAGTTCTGTAATCACGCAGAGCGATGTCTCTGCGCTTCAACCCAAAACCAAATCTTTGTTTCAACGCTTCAAGCCTGCTTTGTGGCTTGCGCCTTTCGCGCTGTTTTTCTACTTGTTCCAACTGGCACCTATGGTTTGGGTGCTGATCAACAGCTTCTTCTATGACGACGAACTCTCTCTCGAAAACTATTCTGAAATATTCGATTCTGCCTTCATGATGCAGGCCTTCGGTAACAGTTTATGGTTGTCGATTTGGTCGAGCATTGTTGGCTTAGCGATCGCGACTCTGCTCGTCTCATCATTGCGCCGCGTTGATTCTAAAATCCGCGATGCGGTGATTGCCTTCACCAATATGAGCAGCAACTTCTCAGGCGTGCCTCTGTCGTTCGCATTCATCATCATCTTGGGCACCAACGGTGCGATCACCTTATTGCTCAAGCAGTATGGATTACTGGGCGATTTTGACTTGTACGGCAAGTGGGGTTTGCTGGCGATTTACATCTACTTCCAGATCCCATTGGCGGTGTTGTTGCTCTATCCAGCGTTTGATGCTCTGAGTGACGACTGGCAAGCCGCTTCGGCACTGCTTGGCGCGAAAACTTGGCAGTACTGGACCAAAATCGCGCTGCCTGTGCTATCTCCTGCCTTGTTCGGCACCTTCATCATCTTGATTGCCAATGCGATTGGTGCGTATGCGAGCGTGTATGCGTTGACCTCGGGCAACTACAACGTGATTACGATTCGAATTGCGAGCTTGGTATCGGGCGACCTGTTCCTAGAACCCAACCTAGCTGCCGCAATTTCCGTGATTCTGATGGCGATGCTGGCCTTCATCACCGTGATTAACCAATGGCTGATCAGCAAAAGCTACGCAGGGAAGAGAAAGTAATGAACACCGTAAATACTCGCTTTCATAAAAAGGTTGTCTATTCGATTGTCGGCACCATGATGATTCCGATCTTAGCGACCTTTATCTACTCGATCTCCTCGCGTTGGGGCGCCACTATCCTGCCGGATGGCTTCACGTTAGATTGGTACATCAACCTGCTGACGGATCCTCGCTTCTTGCAAGCCTTTGGTCGTTCGCTATTTATCTGTGTGGCGGCGCTGTCATTGAGTGTGGTGTTGGTTCTGCCTGCGATTTTCGTGGTGTTTTACTATTTTCCGAAACTCGACAAGGTGATGAATATCCTCATCTTATTGCCGTTCGCAGTGCCGCCAGTGGTGTCGTCGGTGGGTTTGCTTCAGCTGTATGCCGATAGCGAAATCTCACTGATAGGTACACCATGGATTCTGATTGGTACTTACTTCACCATCGCGCTGCCATTCATGTATCGCGCGATTGCCAATAGCTTTGAAGCGATCAACCTGCACGACTTGATGGACGCTGCTCACCTGCTCGGTGCAAGCACCACCAAGGCGTTCTTATTGATTATTCTGCCAAACCTTAAGAAAGGCTTAATGGCGTCGCTGTTCTTATCGTTTTCGTTCCTATTAGGCGAGTTCGTGTTCGCCAACATCTTGGTAGGAACACGCTACGAGACACTGCAAATCTACCTATACAACATGCGTCAAACCAGCGGCCACTTCACGTCAGCCCTAGTGATGACGTACTTCCTGTTTATTTTCTTACTGACTTGGTTGGCAAGTCGTTTCAGCCAGGGAACAAAATAATGAGCTATGTAAATGCGAAAAACCTCACCAAGCGCTTTGGTGACAACACGGTGTTTGAAGATATTGAATTTTCCATCGAGAAGGGCGAATTCATTACTCTGCTTGGCCCAAGTGGCTGTGGTAAATCGACTCTACTGCGCAGCTTGGCAGGCCTGAATCCTGTTGATGGTGGCGAGATCTGGGTCAACGGTGAAGAGATTACTCACCAAGTGCCACAACAGCGTGGCATCGGCATGGTGTTTCAATCTTATGCGCTGTTCCCGAACATGACGGTTGAAGGCAATATTGCGTTTGGCCTTAAGATGAAAAAGCTTGCTGCTGACGAGATTAAACGTGAAGTGGCGAAAGTGATTGGACTGGTGGACTTAACGGGTAAAGAGAAGTTCTACCCGCATCAGTTATCGGGCGGTCAGCGTCAGCGTGTTGCCTTGGCAAGAGCCTTGGTGGTCAAGCCGCGTATTCTATTGCTCGATGAACCGCTTTCTGCACTGGATGCCAAGATCCGTAAACACCTACGCCAACAGATCCGAGATATTCAAAAAGAGATGAACCTGACCACGATCTTCGTGACCCACGATCAGGAAGAAGCGATGATCATGTCTGACCGCATCTTCTTGATGAATAAAGGTGAGATCGTACAAGCGGGGACACCCGAAGAGATTTACACTCAACCTGCCAATGAGTTTGTTGCTGGGTTCATGGGGCACTACAATCTGGTGCAAGCGAACAAAGCCAAGCAACTTTTCAATATTGAAACCGAGTGGAAAGTGGCGATTCGTCCTGAATCTATCTACGTTAAAGAGCAAGGCCGACAGTATGGCGAGCATATCTCCGCGCCGAAAACGGGCACCATTCGCAACCACCAACTGCTAGGCAACGTGATTCGCTACCAAGTGGATGTCGATGAATGTGAATTAACTGTCGATTTACTTAACCGTTCCTCTGAGCGACTGTTGGCAAACGGCAGCCAACTTGAACTCCTGTTTAACCTTAACGAAATTCAACCTGTGAGAGCCTAAGATGTTCAAACCTTTGTATGTATTTGATATGGATGAAACGCTGATCAATGCCGATGCAGCGATGCTCTGGAATGAGTTCTTGGTTGAAAAGGGCATTGCCACAGCGCCCAACTTTATTGAAGAAGATAAGCGCTTAATGGGCTTGTATTCGGAAGGCAAACTGAACATGGAAGATTACCTCACGTTTTCCATGCAGCCTTTGGCCGATATGCCAACAGAGCAAGTCACCGCATTGGTGGAAGAGTGTGTTGAACAGCATATTTTGCCTAAGCAGTTCAAACAGTCGAAACCTTTGATTGAGCAGCTTGAGAATGATGATATCGACATGTTGATCATCTCAGCCAGCGTCACTTTCCTAGTAGAAGCGGTCGGCCGCAAGATTGGTATCGAGAACGCCCTCGGTATTGATTTGATTGAAAACCAAGGTCGTTTCACGTCTCAAATATCAGGCGTTCCAAGTTACCGAGAAGGTAAAGTGACGCGTTTGAAAGAGTGGTTAGACAATCAAGAAACTAACTACTCAGACATTCACTTTTATACGGATTCAATCAACGACTTACCTTTGTGTGAACACGCTGATTTTGCTTACCTAGTAAACCCATGCCCGCGTTTGAAAGCACTGGCTGATCAACCGAATTGGTCGATTCTCAACTGGGATTAACGCGAACCTTATATTCGATTTAGGTTCGTTCTAGAACTCATCAAGCCGCTGACTACAGCGGCTTTTTGATTCGTATTATTCTATTTCTAGTTTGTAACCTATCCCGTAAATGGATTTAATGTAGTCACATTTTTCATTTATCGAGACCATTTTTTTGCGTAAGTTTTTAATATGGCTATCGATAGTGCGATCACTGACCACTCTTCTATCGTCGTAGATTTTATCAATCAATTGATCGCGACTATAAATGCGGCCAACATTTTGATAGAGAAGGTGCAAAAGCCGAAACTCAGCTGGCGTTAAACTTAGCTTAATACCACATAGGACGGCGGTCATACTCAATTCATCAATATCAATGGCGTTCGTTGTTGACGTGGCTTGGGGCTTGTTGGAACGGCGCAAAATATTTTTCACCCTCACAACCACTTCTCTCGGGCTGTACGGCTTACATATATAATCATCTGCACCCAGTTCAAGCCCAACGAGTCGATCAATCTCTTCGACCTTGGCTGTCGCCATAACCACTGGGATGTCACTGAACGTTCTCAGCTCTCGATAAATATCCAACCCGTCTCGATTGGGTAGCATGAGGTCGAGAATAATGAGTTTAGGCGATGCTTGCTTTACCCAGTCAATGACAAGGTTACCATCGATAATATGATGACTTTCAAGGCCAGAGTGCTCTAAGTACTCACACAGTACACTTGCTAATGCAGGCTCATCTTCGACGACTAAAATCACGATTTTATTTCCTTTGGTAACGCTATGATGATTCGTAGTCCACCCAATTCTGAGTGGTCGGCAGTAATGTGTCCTTGGTGCGCTTCAACGATATTTTTACAGATAGATAAGCCAAGTCCAGAACCGCCACTTGAGCGACTGCGCGATTTATCAACGCGGTAAAGCCTCTCAAATAAACGTGGAAGTGATGCATCAGGTACACCTGGATCACTGTCTTCAACGTTGATAATAATACTATCACTAATGTCGGTAACATCTATCGATACATGCCCATTATCGCTAGTGTATCGTGCGCTATTTTCCAACAGATTCACAAACAGTTGTGTCAGTAATCTCTCATCACACGAGGTAAACAGTGGCGCCGAATGGTCATAGTGCTTTGTTAATGTGATGTTTTTTTGTTCTAAACGGATCGAGTTTTGAACGATCACAGAATCAATCAGTTTATGTATATCAACGTTGTTTTTAACATTGAGGTTAAATCCGATGTCATACAGGGAGAGTTGGTGAAGATCCTCAACGAGTTGACCCAGTGTGATGATTTGTTGATGTAACGAGTCGATGTATTTTGGTTCAGGTGATCGAATACCGTCTTGTAGCGCCTCTAGTTCACTTCTAAGCACGGTGATAGGCGTTCTAAGTTCATGTGAAATATCTGATAACCACTGTTCTCTAAGTGTTTTCTGTTTTCTTAGTGTCTCGACAACACCGTTGAATATTCCGATGAGATCGGACAATTCATCATTGCCGCTTTTTTTAATGTAGAAATCGAGATCGCCATTTTCGATAGATTTGGCACCTTTCGACAAAGCACGCAATGGTTTCAAAAATCGCCTAACAAGAAACAAAGAGATAAGGAATGAAAGCAACACGGTAATCGATGCGATAGTGCTTACATGCGTCGTTTGTTGTTTGAAAAAGCTTTCTGCTAAAGGCCCTGATATTTCATCCATCTGGACGATGGAGATATACCCAATAACTTGATCATCCAGTGTTATTTCGACTAGCGCTTGATGCTGACCATCTTCAAGGTGATGTAGGTTTTCAGGCGGTCCAATTATGGCTCGCCCGTCTTGATCTAAAATGTTGAGTCGTTGCCAAATAGGTTGAAGGCCTGGCGCTTCCGGCTCTCTTAATGGTGGTGGCGATGGGTGTCTGTCACGAGGATGTGGTCGTGAGGGGCCGCCAATGCTACTGGCGATTAAATGTGGTTCACGCTCTAGCCGCCTCCATTTTTCGGAAGGTGAGTAATATTGCTTTAAGTTATTGGCGAGTTCTTGAGCTAGGGCAATCTCATTATTATTTGTGAAATCTTGGAGCCCTCTTTGAAAACTGGAGTTAATAAAATAGGTCAGTACAAAGAGCATGGTCACGCACACCATTAGTATTGAAACAAACAGTTTGGTGAAAATTGATATGCGCACGTTCTCTCCAGAAATTAAAGTGAATTAAGACGATAGAGTGAGTTAAGACAATAAAATGAGATAAACCAATATTAGCCCTCGATCGTGTGGGAAATATGGACATTGATTTCTTTATTCATCTTAGGCCATGTATAAGCACTCTTTTGTTAGAAATGAATAGCGAGCTGACAGGGTGCTATACCCCATCAGCTCGCATTGAATTATCACTATTTTAGGATAACCCTCTAACCATTATTGACGTCTTGGTGGTGGTGGCGGAACTTCCTCTTCCGATAGACCACCGCTTCCATCTGCGTCTAGTTTATCAAAGTCATCGGCGAGTGGACCTCTGAGCTCTTCTAATTGTAATTCGCCATCACCGTTTGCATCCATTTCTTCAAAGCTTGGCATTTCTCTTGGGCCTTCACGGCTTTCAGCACACGCTTGAAGCGCGAATGTCGATGTCAGTAAAAGTAATGCTGTCGTGATTTTGTTCATAATTTAATTCCTATTCGTAACCAAATATAAGTGTATTTCTTTGACGCAAATAGGTTAGCGATCAAATTAGCAGAGAAAATGGATAAATCTAGGAGATGAAAGTTAGCGTTTAACTTTAATAGGGCATCAGATCATCAGCCCATCAAGTCAGGTTGTTTAAACCTCCATTGTTTCTACATAGTTTCCACATTTTCTATTTTTATCCTAGTCCACTATTGAACTCATGAATTTAATGCCTTTAGCAATAAAGGCAGAAAGCTATCGTTGGTATTGAAATGGATTATTTTTTAGGAGCCGTAGAATGAAGGCAATGGTAAAAAAATCAGTCGTTGTCTCTTCTACGTTGTTGGTTGCTTCTTATAGTAACGCTGCGCTTTATAGGGTGGTTTTGGAGGAATCACCAGTAGAAACTGAATCGGTGTATGGGGTCGCAGTTGAACCAGAGCTTGGTACAACGGATTGCTTTAGTACCAGTTGTGGTGACACCGACTACGCATTCGCAGGGGAAGCTCAAAATGCAGAACCAGGTTTTTCCTTTAAAGAGGAGGTCCCCTTTGGTATCGATAACACGTTCTACTATTTGGATTATGACGATATCTATAGCTACTGCACGAGCGAACTTGGCTACGCGACTTGTGAAGCTTGGAGTTCTTTATTGTGGTATGGCGATGATGATGCGGGCATTGGAGGCTTGAAAAATGAGCGTGATGCGTATTACGGGCTGAGCTATCAGACCAATTCCACGGCTTTTTATGATTCTTCTTCGCTAAGCGAGATCCCAGATGTTGGCAGCAACCCACCTGATGTGAGCAGTTATAGTTATTCCTTTGTTGATGGAACAGAGGAGAAGGTCATCACTAAAGTTGACGAG
Organism: Vibrio sp. 10N.286.51.B11; assembly: GCF_041469245.1. Lineage (NCBI taxonomy): Bacteria > Pseudomonadati > Pseudomonadota > Gammaproteobacteria > Vibrionales > Vibrionaceae > Vibrio > Vibrio sp. 10N.286.51.B11. The sequence goes on along the minus strand of NZ_JBFRKI010000033.1, from coordinate 6,042 downwards.
AATGGTTTTGTTCTTGGTAACACCAGCAGTGGTTACTACAGTTATAACAACCAATATATTCAGTTGTATAGGCAGCGTGGTTACTACGATACAGGCACTGAATTTACGGTTCTCCAACCTGAAGCCGATACCAGCATTACGATTAGCGATGCTGACGGCGAAGCGAATATAATATCCCAAATGGGAAGAACGATGGCTTTTGACTCTTTCAGTTATGGAGGGGAAAGCTATGTGGTCGGAAGCGCGTCCGTTGCGACTTTTTATTACAGTGATGGATACAAAGATTATGACTCTCCGTACACATCCGACAGTGATGCTGAGGATCTAGATAATTGTATCGATGAAGATATTGAGCCTGCTTTATATCCAGAGTGTCAGAACTTTGCTTTTGCTAATCGAGCTTTTGTCTGGAATATAACCGATGCGAATGGTCCCAATGATGATGGAAACCGTTTTGCAGTATCCGATTGGGAAACCAGTTCGACCTATTACTCTTACAACGATGATGAAGCTTCAGCACAAGCGAGTGTGAGGGCTGCAACGATTTCGTCTAGAGGGACATATAGCTCTTATCCTGTTTTAGTTGGTTACAATACGGAACTAGATGATTCAGATAACTTTCTTATGCAGGCTGCTGTGTTTAGGCCAAGCAGTACGTCAAATTTCAGCGTTTCGGAAAATGCTTGGACGACTACATTTATCGCTAATGCGACGGTAGAAGTGAGTGATTCATACATTCACAGTAATTCTGTCGCAACAGACATTAATGAAAACATGATGGTTATTGGTTATGCAAAAAGAGATGGTGATTATCCGTCGGATCGTGTGTCTGATAATCGTATGTTCGTCGCTGATGCGAATGACACAACGCCAACAGCCACATTCTTCGCAAGTTTAGGTGAAGACATTTTCTTTGACAGTGCAGAGGGAAAAGCAAGTGAGATCAACAGCTACAATGAAATCGTTGGCTATGTTGACGCCGAAACTCACGCTGAAGTAGACGGACATGAAAGAAGGCATCGCGGCTTCATTTTCCCTTATAACGACACTGGTACCGATGCTGATAGACGTGCAAGATATAATGATCAAGCTTGGTGGTTAGACGACCTAACTAACGGTGGTGACGACAGTGATGCCAACAACCACTTTAGAATATTGGACGCAACCGACATTAATGACGCGGGTGTTATCTCAGGGACGGCAATACAATGTTTTGCGAGTGAAAGTAGCTCCTCTTCTATGGCTTATGATTCAACCGCACACTTTGCTTATTGTAATGATGGAGTAGGTGACGAGAGGGTGGTGGCTGTAAAACTTATCCCGATATCTGGAGCAACAAGTGAAGACATTGCTGAAAGAAGTGATGATAGCGCTGAAGATGTTGAACGTAGTGGTGCCGGTACCGGGCTATTGGTGCTTATCAGTTTAATGTCCGTGCTTTCAGTTCGCTTGAAAAAGTCTCGTTCTGTGATTGCCTAAATTGATGACGTGCTCACGAGAGAAACAACCTCTATTTGACCGTCAACCATTAAAGTAATGGGTTAGGTTTGATACTTCGTCCCATAAGAATACCGCTGGGATATGAAGCTTTTTAAAAGAGCATCACCTGTTTTGTGATGCTCTTTTTACGTTCAACATACACTTATCTCTTTCTGCTTTAGCCAAAAAAATCACTTGTAACAATTAAGTAACATCTCTTGCTTTGCTGTAAATCAAACCACCACTCTTCAATCCCTTGATAGCACTCACTTTCCTGTTGTGAGGGTTTGTGTGTAACAATTATTTTACAATTTGACGGGTTTTTAGCGTTATTGCCCATTTCCTTCGATGCATTCCAATCTTTCCGCTTGTGGGCCAAATTTAATTAAGGACAAAAAACACGTAATACAAAACCAATAGGTACAAGGAGAAAGTTCATGGTGGATACATACAACCCGCTTGGTACGGATGGATTCGAGTTTGTTGAATACACGGCCGTTGACCACAAGGGAATCGAGCAACTTAAAGCGCTGTTTGTGTCACTTGGTTTTGCCGAGATCGCTAAGCACCGTTCAAAAGAGGCTTGGCTGTATCGACAAGGTGACATCAACTTTATCGTCAATGAGCAGCCACACAGCCAAGCGGAAGCGTTCGCTAAAGTTCACGGCCCATCGGTGTGTGGCATGGCTTTTCGTGTTAACGATGCAACTGCGGCAATGACACAAGCTTTCAGCGGCGGTGGCGAAGAGTATAAAACAGAAATTGGACCGATGGAGCTGAGCATTCCTGCCATTTACGGCATCGGTGAAAGCCTGCTCTATTTTGTGGATCGCTACGGCAAGCAGAGCATCTACGACGTTGACTTCCGATTCTATGATGACGCGGAAGAGCGCATGGCGAAAGCCGATGTTGGTCTTTATGAGATCGATCACCTCACGCACAACGTGAAACAAGGCAATATGGACCTGTGGTCTGGTTTTTATGAGCGTATCGGTAACTTCCGTGAAATTCGCTATTTCGACATTGAAGGTAAGCTGACAGGCCTTGTGAGCCGCGCCATGACCTCACCATGTGGCAAAATCCGCATCCCTATCAATGAGTCTTCAGACGACAAATCACAAATTGAAGAGTTCATTCGTGAATACAACGGCGAAGGTATCCAACACATCGCACTTGCTACGGATGATATCTACAAAACGGTGAAAACCTTGCGTGATCGCGGCATGGACTTTATGCCAACTCCTGACACCTACTATGAGAAAGTTGACGATCGTGTGAAAGGCCACGGTGAAGACACCGAACTGCTGCGAGACCTACGTGTTCTGATTGATGGCGCGCCGACCAAAGACGGCATCTTGCTGCAAATTTTCACGCAGACGGTGATCGGGCCTGTGTTCTTTGAAATCATTCAGCGTAAAGGCAATGAAGGCTTTGGTGAAGGTAACTTCAAGGCGCTGTTTGAATCGATTGAAGAGGACCAGATTCGTCGAGGAGTATTAGACGATGCATAAATGGATCTCGTTTCCTCATCGGGAGGGGGTGTGCTCTAAACAAGCGCATGCCGACTTCCCCGAAGAGGCAATTTATGAGCGAGAGGCGGGCCGAAGTGGATTCTTCGGCCCTGCCGCTCATTTTCATCACCAACATGCCCCAACAGGTTGGTCGGAGTGGGAAGGTGATTTACGCCCTCGCGCTTTTGATTTTACGCTGGTGGAAAAAGCCAGCCAGATAACCCCTTGGGCGGTGCCTCATCTTTTGCACAACGCTGACTGCAAAATCCGAGTGTGGCGCATGGACGAGAAGATGGATTTCTTGGTGCGTAATTCTGATGGTGATGAGCTGCTGTTCATTCACCAAGGTAGCGCCGATCTCTATTGTGACTATGGTCATCTAGCCGTGAGTGAAGGGGATTACGTGATGATCCCGCGCTCAACCAACTGGCGTTTAGAGCCAAGTGAGCCGATGTTCATCTTGATGATTGAGAACACAGACGCGGCTTACTCCCTGCCAGAGAAAGGCATGGTCGGTAATCACGCGGTGTTTGATCCGGCGGTGCTCGACATACCTTCTATCAATGAGCAATTCCGCGCTCAGTATTCAGAAAATCAAACTCAGGTTCAGGTGAAACGCCACGACAAAGTCAGTGTGATCACCTATCCGTTCAATCCATTGGATGCAATTGGTTGGCATGGCGACTTAGCGGTGGTGAAAGTGAATTGGCGCGATATCAGACCGCTGATGTCACATCGTTACCACTTGCCACCGTCAGCACACACCACTTTTGTTGGCGCAGGCTTTGTGGTGTGCACCTTTGTACCACGCCCGATTGAGAGCGACCCCGGTGCATTGAAAGTGCCTTTCTATCACAACAATGATGATTACGATGAAGTGCTGTTCTATCACGCTGGTGACTTTTTTAGCCGCGACAACATTGAAGCGGGCATGGTGACCTTTCACCCGGCGGGGTTTACGCATGGGCCTCATCCAAAGGCCTTCAAGGCTGGGCAAGCGCACAAGAAGAAGTTTACCGATGAAGTGGCGGTGATGATCGATACTCGCCATGCGCTGCAGTTCTCTGAGGAACTCGATAGCGTTGAAAACAAAGAATATGTCTACAGTTGGCAAGAGAAGTAAGGGGCAACAAGGATGAAATTAGCAACCAAGAAAAATGGTACTCGCGATGGCCTATTGATGGTCGTGAGTAGAGACCTTAAACAGTGCGTGCCAGCGACGGAGATTTTCCACGCGATGCATCTGGCGCCAACCATGCAAGTCGCTTTGGATAATTGGGAAAGCGTTGCGCCTCAGTTAGAAGAGTTATACACCTCGTTAAACAACGGGCATGTGACGGGCAGTGAAGTGTTTGCGCCTCAATATTGTGAATCGCCTCTGCCACGCGCTTATCAATGGGCAGATGGCAGTGCGTATGTAAACCACGTTGAGCTGGTGCGTAAGGCTCGTGGTGCTGAAATGCCAGAAAGCTTCTGGGTTGACCCGCTTATGTATCAAGGCGGCTCAGATGCCTTTATTGGGCCACGTGACAACATTGAATTTGCCAGTGACGAATGGGGTATCGATTTCGAGGGTGAAGTTGCGGTTGTCACCGGAGATGTGCCAATGGGAGCCAGCGCCAAGCAAGCGCATGATTCGATTCGTCTGCTAATGTTAGTGAATGATGTGTCGCTGCGTGGTTTGATTCCGGCTGAGCTCGCTAAGGGCTTTGGTTTCTTCCAATCCAAGCCCTCTTCAGCGTTCTCTCCGGTTGCTGTTACGCCCGATGAGCTGGGTGAACAGTGGAAAGGGAGCAAAGTGCACCTGCCACTGACTTCAACCTACAACGACACACCTTTTGGTTGTCCGAATGCCGGTGTGGATATGACTTTCAATTTTGCCGAGTTAGTTGTGCATGCTGCGAAAACTCGACCACTGTCGGCAGGGGCGATCATAGGTTCGGGCACGGTTTCTAATAAGCAAGGCACTGATCACGGTACCTCGATTGCGGAAGGTGGAGTGGGTTACTCCTGCATTGCTGAAGTACGCATGATAGAGACGATTCGTGATGGTAAGCCGTCGACTCAATTTATGTCGTTTGGTGATTCGATTCGTCTAGAGATGTTCGATGCAGCGGGTGACTCGATCTTTGGCGCGATTGACCAAAAAGTCAGTCAATATCGACCACTCTAATTACAATGACAAGAGTAAAACCACAGAGAGGCACGTTATGAACGAGGGCTCTTTATGAACAAGAAGATCACACTCTATGGTTATTGGCGCTCTTCGGCAGCCTATCGAGTGCGTATTGGATTGAACCTCAAGCAACTTAGCTATGAGTCGAAATCGGTGCATTTGGTGCGTAATGGCGGTGAGCAGCATGATCTACAATATCGCGAGCTCAATGCCAGTGAGTTAGTGCCTGTGCTGGTGGATGGTGAAGTTAAACTCAATCAGTCGCTGACTATTTTGCAATATTTGGATGAAAGCTATTTATGTGAGAGCAGCCCAGACTCATTGTTGATTCCCGAGCAAACACCATTGCGCTATCAAGCACTGGCGATGGCTCAGGACATTGCGATGGAAATTCATCCTCTTAATAACCTGCGCGTGTTGCAGTATTTGGATCGAGAATTGTCGTGCGAGCAAGAGGTGAAAATGGATTGGCTTCACTATTGGATGAGCCAAGGTTTCTGTGCTCTAGAAGAGAAGTTGGCAAAGCACAGAAAAGCACATGGCGACTCGGTGTATAGCCTCACCTATTCACCTTGTATCGTCGATATTTGCTTAGTGCCACAAGTCTATAATGCACTGCGTTTTGGCGTTGATATGTCGCCGTATCCGTTGATTAACTCGATTGTTGAAGCGTGTAATCAGTTACCCGCTTTTATTGGGGCGATGCCAGAGAACCAAGCGGATGCGAATGCACCGATGTGAACGGAAACAAAGATTTATTTTGCTAAATTGAGGATGTTTTTTGAAAAGAGGGGAGAAACCTGGACTGAGTATCCAAATATTTAACCTGTTCTAATAAGAGTTCGAACGCATGCTTTTGTCTTTATACCAATTAAA
>NZ_JBFRKI010000032.1:0-52959 GCF_041469245.1 Vibrio sp. 10N.286.51.B11 | reverse complement strand
ATTTTCCGGATTGGTATTACTCAACATAAACAACACCCTAAACAACGCCCATAAAAAAACGCGAACATTGAGATTCAATATTCGCGCTTATTCGATTTCTATGACAGAAAGAACTTAACCCACGAGACGCCTTTTTATAAAGCGACTCATGTTCGTTGCTCTTTCAATATCTCAGAAAAGATTACTTCTGAGGAGCTGGCTTAGAACGGCTTCGAGACGGTTTGTTTGTCGAAGGTTTGTTGCTTGTCGGCTTATTTGACGACTTGCTTGGGCCGTAGCTACCGCCGTAACCAGACTTCTTAGGTTTGCCTGCAGGTTTACCCGCGTTGTTTGGCTTACCAGTACCGTTAGATTTACCCGCACCGCTTGGTTTGCTCAGAGTGTTCTGAGCACCTGCGTTATTTGCAGCAGGTTTATTGCCCGCACTACCGCGCTTAAAGTTGCTGCCGTTGTTTCTTACTGACTTATCTTCACCTGTCGCAGCTGAATTGTTTTCAGCCGGTTTCTTTCCAGATGTTGGTTTACGCTTTGGCGCCGAACCATTGCCAGCTACATGACGCTTGTTCTTACCTGCTGGCTTGTGCCCGCGAGCGTTATCACCAGAGCGTTGACCATCAGCATGCTCACGTGGCTGTTTTGCTTTCTTCTGTTTCTTAGGCTTGATTGGACGTGAATCCAAGCGAGACTCAGGTAACTTGTTTACTGGAGAGAAACCTTCCAGTTCACGACGCTCTAGCACTTGTTGAATAAGGCGTTCAATACCGAACAGCTCACCCACTTCATCCGCACAAACCAATGAAATCGCTTTACCTACTTCACCAGCACGGCCAGTACGACCGATACGGTGTACATAGTCTTCTGATACATGAGGAAGATCGAAGTTAACTACTTGAGGCAGTTGTGGGATATCGATACCACGAGCAGCGATATCAGTTGCAACAAGTACTCGTACCTTACCTGTTTTGAAGTTCTCTAAGGCTTTAGTACGTGCACCTTGGCTCTTGTTGCCATGAATAGGTGCAGCAGTGATGTCTTGCTCTTCAAGGAAGCGAGCAAGCTTATTAGCACCGTGTTTCGTCTTGCTGAACACCAACACTTGTCGCCAATCGTTATCTTTGATTAGCTTCGCTAGCATTGCGCTTTTTTTCTTTTTGTCTACTGGGTAGATGCTTTGCTCAACCGTTTTTGCCGTCGAGTTTGCAGGGCTTACTGAAATTTCAACAGGATTGTTCACTAAGCCTTTCGCTAAGCTGCGGATATCATCAGAGAACGTCGCTGAGAACAGTAGGTTCTGACGCTTCTTAGGCAAGAAAGCTAAGATCTTACGAATATCGCGGATGAAACCCATGTCTAGCATGCGGTCCGCTTCATCTAGCACTAGGATTTCTAGTTGGTCAAAACGCACTGCATTTTGGTTGTATAGGTCAAGTAGACGACCAGGTGTTGCCACCAACACGTCACTACCTTTACGCAGTTTTTGCATCTGAGGGTTAATCTTCACACCACCAAACACTACCGTCGAAGTCAGCGGTAAGTTAATACCGTACTTCACTACGCTGCCATTCACTTGCGCAGCAAGCTCACGAGTTGGCGTTAGCACGAGCGCACGAACTTGGTTCTGACGTACGCGAGTACCTTTCGATAACATTTCAAGAATAGGTAGCGTGAAGCCTGCAGTTTTACCTGTACCTGTTTGAGCAGCGGCCATAACATCTTTGCCCGTTAGGACAGCTGGCACGGCTTTCTCTTGTATTGGTGATGGCTTATCGTAACCTTGTGCTTCAATAGCTTTAAGGATCGGTTCAGAAAGGCCAAGGGAGGTAAAACTCATAGATTATTTTCTCAGTTGAATAACATTTAGTATGAGCAACACGTTAAAAAGTGCGTTGCTTCAGCTTTTGCTCATCAAATACATTGATACGGAGCAAAGCGCGATATTCTGAGGCTTTTCCCCCCATTCAGCAACTAAATTCTAATCGCAGCTAAAATTCAACCTAGATAACTTGTCGCTTCTGTTCGTACATTTTTTCATCAGCGGCTTTGAAGAGCGCATCGACATCATTGTAGTTGTTATTGTGAATAACCCAACCCACACTGATTCTGAGATAAATAGAGTGCGCGTCGTACACAACTGGTGCCGAGCATATCGCCTTTCGTAGTTTAGTCACGATCGACGATACGTGTTGATCATCGATAATGCGTGGCAACAAGACCAAGAACTCATCACCGCCTATCCTTGCGACGATATCTGAAACACGCAGCTCACTTCTGATGCGGTTAGCACACTCAATCAATACCTGATCGCCTGCCGCGTGACCATAAGTGTCGTTGATTGCTTTAAACCCATCGAGGTCGATATTTACAACAGCAAAGGTTCTCGCTCTCTGTTTTTGAGTGGTTTTGAAGGCCTGCTTGAGGCTATACATGAAGTATCGACGATTCGGCAACATCGTTAACTCATCATGCATAGAGCGGCTATCTGCAATGCGGTAAAGGCGATAAATAGTAAAGAAAGCAAACGCCAGCACTAATATTATGGAGTAGCCCACCAGCCTTACCGCTTGGATGCGATACCAAGGCTCATCCATCAATACATGTTCGTTACCGGAGAGAGCAAGGTACCAACCCCCGTATGGAAAACTCACCTGTTCAGTGGCAAACGCATTATCGAACACATCCTGAGTACCATAAAAGACAGCGCCATCTTTCCCTGAACTGTTTGCACCACGAATTGCTAATTCATACTTGTTCTCGATCTTGCCGATTCCAACATCTTCAAACAGCTCATCTAAACCGATAACAGCACTGGAGACACCCCAATAATCTTGATTAAAAGGCGGATCTCGGAAGATCGGAGTACGTGTAATAAGGGCTTGCCCACCTTGAAACAGCTCAAAAGGACCAGCAATAAAGGTGTTGCCAAAATTACGGGCTATCTCAACAGACTCCCATTGATTTGGGTGATCACGATAATTAATACCGAGAATCTGCTCATTACCTTCCATCGGGTAAACAAAATTTAGAATGTCGTCTTTGGCGAGTCCGATAAGTCGAATATGGAAGCCATCTTGAATGATATTCTCTGCAATCTTATCCCAATTTTTTACCTCTCCATCGGGGTTGATGGTCACTAAGGTCGAGAAATTATTGAGGATATACATATCTGACACGATCGCGGCTTCAATCCGAGAACGAATAATGGATAGTTGCTTTTTTGCCTCTGAATACGATTCGTTTTTAAGAAAAGTTAATTGCTTGGCATGAAAGAACTCAATTGCGCTTACTATCGCAAGAAAAAAAAGAAAAGCTACTACTCTGGCAGACCACTGCTTGCTAGAACCACTTGGCATTTACGAACCTCTAACACTATTGTTCTATATACTGCCTTATAACGGCTCATTTCTGGCTTATTGCTCCAGTATGCCGCTAAGTCATTAAAAATCCATACTAACGTCGACTATCTATCAAATATTGAGTGATCCATCACTTCAAACTTCTTTACTAAACGAATGGTTTAATCAAAAAGGGTTAGTGAACCTTATAAAGCTTACATTGTATTGACTCAACGCTTACATTAAAGGATTCATCAATGTTATTTTACATAGACTAATAATCAGCTTGGTACCTCACGACATGAAGTTAAAAACTATCACACTGTGTACATTGCTATCAGCCTCGGTTGCCGTTCACGCACAAGAAAACGTTCAAGCGCCAACCGCAGTGAACGTTCAATCCCAAGCAGATTCGCTCAATTCTCAAGAACAATCTTTCAAGCAATCTGCAGACCTAATTCGCACCACCTACGAAAGCCAGCTTTACACCCTGCCTGCATTCAAAGAAGGTCACTACGGGCTGCGCATGTATCGTCAAACATTAGACGATAAGTATTCAGCGGCGGTGTGGAGCGACATGGCTCGAGTGGCAAGCAAGCTCAGCACCCTGTCGAATGACGTTCAAACCATGGAACAAATCGTACTCTACTCAGAGAAGCGAGTTGCATCTTATATTGGTGATAACGATGAGCGCAGTATTCGACGCTACAACATCACCAAGCACATGCCTGAATACCTTTACCTTGGTGTTGACCTTCTAGGCTCTATGGCTCGTGCTAACGAATACGGTTTAGAACACAAGAACGATGCCAAGCTACGCGAAATCATTCGTCGCTATGACTTCTCACGATACGTGACCAATGAAGACATGGTGAAAGCGTGGGCCGCTCAATTAGCGAATCAGGTTTACTGGTTGCGCCAACTGGGTGAGCAGGATGTCGTTGATGAGTTTGTCGATACCTTCAAAAAAGCGTATCCAGACGATAAAGACAAAAAACTCTCAAGCCAGCAATTCGGCAATAAGATCTATGGTATGACACACGTCATCTTCGGCGACTCAGAATATTACCAACATCAAGTAAGCGAACAAGACCATCAATGGATCTACGATTACTTTAGAGAAAACATCGATACGATTCTGCTGCGTGCGAAAGAAGATGTGATTGCTGAGGTTGGATTAACCTTCTTATTGGCAGGTTTAGAAGATGAACCAGTTCTAGAGAAAACTCGACTCGCGATTCAAGCTTCAATCGATGAGAAACAAGGCATGATCCCTTCAATTACTGGCGATTTTGACCTTGAGTACGGTGAACACCGCAACGTATTAGCAATCATGCTACTCGATTGGCAGCAAGTGAATGAAGCGCCGACTTATGAAGGCAACCCTAAGGTGTTTACTAACATCCCTTACGGACTCATTAAAAACCAACCACCGAAGAACTAGCAACATACCTAGCCTAGGTTCATCATAGAACCCAAAAAGCCTTATACCTTTCAAGGCTGCGGCTTTTTGCTGTTTACTACGTCAGTACTCGTATCAAAAGTTGTTAATATCAAAACCTGCGTAAAGATAAAAACAAAGACGACATCAAGCTCCTGACACGGCTTTGTTCATCACTATCGTAAAATCCCCTTCTGCGTAGCCCTCCGTTAAAGAGACATCATCGCAGAGCGTTTTACAGAAACGATAGACACCTTGAGGGTGATAACTCATCAAGGTATTACGCGAAGGATACTGGCTTGAGTTGAGAAGATTAAAAATCACCGTCTGATTCGCCAGTTCATACATGCGAGTAATCATGTTTGTCAGATAATCAGAATCACGAGAGATGTAGTTCAGTGAACCACTAGCGATGACAATGTCGTGCGCCTCAAGGTTCATTTTGCTCATATCACCCGCCAAAAACTGACAACGATCTTCTGTGTAGTTTTGCTTCGCCTTCTTAAGAAAGCCTGCGTGTTGGTCAACGCCGGTATAAGATTGAATACGATAGATGCTGTCGAGCAGTTCAAACAGCTCGCCATAGCCGCAACCCAAATCTAAAACACTCTTCTTTTCGAAGTCCGCCGCACGAGCGATTACTTCAAAGCGACACAATTGACTCTCTTCGCTAGTCCAACCTAAAGCTTTAGCCTTGTCGCCATTCGAGCGGTTAGTTTGTTTCCGATGATAGCGATACACCTTCCAACGATCGAGCCAGTGCATTCAAATCAGCCCTACTTCAATGAACATCAGCACACCTTGATAAGATTAAGCTTTAGAACTTGAAGAAAAGAGCCCACCGATTTTATAACCGATCGCATAGCAAACCACGGCGACAGTAACAAACACCAATGCCGAGAAGAAATACGCTACAGACGCTGCGACACCAGCCCCCCACACCACGCTGAACACCAAACCGAGATAAGCCTCTTTTGGCCACTGGTAGATAGGAAACTGAGCGCCGCCAGCAATTAGGTAAACCATCGCAAACAAGCCAATGAAGGTAACAATAAGACCGATGAGAACGCGAATGTTCATGGAGAGACCCTTGATTAATTTAGCTTGGTTGCCATTGTTCCTAATCGAAAGCGGATATGCTTAGTCGGAACCGAATATTCTCAATCGAAATCGAATGTTCTTAATCGAAGCCGAATGTTATTAATCGCAACCTGATGATATTCAAGTATATCGGATAAAAGGAACTGGCTCTATTACTCTTCCGAGTGAGCTTTTACTCACGATAGACAAATCACAGTCGACGGCCAAAACCTGATTTCGCCTGATTAACAGGCACAAAAAAGCGGACACCCTCCTTACGTTAACTCCGTAAGTAAAGTGTCCGCTTTAACTGAATATAGCTTAAAGCAGGATGAAAATACCCGCTAAGCATGCACTCATTAGGTTTGCTAGCGTACCAGCAGCTACAGCTTTCAAACCTAAGTTTGCAACTTCAGCACGGCGCTCTGGTGCCATAACACCGATTGAACCTAACTGAATCGCGATAGAACCAATGTTAGCAAAGCCACATAGAGCAAAAGTCACGATCACTTGGCTGTGTTCAGATAACAGAGCTTTGTTCTCAACGAAGTCGATAAAAGCAACAAACTCGTTCATAACGATCTTCTGACCGATGTAAGAACCTGCCATCAATACTTCATCACTCGGGATACCGATCAGCCATGCAAGAGGCGAGAACAGGTAACCGAAGATAGCTTGCAGCGTAATGCCCGCAAAACCGAACGTTTCACCTAGGCTTTCTAGGCCAGTGTTGACCATCGCAATCACACTCACGAAGGCAACCAACATTGTACCAACCGCTACTGCAACCTTCATACCGTTCATCGCGCCGCTTGCCAATGCATCAATCACGTTGCTTTGGTCAGCTTTATCGAGCTCAATGTGGTCGTAGTCACTTGGTGTGCTGCGCTCAGGAACAATGATCTTCGCCATTAACAGGCTACCCGGAGCCGCCATAAAGCTTGCAGCGATAAGGTATTTAAGCTCAACACCAAGGCCAGCATAACCACCAAGTACACTACCCGCTACCGACGCCATACCACCTGCCATTACAGCAAACAGTTCCGAACGAGTCATAGACTTTAAAAAGGGACGAATAAGAAGAGGAGACTCACCCTGAGAAAGGAAGATATTACCTGTAGCAACCAGAGATTCAGCTTTACTTGTACCCAGCAGTTTTTGCACCGCTCCGCCCAAGATTTGAATCACTTTTTGCATAACGCCTAAGTAATAAAGCGCAGAAATCAAAGCACTGAAGAAGATAATGATTGGAAGCACGCGAACCGCGAAAATGAAGCCTTCAGTAGCAAGGTCACCGAAAAGGAATGCGATACCAACGTCTGCAAAACCAAGCAGGCTAGAAACACCATTACTTAGGCTTGTTAGCGCCAATTGTCCCCATGGGAAATACAAGACTAAGGCTGCAAAACCGATTTGAAGTAATAGTGCACGAGAGACCGTTTTCCAGTTAATTGAAGAACGACTTTCAGATAACAGGTACGCGCAAGCAATCAGTGCAAGAACACCGACAAAACCAAATAGAATATTCATAATGTGTCCTAGTAACCCTTAAAGAGTGAACATGAGCCAAGCAAATGACATCAAAGGAACAGGACAAAGAACCGCAAGCAAAACGCTACGCGATGAAGGAGCTAACAGGGTTAGCGAATGTAACAACGAGTTGTTCATGTAAAAAATCACCTTATACAAGCAGTGGAACGTAGCTGGTCCGGTCCGTGGGGTCATTCACATATCCATGTGACGGCTTGTATTGGCTAAGCACCGGCTTAAAACCGGAAAAGAAGTATAAACAGTTAAGTGAGACTTTCATCACATTTTTTGACGCAAACGATCGCGCGGTCATAAAGCGTACAAATCGAACTACTTCTCGCAATAATTAATTTTTCCAGCAAGAAATAATGCAAAAAAACCATCATTAAAATAAAAAGCCACAGAGTGTGGCTTTTTCAAAATATGAGATCAAAGTGGGAATAACTAGTTTAGCAGGGCACTTTTCACTTCAGCATCTCGGAATATCTCTTCAAAACGCTGTTTGTAGATCAGTTGCATCTCATTGATGATTGCACCACCATCAGGTACATCATTCTCGCCTTGGAAATTTTTGCTGAGTAGCTTATTACCAGCTTCATCATAGATAATCACATTAACGTTGTACCAAGAGTTATCCGTAAATGCGTGGAAGTCATACTTCCACTCATTCAAGACAAACATCATCGATTTGTTGTCGAATGCTTTCATCTGCTCAGCAACCTTGGTGATATCCTCTTCAGGCGTCGTCTCAACCGACTCAACAGCTACTTGCTGTTTTTTCAAGCCTGCGACCAATCTGTCAGTCAAAAATTGAGACATTGGCTGCTGTGTCGCCGTGTTGTAGGTATAAGGAATACCTAACGAACTGCGAATAATTCCCTCAAATTTTGGCTCTTTATCATGATCGAGAACGTATGGTCTCTTATCGATTACAGCGACGGTCAACGCTTTTTCCTGTGGAACTTCATTGAGTTGAGGCGCACTTTGTTCTGCTGTTAATACCGTTGCACAACCAGAAAGCCCTAACGATACTGCAGCGAGCAGTAAACTGACGAGTTTTTTCATAGATTTACCTATCTTATTGTTTTGAATAGGCTGTTCTAACAAAAATCGACTTAATGAGTAAACATTCATAAAATCAATATTTTACATAATTGTTATTTATATAAATTCGCTCACACATCGGGTTAAATTTATTGAGTCATCAGTCAATAACAAGGGTTTGTAACGGAACGTTATGAAATGAACAGATTATGTTCAAGCTATCAAGCAAAAGCACAAGGACATCGGCGCGTACTATGTTCTGGCACCAAAAATTGCGATGCCTCATGCTCGCCCTGAAGATGGTGTGAACGAAGCATCACTGCAAGTAACGGTATTCAAAAAGGGTGTTGATTTAGAGTCAGAAGACAACGGTGACGTTTACCTTTCGATTACTCTGGCGGCGATGGACTCAGATAGCCACATCCATACGATTATGGCGCTATCAGAGTTGTTCCAAAATGATAATGACATTGATGCCATCATCGCAGCGGAAACTGAGCAAGCGATCATCGAGATCTTAAAGCGATACTAATCTCGATCTAAAAATCCTGATAAGCCCCCATTAAAAAAAGCGATAGCCTCGGCTATCGCTTTTCTGTTTCTGGTGTTTAGTCATTTCGACCGAGTATGAGTTTAGGCGTCACACCTCGAAAGCATTCAGTGGCGTTAAAACGCGTACATTCGTTTGTCTGTCGATAATTCAAAGCAATATTGCGCGTGTTTATTAAGGCACTCAAACACTTCTCGATCCAACTTAAAGTTATCAACGTGGTCCCTCAAAATAGCGAGAGTCTCTTCTAACGTCATGCCTCCACGATAAGGTCGAGACTGAGTTAGCGCTTGAAACACATCCACCACAGCAACAATTCGACTGGGTTGATCCAACTCTTCCGCCGTTTTTCCCATTGGGTAACCCGAACCATCTAACCTTTCATGGTGATTAGATGCCCACTGACAAACCTGAGGTGAACTGAACAACTCCTGCAATGCGAATCGAGTGTCCGTTGCATGGCGTTTAATACAGCAATACTCTTCTTCAGTGAGTAAATCCGGCTTATGCAGAATGTCATTAGGGGTTTGCAGTTTACCGATATCATGGACTAACCCAGCCAGATAGAGTTTGCGCTGAGTGGTGTAGGAATAACCCAGCTGTTTGGCGAGGTATTCTGAAAGCTGCCCAACCTTTAAAGAGTGCTTAAAGGTAAACGAACTTTTGGTATCAACAACATTGGCGATAAACTCGGCAAAGGCCACCGTCTCATCCAGCGACATTTGCTGGGAGAAAAATGGCACAGGTTCAAAGTTATCCCTCATGTTCTCGATGTATGGAATCTCCATAGAAAACCAGAAGTCATCCAAATCAACCAACTCGCACATGTGTTGCACAAGGTTGGTTTCGAACATCTCATCCGCTTGTTCAGTCAAACGTTCAATGATGCTCGCTTTGCCATCTGGTGTTAGGTTTCCATAACGATCAGAAGAGGTTATGCCGTATAGATAATCGACTCTATCGGCAAGCATCACGATGGCAGCTAGTTCTCTTTCTAACTCGCCGATATGAATAGCCCTTAGCTCAGACCACGGAGTATGGTGATAAAGAACCGGCTTAGCAAATATAGAAAGAACTGGGCACTCTTTTAAGATTTGGTAGCCCTTTTGACAATGGTGATAGCTTGAGTCAGGTACAAACCCAGACGTTAAACTGAGCTGTTCATCAATTTGCGAGACACCACAGTCGTGAATCAAGCCTAACGAAAACGCGAGCTGCGCTTGCTCTTCTTCCCACCCCACACTCAGAGCACATCGATACGCGATATAGCCCACTCTCTGTCCATGATTTTTACTTTCGAAACCGACGTTATCAAGCGCCTTAGCAATACCGAATAGAGCCTTCCTTAAGTCCACGGTCACGTCCTGGCAATGTTGATTCATTATTTAAACCTAGCATTTTTATATTTTTTATATATTTAGGCCGCTAATACTAATGCATAGCTAATGATTATATACACAACTATTGTAAGGTTTAATGAGTTTCGTGATAGAACCAACGTATCACGAAAAATCCGTGCTACAAATGGTTGCATATTAAAAATCATGCGACATTATAGCCTGCCGACTAAGATTCGCTTAAATAAGCAGCCATAAGAAAAGGAAAGACATGTTTAAAACGGTTATCGACAACGAACTCTCCATCGCATTGGTTGAAGAGAGCTTCGCTTCTCACTACGCGGAAATCTCACAAAGCCAGAATGAGTACCTAAGTCAATGGCTCGTGTGGCCGCCACATTGTAAAACCGAGCAAGACTTTAGGATCTTCATCCAACGCTCGCTACACGATTATGCGGAAGGGAAAAGCATGACCTGTGCGATCGTGTATCAAGACAAGGTCGTCGGTAACTGCAGTTTCAATACTATTGATCATGATAAGCAAAAGGTGACGATAGGTTATTGGTTATCTGAGACATACCAAGGAAAGGGGATTGTGACGCGCGTTGTCCAGAAGCTGATTGATGTTGCTTTCAATGAGTTAGATATGGAAAAGGTAGAGATATCAGCCGCAACCGGTAACCAAAGCAGCCGCAAGGTTTGTGAGCGCTTACATTTCACGTTAGAAGGTATTATAACTCGTAACGAGAACTTGAATGGCCGCATCGTAGACCACGCTATTTATGGACTTCATCGCTCTAAGCTCTAAGCTCTAAGCTCTAAGCTCTAAGCTCTAAGCTCTAGGCTCTAGGCTCTAGGCTCTAGGCAGTAGTACTAAGAAGTCACTAGCTTGTAAATCGGAATATGAAAAAGCCACGGTATTAGTCCGTGGCTTTGTTATTTGACGAGCCTGAAGAGTTCTTAAAGCTACAGTTTATGCGATCTTAGGAATCACGATACTGAACTTGGCACCACCATGGTTGCTGTCGTCGATTTTGATATCCCAAGAAAGTTTTTAGCCGCCGATAGAGCAATCGCGAGGCCCAACCCCAATCCACCGTTGGTCGACGTTCTGCTTGAGTCTAGTCGAGAGAACGGAAGGAATACCTCATCACGCCTATTCTCTGGTATTCCAGAACCATTGTCTTCAATCACCACCAGCCAGTTTTCTGAGTTCTCATCCAGCGTCATCCACACTTTGTCTTGTGTGTAATTACCCGCATTCTTGAGAACGTTATCGAACACCAAGCGTGCCATTGAGCAATCACACTTAATCTTGCACTCTAGCTGTACCTTAGATTCAAAGGTGGCATTGTCTAGTTTCGAGTAACGAATTCGGTCTAGGCAATACTCACGAAGATCGGAGGTCACTTTAACGAGCTCAAAGAAAGAGTTATCCATGACATTCAACTTCGACAGCATGATGATTTCTGACGTGAGCTCGTTGATATCCTCAATGTAGGTATCAATGTCATCGAAAAGAACCTGATGATTATCGGGGGCTCCCCTTCTTAGGATATCGGTCGCCAGTTGAATACGACTTAGCGGAGTTCGTACTTCGTGTGGGATAGCTTGAGCGAAAATATGACTTTGTTTTACTTTGCTTTCGATCTCTTCAGCCATGAAGTTAAAACTGCTGGCCAAATCAGAAACAGGATGGATGTCGTCCATGTCAGATCGAGTACTAAGCTTGCCCTTACCAAACTGTTTCTGCTTCTCGACGAGCAACTCTATTCTTTCTTGAAAACGCCTCACAGGTAAGTAAACACTTGCTCCAATCGCCACAATCACAGCCAACAACAGCCCTAACAAAAAGTGTCGTTCTGAGTCTTCGTACCATTCAATGTCAGGAGAGAAAAAGTCCCCTACCTCACTGAACCCAAAACTGAATTTAGAGTTTGGTAGCTGAAACACGGTCGAATAGAGGTTGTCATCACTTAGATATATCGGCACACCGTTTAAGGTTGTGTATAACTCACATTGTTGGCAAGGCGCCTCGCCCGACCAATTCTCCAACAGGCGTAAATTGAAGATATAAAATTGTTGGTAGCCTGTTCTATCGAGCTCTTTATAGAGTGAGTTTTCTTGATTGTGTTGACGAACATACTGCTCCGCAAAGTAGATGCCATCATTGAGGAAGGTTTCGATCTCGGTGCGTCGCATGTACCCCTCACCAAGGTTCAAGAACAAAAATATCGTTGCCGACATCCCAGTCACAATCCCAAGGTATAAGCGAGCAAACATCGAAACCGAGCGAAGCTTCGTAGCAATGAACTTACGCAACCAGCATGTACCCCTTGTTGCGAACCGTACGAATCAACTGTTTGTCTTTTGCGTGAATGCGCAGCTTTCGGCGTAACCCAGACACGCGCATATCAATCGAGCGGTCGTTGAACGCGTAATCTATCCCTCTAAATAACTGACAGCACTGGTCTCGAGTCACGACCTGACAGATGTTATTAACGAGAAGGTTTAAGATTTCAAATTCAGCAGAAGTAAGCTTGAGGTTTTGGCCGTAGAGCGTGGCACTTTGAGCAGAGCTGTTGATTACAATATCGCACTGTTTTTCAGCCGTAGTTTCTTGCGCAGTTTTTACGGGAGTCGCTCGACGCAATAACGCTTCAATTCGCGCTAACAAGGCATGGCCACGAATCGGTTTGGCAACGTAATCGTCCGCACCAAATTTAAACAAGCTGACCTCGCTCATTTCATCGGCGGAAGCCGTTAGCACTAAAATCATTCCATTGTAAAACTCACGGGCTTGACGGCAAATTTGCGCGCCGCTCATCCCTGGAAGCATCAAGTCCAACAGCACTAAATCAGGTTCAATACTACGGATCGCTTCAAGTGCCAAGTTCCCTTCATGAACAACGCTAACATTGTAACCTTCAGCTTCGAGGTAAAGCGTCGTTAGACGAGCTATCTCTTGGTCATCTTCAACAATGAGCACTTTGGTTTTCGACATTCCTATCACCAGTATTTATTAAAAGCGAAGGCAGTATATATACTGATCATAGATCATCAATATTGGAATCAGAGCCCTACATTTACCGTACGCAAAACATAGTAATCACTTTTGTACATACACGTTTACAGAATAGAGAACCAACAACCGGTGCGCCTTGGTTTATCAAGGTTTCCTCCTTCAGAGCACACCATTTTGATGTGCAAGGAAAGTGGCTCTTTGATAAAAGCGAACTGCTGCTAAACCTAACCTGTACAACAAAGCAAAAAGAGAAGCTGATAAAAGCCAGATACAACGCAGAACACGACTGTTTAACGGAGCTTTATAATCGCAGTGGGATCAGCAACCTTCTAGAAACCAGCATTGCCTATCGCTCACCGTTTGAATTGATGTTTGTCGACCTTGATGGCTTCAAATTAGTTAATGACACTTATGGGCACACTGTCGGAGACCAACGACTCAAACAGGTTGGTGAACGCCTTAAACAGTTGGTTGATGAGAAATGCATGATAGGGCGATTTGGTGGCGACGAATTCATTGTGATTGCCCACACCTGCCGAAATCAAAATATCCCACTACTTTGCTCTCGCATCATTGATGCCTTAAACCGAAGTTTCCATATCAGAGGCATCGGCAGTTTATCTGTCGGTTGCAGCATAGGTACCGCGCATTTCCCTGATAACGCGGTTGACCAAGAAACATTGCTAAAGCAAGCGGGTATGGCGATGCATCTTGCAAAAGCGAATGGTCGAAACCGCTTCCAAACGTTTACCCCAGACTTAGCACAAACCCTGCATCGCAAAGTAGAGATCCGCCATCGACTGGCACGCGCCATAGAAAACGACGATCTCAACCTTCACTATCAACCGATCATGAACACCAACAGCGACAAGGTGAAAGGGTTTGAAGCCTTGCTTCGATGGTCAGACAAAGAGCTAGGTAACATAGGCCCTGATGAGTTTATTAGCTTAGCGGAGGAGACGGGGCAGATTGTACCGCTCGGGAAATGGGTTCTGAACTCTGCACTCAAACAGCTATCGATATGGCAACGTGAGTTTGATAGTGAGTTGATGATGAGTATCAATATTTCGAGTATTCAGATGCACGCGACCTTTGCCGAGCAGCTATTAGCAATGTTGAACTTCTACAATATCCAACCTCAAAGCATCGCCCTTGAGATCACCGAATCTTCCATGATCTTCAAGCATGGTGAAGTCAGGCAAGCGTTAAGCGATATTTCTAAATTGGGCGTAGAGCTTCACCTTGATGACTTTGGCACAGGCTACTCGTCACTGTCGATGTTGCATGACTTACCGATTAGCACCGTGAAACTCGATAAAAGCTTCGTCCACGGTTCACACAAAGGGAGCAAAGCGATTGTCCAAGCCACCCATGCTATCTGTGAAAAATTGGGGCTAAAAGTGGTTGCTGAAGGTGTCGAAACCGAAACGCAAAAAGCGTTCTTAATCGATTGTGGATACCAGTATCTTCAGGGATTTTTATTTAGTAAACCAATTCCCTCAAATGAAGTCGAAAGTCAGTTTTTGAATGGTCGACAATCCTACAATTAAAGACTTATTTATCAATAAATTAAGTCGTTTGAATGCTTCCTAAACAATCGGCTGCTGTGGGTGTGTACGCTTACGTATGCTTACATAGCGTTTAACAGTAAGAGGAAATAATTAAGCTATTGTTTATAAAGAAAATTACTTAGCAATTCACACAATAAAACACCAAACCATTATACCCACTAACTGTAATGACTTTGGTATTTAGATTACCCTCATTCCGTCCCTTTAGCAGAGCAAATAATCGGTAACCATGAACAGACAAAACGGCTTCACTCTTTTAGAACTCATCATCTCTGTATTAATTTTAGCGATCGTTTCGGCGACAGCTATGGTCAAGTTCTTAGACGTTCAAGGAAGTGCTCGGGCGAGTAAAATACATGATGTGGCTGGTAACCTTCGCACGGGTATCGATATGATCTACGCGAAGTCAGCGATTGCTGGCGTTGAGGATGAGTGCAACTATGTTGAAAAGACGGAGATTGAGACCTACTACGTTTGTCATGGTTACCCAATCGCCTATGTTGACTCACTAAGAAGACTGCTCAATATCGACGCAACAGAGCTTCATGTCATCAACAAAGAAGTAGACTCTGGCAGCAATGCAGAAAGAGTAGCCGCCATCTCTTTCGACACCGAAAACTACACCTATTCGCCAGAAGGAGACTTTTGTCAGGTGCTTTATCAGCCAGAAAAAGAACCACAGATCGTGGTGCTTGATGGTGCATGTTAAATACTCAACGATTGCACGCTTCCATAGTTAACACAAAGCCACCGCAACAGATCTTTGAATATCATGTGGTTACGCTAACATTTGCTCAAAAATAACACTAATTGATCTAACTTGTTGCTGCTTATACTTTTAGGCAGTGCTCATGGTATAACACCAACCTCATTCATATCTTATTTTCATCACTAGCCGATTAATATTTACATAGACACATATTTGATACATATGTCAATAATAATTCAATTAAAATTCTTTAATCAACACATCATGATAAAAATCATCCTTTCCCTATTTTAAATATCCCACCTTAAAGTTTAATTATTTAAATTTCGTAACAGAATAAATTAAAGTCAATCATTCAACAAATATAATTAATTCTATCATTGATTACTTTAATTAAATCACCAAAACAATACGCCACATAAATTATATTAATATCACATAAAATGACATAATTTAATTTTATCATGAAAAATTCTGATAAATCTCACGCATCGATAAACCGAATGAATACCATCAGAAGCTACATTAGAAACCTCTAAATCCAGTCGCTAAACCTACCGCGTAGAAGCTGTGAAATGGATAAATACCAAAACAAATGGATAAATCCCCCTTACCCCTTGTAAATCATTGGCTTTCATTTATAAATTCAACTTTTGGGTGAACATCTCCATAACCTTTCATTAAAGCCCAAATTCTGCGATTAGTATCAACATCTTAAGAGGAAATGGTGACATTTTGGTTATATTATTTAGATCGAACTCTTGTGTTGAATGACAATCCCAGCCATCACATATCCATCACACAAATATAATAACTATCGCTTAGGAGTTGAGCTATGCACTGTTCTTTCAATATAAATAACAATAATGAGAGCTTGCAACTGATCTACAATGAAGAAAAAATATACATAAAAAGAGACAGTAATAAGATATCAGAGGAAACTCTTAATAGTAAAGAGAGTTTTGTTTTCAAATACCTTATTGAACACTCGTCAATATCAAACCCTCAATCTGCACGAGATGTTGAAGAATCTTTTAAATTACACTTTGACGAAGAGTTTAGCTTATACGCGTTAAAAAATATTATTGCTTCTATAAGAAAGAAATATCGAAGCTTATGTAAGAAAGCGAAGGTAGATAATAATAGCGAACTTATCTCTAACCTTTATAAGGTAGGTTACTTTATCGATCTCGATAAAAGCTCAACCAACCGTATCGCACCTAAGTACGACATCAACCAGTTCAAGCCCAGCCAGTTCGAGATGTTGAAACTGATGTTCAACACCTATCATCGAGAGCTGATTAAGGCTCTGATAGCCGTGTTCACCATCTCTTCCTTTTTCCTATTCGTTGTCTACTTTTCCCAAATCCTTTATACGACGAAGATTGCGAATGAATACAGTGAGAACACCAAACACATTGCCGCAGAAGTCATGGACTACGGTTGCGATAGCCACGGGGCTGTGCACTCGCTAAGGCACTCGCTCAACCTTGATTCTGTCGTCATGACCACACCTTATGACTCCTGCTATATCTCTAAAACACGTTCTAAGATGATAGAGCTCAATCAATTAGACGACTTCTACGATAGTGCTGACTTTGCCTATTCACGCTTCATGGATACCGAGCACGATATTGAGATGGTTGCTCGAATATCTAAACGATCTATCGAAGCTCGATACAAGAACTCACTATTGCCTCTATTAGTCGATTCGATTTCCATCCAGAAGAATGGTTACCACATCTTAAACCTTGGCGAAGAGAGTAAATCTATCTATCAAACCTCCCTACCAACGGGTGCAACCATCACCTTCTACAGTGACGACATTGTTGCACTATGGATTGCGCTTTCTCTGATACTCGCCACCCTGCTTTATCGCTCCTATATTCTGGGTTTCGTGATCTACCTGTTTCGTTGGAAACACATCTCCTTTGAAGAAGAGCCGATCATCAACACCGAAGACAACTGCGTTCTCTACTACGAGTTGTTATCTCGTGTGCGTAACGTTGGCGTTTTAAGCTTCATCAACACCATGAGACGCACCAATTTACTCACCTTTCATACTATTTTACTCATCGAGACAGTCAGAAAAGCGAAGTTAAACAACAGCCATGAGATCTATGGTGTCAACGTGTGCCCAAGTGCTTTGGTAGGGTCGAACTTCGCAAGGCTCAGAGAGCATTTAACCGCGATGGAAGCGAATGAGTTTGTCGTCGAGATTACTGAATATTCGAACATTGGCTATGGGTGTGAGGTTATCGATAACATTAAGGATATCAAAAAGCTTGGTATCACTATCGCTCTGGATGACTTTGGTACGGGCAATAACAACATCGAAATCATCAATGTTATCTCTCCGGCCTATCTAAAACTGGATCGTTGCTTTGTTAAGGATATCGAGTCAGGAGAGCATCATCAGGGTGTATTGCTCAATATCTCGGAGATTGGACGCCTATCAAATATCACAATGATTTATGAAGGTGTCGAGACGCGTAGGCAGCAATATATCTTGTGTCAATTAGGCTACAACTTACATCAAGGTTACCTATATAGCCGGCCTAATGACTCAAAGGAGCAATAGGCCCAGCCTAATAGAAATCTTGATCAGCAACCATTCCCTATTCAAATAATCATCGCTTATACAGCTGCTTGAGAGCCCACAAGGATGTAGGCTTCAAGTGCCCTCCCCACCAAACGTGCTTTATCTAAACATTAAAATACCCGATGCACTTTCATAAAATCCTTGCCAACTCGAATAAATAGGTTAGTGTTATACACATGTATATCACCATGCAGTTTTAATTATGACCGAATGGAAAGACGACCAGCCGATCTTTAGGCAGCTTGCCGCCAAGATCAGTGACCAAATTCTTCAGGGTGTTTGGCTAGAGCTACAAGCATTGCCCTCTGTGCGTGCGGTTGCCGCCGATCTCAAGATCAACCACCTTACTGTCATGAAAAGCTACCAGTTACTGGTGGATGAAGGCTTGGTAGAGAAAAAACGCGGCCAAGGCATGTATGTGGCCGAAGGGGCACTTCAAAAATTGAAAGAGTCCGCACACCAATCATTCATCAACACACAGATCCCAGCCATCGCTGAGACGCTAAGCATCATTGATATGAGTGTCGAAGAACTCGTGAAACAGCTAGCACAACATATAAAGGACAAGTCATGAGTACTTTACTTTCCGTGAAAAACGTAACCAAAACCTATTCAAATCAAGTGGGTGTCGAGAACATCAGCTTTGAGTTAAAACCGGGGCAAGTGCTTGGACTGCTGGGCCACAATGGCGCAGGTAAATCGACTCTGATCAAATCACTGCTTGGTGGACACAACTATCAAGGTGAGATTGAAGTAAACGGCTACCACCCTATCCACCAGCACGCAGAGCTCATGCAGCACTTGTCGTACATCTCAGATGTTAACGTGTTACCAGAGTGGATGACGGTTAAACAACTGCTTCGATACACACAAGGTGTGCACCCTAGCTTCAACAAGCAAAAAGCAGAACAGACATTAAGCAGCACCAACATCAAGCTCTCTTCGACTATCAAGCAGCTTTCTAAGGGAATGAAGGTACAACTTCACCTTGCGATCATCATCGCGACTGACACCCAAGTGTTGATCTTAGATGAGCCTACACTTGGCCTAGATTTACTGTACCGCGATACTTTTTATCGCCATCTACTTGAGTGGTTCCACGACGGCGAACGCGCCATGATCATTGCAAGCCATGAGGTTTCAGAGATTGAACATTTATTAACGGATGTTCTGATTTTAAAACAAGGCCATTGTGTGCTGCAAAAGAGCATGGAAGACATCGAAAGCGACTATTTCATTATTGAAGTCGCAAACAACCATTCAAGCGAGATTCAGAAACTCAACCCACTGACCTCACAATCAGGGCTAGGCACTACTAAGTGGTTATTGGAAGGTCAATACAAAGCGCAAGTTGAATCACTGGGTAACATCTATAACGTTGGTCTCGCAGATCTATTCCTTGCAACACAGACGGAGAAGGCATAATGCATCCAAGTTTTTACATGCTAGAAAAAGAACTCATCGAGCACAAAATTAACACTCGATTGCCTCTGTTTGTCGCGTTATGTGGTTTCTTACTGTTCGTTAGTCTGTTCTTCAATGGCGCAGCGCAGCATGAGTTTTTCTTCGAAATGCAAGTGAACGGTGACGTGAGCGACATCCACAGAGAGTTCGCACAAGACCTCAACTCAGTGATCTACTTTGGCGCGGGCCTTATTTCACTGATCCTATCAACGCTTTACATCCCTAAAACGCTGCGTAAAGAGCGCCAAGAAGGCAGTTCGATGTTTTGGAGAAGTATGCCGGTATCTAACGCAATGACTCACGGTGTGAAACTCGGCTTCGGTTTAGTGGTGATTCCGGCTATCTGTGCATTGTTAGTACTGTTCGCAGATTTTCTATTCTGGATATTGAACGTCTCAAGTGAACAACAACTGGCGCTATTGGTTGAACAACAATCTCTGTTTTATGTGCTGAGCAACTGGGTCGTGTTTTTTGGACGAATGATGTTAGTTGCACTGGTTTTATTGCCACTGGCAACCGTCACTCTAGCGATTTCGCAGCTGGTAAACTCTCCATTGCTTGTCATTTTCATCTCAAGCTATGCGATTAAGTTCCTCTCTGTCGCAGTGTTTGGGTTCTATGGCATCAATGACTTCCTAACTCTCATCGCGTCATTACCAATGAATGTACTCATAGCAAGCAACCCATTAAGTGCGATTGCAGAAGCGCCGATTTTATCTTTAGGTATTTACGCACTGATCGGTGTTGGTGGCTATCTACTGAGCCTAAAGCTAAATAGAACGGACGATGTGAGCTTAAAGACGCTGTTCCAACGTTAGAGTCTATCCTAAGCACGAGCCTTTATCGGGCAGTCACATCAGATATCAAAATCTAAATCAAAGCTTCTGAGAAATCGGGAGCTTTTTTATTATCAAGACGTTAACGAGTACAGGGATGCGATAACAAGGAACAAGGAACAAGGAACAAGGAACAAGGAACAAGGAACAAGCTTTAGTTTGGGGTAACAGGTTTAACAAACGAAGATAAACTTAGAGGAGGTATTAATGAGCTGACATTGAATTGCATTGTTGTTAATGCCTGCCAGCTCTTTGGGGATGATTTCTTTAGTCGCCGACCAGATGAAGGTCCTTGAGAGTGCTAATGAAATCGATTTGTTGCGTTTTACATTTGATTAAGCTTTTCAGCTTTTTTTTATCTTAAAGCTTTACGATTTAAAGCTTATTTCTTTGAAGCTTCTTTCGCTGTGTCTTTCCAGTATTGGATGCGAACGCGATGAAGCTGTGCTCTTCTCATTTTTTTCATAAGGGATATTTCCTTTTCTTTAACTGCTCTTCATGAGCTATTTTTATTGCCAACCATTCGAATCTAACGGTGTTTGATGTCCAGATCAATGATACAAATCACAAAATTTATAGAGTTTTGAGTACCATTTACATCAAAGTATGACCTAGATATCAACTATGGCTCAATTCAATCCTATGAGCCGCTCTTCAAAATTAAGGTTAGTTCTCTCAGATGACAAATTCATTTCAGTATCAATACAGTTCAATGATACTAATTTAATAGACCGGACCAACGCGGATTTAGTTCCAACGTCTTATTTTTTATTGCTCACATCGCCCCTAAAGTTACGCTGTAACCAACAATGTATTCAATGTGAACAATTAATCGCCACATTAGCCTATACGTCACAACATCAAAATGGGATTATGTTTGTAACGGGTAAAGCTTTTTATAGAAAAAAGCCGTAGTGGACAAAATTAAATAGACGTAATTAAATGGACGTAATTATGAGTAAAGTAATTCTGCAAGGGCATATTCTAGTGCCAGACAACGACCTAAAAGCCGTCACACAAGCCTTGATTGTACACAAAGAACTGACACTGGAAGAACCTGGTTGTATCGTGTTTCGAGTCAGTCAAAGCACGCTTCAACCTAATCGCTTTGAAGTGTATGAAGAATTCACTAGCCGAGAAGCATTCGAAGCGCACCAACAGCGAGTCAAAGCCTCTGAATGGGGTGAAATCTCCCAGAACGTGACACGTCACTACCAAGTCACCGACGTTCCGACATCATAATGATACATCCGCTAGCCAACCACATCGTCACGTTGATCAAACAAGATCCCTTACGAATGCAGGTTTTAGACTGTGTCGCTCACCTGGATTTGCCGCAGTGCTATGTTGCTGCGGGCTTTGTGAGAAACCTCGTTTGGGATCACCTACATGGTTATGCCTCCCCGACTCCACTCAATGATATTGATGTGATCTACTTTGATCCCATTGATACCTCTTACGAATCGGATCTTCGATACGAGGCTCAGCTTAAACAACGGTTACCTGAATTGAATTGGCAAGTTCGCAATCAAGCCAACATGCACACCAGAAATGGGGATGAGTCTTACCAAAGCTCATTGGATGCGATGAGTTACTGGCCAGAGAAAGAGACCGCAGTGGCCGTAAAGCAAAGCCTCAATGGAGACATCGAATGTATTTCGTCTTTTGGTTTAGAGAGTTTGTTTGATTTGCAAATCACACCCAACCCAAAGCGTAACCGAGATATCTTTGATCAAAGAGTACAATCCAAGAACTGGCTGACCCAGTGGTCCAAGTTAACGATGAGTCACAGTTAACTAGCTTTCGAATTCAAAGCTAAAACCATTGACTAAAAGCCCAATCAGATCGAACATGCCCCCACTTGTTAGCTTATTAATTTATTAGCTTAGTAACTAATCAACTCATCAACCGCACGCGACCACTAACTGCTGCGCTCTCTCGTCATACTGAGTAACGACCATGAACCAACAATACATGCAGCAAGCTCTTGAAGCTTCGCGCCAAGCCCTACCCGATTGCCAACCAAACCCGCCAGTAGGGTGTGTTTTGGTGAAAGACGATAAGGTGGTGTCTGTTGGATACACGCAAAAAGTCGGCGGAAACCACGCCGAGGTTGAAGCACTCAATAACTATAACGACAAAACGGACGGAACAATGGAAGGGGTTACCGCTTACGTAACTTTAGAGCCATGTTCGTTTGTCGGCAGAACACCCGCTTGCGCCAATACATTGGTTAAAGCAGGTGTAAAACACGTAGTCGTGGCGATGCTAGACCCAGACCCTCGTAATAATGGTCGTGGAGTTGCCATCCTTGAATCGCACGGCGTGAAGGTGGATGTGGGGTTATGCCAAGCGCAAGTGAGCGCCTTTTTAACCCCTTACCTTGGTAAGTCCTAGATCTTAAACAGCCAGTATTAGTTCAATTTCACTCGATAAAGCGGATTGACTGGCTTATCGACAAAATACGACCAAATATGATCGTAGACGGCATGTTGGTTGGGGAACGGCGCTAACGCTTTTGCTTCTTCTAAATTACACCAGCGGTACTCGGTGTGTTCGTCATTCAGTTCAATCGCTTGGTTGGGTGGGCATAGCACCGCAAACACAGGGATTAGCTGAATCACATTCACGTGCGCCTCATAAAACTGCTCCAGAAACTGCGCGTTATACAAAGCTTCCACTTTAATTTGGGTCTCTTCTTCAAACTCGCGCACGATAGCCTGCCAGCCTGTTTCACCCGCTTCAATCGAGCCTGCGACGTGACACCAAAACTCACCTTTAACACGCTTCATTAATAGCATTTTCATTTGTCCGTCGCTCTCTGAAATAGCGACACCGGAAACAATCGAAGTATTGAGTGGAATCATAACGTTACCTTAGTTTTAATAAGAGGGCGGCAAGGCTACCACCCTTGGTTTGTTAGATTGTCTTCTATGATTAAAAACGAGAAGTTACTCATCAATTAATGGCGTTCAAGCCATAACTCATGGGTTCAGTGTTAACCATCTAGCTTAGCTATCCTGTAATAGAACCATTTCTTATTTGAGGCGTATTTCGATAAAGAGTAGAATCGCCGCCTTGTACTGTGTTTAAAGCCTTTAAACATACACAGTAGACTCACAACCATTTATCACCACGATATAAGTATTAATACGACTATGCACTCATCAAAACCAACGCACGACTCAGAAAACAGCCATACTCCTGAGCATTGCTTCACTCGTTTTCAACAGCCGATCGAGTCATATTCGTTGCCTGAGCGTTTCACATTCCCGTTCTACTACGAACCGCACCCACTGTGTGAAATAGCCTCTCATCAGCTTCAACAATATCTAGAAACACAAACCGACTGGCAGCATGACTTCGGACTAGATTCTGACGCTGGTCGCGGCAAAATGTTTGGTGTGTTACTGGTGAAAAGCCCAGAAGGTGAATTGGGTTACTTCTCTGCTTTCTCTGGAAAAATCGCAGACCAAAACCTACTGCCTCACTTTGTGCCGCCCGTATTCGACATGTTGAGCAGCGATAGCTTTTTCCATCAAGACACAGCCGACATGATGGCTGTAAATGCGAAATTTAAAGCGCTGCAAGCAAACGCTGAATACCTTGAATTGTGTGAACAGTTAGCACAACAGAAAACACAGGCAGAACAGGAGATCGAAGCGCAACGTTTGTTGATTATAGAAGGCCGAAAAACACGTAAAGAACAACGCGAACAAGGTAAAAAAAACCTTGATGAACAAGCCTTCGAACAACTGAATAATGAGCTTAACAAGGCCAGTGTTGCTGACAAGAACCAGCAGAAGTACCTAAAGCTCAACTGGGAACAGATCCTAAACGAGTTACAAATCAAAGTTGATGTGTTCACTAATCAATTAGCTGAACTCAAAGAGCAAAGAGCACTCCTTTCTCATCAGCTTCAGCACAAACTGTTTTCACAATACGCTTTCCAGAATGCGGAAGGAAACATTGAGGATCTGAACCAAATCTTTGAAGACACGCCAAACAAGATACCACCAGCAGGTTCTGGCGAGTGTGCCGCACCCAAGCTTTTGCAATACGCGTATTTAAACGGTTACACACCATTGGCACTGGCCGAATTTTGGTGGGGTCGATCACCGAAATCGGAAATCCGTAAACACAAGAAATACTACGCGTCTTGCCAAAGTAAGTGTGTACCGATTTTAGGTCACATGATGAAAGGCTTAGAAGTCGATCCCAACCCATTGCTAGAGAACCCAGCAGAAGGCAAAGAGCTGGATATTCTGTTCCAAGATGAGCACATCGTGGTAGTACACAAGCCAGCAGGTTTTCTATCCGTGCCGGGTAAAACCATCAAAGATTCCGCCTACACACGTGTTCAAGAAATGCATCCCGATGTTGAAGGCCCATTTGTGATTCATCGCTTAGACATGGCGACCTCTGGCATTCTGATATTTGCTTTAACACGACGTGCGAACAAAAGCTTACAGAAGCAGTTCATTACTCGTGAAGTTGAGAAGCGATATGTCGCAATGATTGAAGGTGTGCTAGACCAAGATGAAGGCTATATTCGACTGCCATTGCGTGGCGACTTGTATGACCGCCCTCGTCAAATTGTCTGCTTCGAACACGGCAAGCCAGCAGAAACCAAATGGGAAGTGATTGAGCGAAACGGGCAAACCACTAAGGTTTACCTGCATCCTAAAACAGGGCGTACACACCAGTTGCGTGTTCACTGTTCACACCAAGAAGGCCTTAACATGCCTATCGTCGGTGACGGCTTGTATGGCAATAAAGCCGACCGATTGCACTTACACGCAGAAAGACTTGCGCTGCACCACCCAGTCACCAAAGAGTGGATGGAATTCCAGTTCGACGCTGAATTCTAAAATCTCTCATTAGTAGCGAGCTTTGATAAGGAGTCACAACCGCTTGTGGCTCCTACCTCTTTTGGGTATATCTCCACGCTTATTGCACTACATCAAGATTCACTTTGTTGTGAAGAGTAGCATGCCCACCTTCTTCTCTCCTTGAGGCCTTTGATATGTCATCAGCTGCTTTGAATTTACACCACAACACACAAACTTCTTCTTTGATAACTGCGCAAGCACCAAGCTTGAAACCACTAGCAACCAAGAAGCCTAATCTAAATTTGGCAATGCTAAGCTTAATTGAAGAAGTTAAAAACGAACTCCCACTTTACGAATCGGAGACGTTTATCTGTGGGCCAAAAGGAAACTGCTCGGGTTGCTCGAAGAAGCTACTAGAGATGGTCGACAGTGAGTTGATGTACTGGGAGCACAGTATTTCCATTGGCCAAGGCCCGAACTTCGAAGAACTGCGCCGTTTTGGTAAGCTTTGCAGCAGTGTTAGACGCGGTTTAGAGCGTAACGGTTTAGTCGAAAAACGGCCAAAGAAAAGATAACAAGCCAAGCCGATAACCAATACAATGTGTCGTTGGCGATTACAAGCTACCCTGCTACTAACTGATTGAACTCGTTAGCTATAAAAGTAATAATGTTTTGTAATACAATTCAGTGCGCAGACCGACTTCGTAGATTCGAACTCATAGAGATAAGTTCATCGATACTTTCACTATATTCTCGAACGACTCTATCCTTCTTGTCTGACGTGCCTTAGCCTTCTGTATATCAATATCACATCAATTAGAAACCTATCTTGGACAACGGAGAGCGACCTTGAAGAGACCACAACCAGTACTGGGAAAGACCGGTATGCTATTTTTTCTCGTCATAATAAGTGCTTTCCCTCCATTGACCATCGACCTTTACTTACCTGCGCTTCCGCAGATGGTCGAGGTGTTTAATACTGACCGATCAATGGTCAACCTAACCCTGAGCAGCTACTTCGTTACTTACGCCATCGGTCTTTTGTTCTGGGGGCCGCTCAGCGAAAAATTTGGTCGTAAGCCGATCCTATTAATTGGATTAGCGGGTTATATGGTCGCGAGCATATTGTGTGCGATGACCAATAGCATCGAACAGTTAATTGGCGCTCGTGTATTCCAAGCCTTTGCTGGCAGTGCTATCACCGTTATCGCTACCGCCATTGTCAAAGATCTTTATGACGGCCGAGAACGTGAAAAGATCATGGCGACTATCATGTCACTGGTGATCATCGCACCAATGGTTGCGCCTGTGTTTGGCGCCTTTTTACTGAAAATTGCTTCTTGGCGAATGATGTTTGTCACGCTCGCCATTTTTGGTGCATTTGCGTCAGTATTAGCTTGCTGCTACCGAGAAACACTCGAAAACAAGTACCAAGGTTCTATATTCCGCTCATGGGGAAGAATGGGCGTGGTCATGAAAAACCGCTCGTTCGTCAAGCTGCTGGTCATTTTCTCTATCATACCGATGGCGTTAATGGGCTTTCTTGCGGCGGGTTCTTATATCTACATCGATCACTTTGGATTGACCGAACAACAGTTTAGCTACGCGTTCGCATTCAATGCACTGTGCGCCTCATTTGGTCCAACAATTTACATGAAGTTGTCCTACCGAATGCCGGTTCAAAAGGTCATCTCAGGATGTTTTGCT
This sequence comes from Vibrio sp. 10N.286.51.B11, assembly GCF_041469245.1. Classification (NCBI taxonomy): domain Bacteria; kingdom Pseudomonadati; phylum Pseudomonadota; class Gammaproteobacteria; order Vibrionales; family Vibrionaceae; genus Vibrio; species Vibrio sp. 10N.286.51.B11. The sequence continues at coordinate 25,899 of NZ_JBFRKI010000032.1, read as the reverse complement.
TTATTGGCGCTTGCGGGCATCTTCACCCTAACCATTGGCGACCTGTCCCCTTGGTTCTTTATGTTCATCGCTGCTCCAGCAACATTAATGGCGATCATCATGCGAGTACCGGGCACCAACTTAATGTTGAATCAACAAGATCATGACACGGGCTCTGCCGTCGCACTGATTCAGTTCTTCAGCATGATTTGTGGTTCGCTTGGCATGGTATTAGTTTCAATACGCCCAGAGTCACTGATTGAAAACCTAGGCTTTATCCAATTATCCATCGGTACGCTTGGTGGCCTGATGTGGCTAATGGTTAGAAACAAAGAGTTCGTGACTAAGAAGCTGAATTAAAGCTCTCAAGCCTAATTGTCATTCACACTACAATAAACTTGAAAACCACTATAACGAAATTAGAAACCGTCTACTTAGGCGGTTTTCTTGTATTTGAAGACGTACATTGAATTTTCAAGCCATGAGTTTCATGCACAAAAAAGCTCCTATTAAGGAGCCTTCTTATTAGAGCCAGTGATCACTCAGTTTGGTCAATTACTACTAAGCGTTAGCCACTTTACGCGCTGGGTGTTTAATAAACACAGCGACTACAGCCACGATTGCAAGCGCGAAACAGTAGTAAGAGTTAGACACGATCTCTAGCGGCGATAGGTTAAACACAGAGCCCAATAGCAATACCTGAGCACCGTAAGGCAATACGCCTTGAATCACACACGAGAAAATATCCAATAAGCTTGCAGAGCGGCGTGGAGATACATCGTTCTCTTCAGCTAATTGGCGAGCCACACTACCAGAAACAATGATTGCTACGGTGTTGTTTGCCGTACATAGGTTCACCATTGATACCAAGCCTGCAATGCCTAGCTCACTTGCGCGGCCATTCGCTTGCTTAGAGTGAGAAGAACCAAATGCACGAATCAAACCGCTCACTAAGTTAGTCAGAAATGCTAATCCACCTTGGCGACGCATCAGCTCACTCAAACCACCAATCAGCATCGACAGTAAGAAGATCTCTTGCATGTTGCCAAAGCCTGCGTAGATATCTTGAGCGTAATCCGTCATACCGTAGTTCTCAATAGAACCTAGGCTCACTCCACCCGCTAGCAAGATACCAATCGTCAACACAACGAACACATTCATGCCCGATACCGCAAGGATTAGGATAGTGATGTACGGAAGGACTTTCAGCCATTCAATTGGGCCTGTTTCAGGAACTTGAGTTGCTGTACTGTTGAAAGCAAAGATAACAATCGCGATAAGTGCAGCAGGAAGTGCTATACGGATGTTCTCTTTAAACTTGTCTCTCATCTCACAGCCTTGCGAGCGAGTCGCGGCAATCGTGGTATCTGAGATGATAGAAAGGTTGTCACCAAACATAGCGCCACTTAGCACTACGCCAGCGGTTAGAGGAATACTCATACCAGCTGAGTCAGCAATGCCTAGTGCAACAGGAGCAACCGCAGCGATAGTACCCATAGAGGTGCCCATTGCTGTCGCAATGAACGCCGAAATAAGGAAGATGCCCGGTAGGATCATGCTCGTTGGGATAGCCGATAGACCAAGGTTTACCGTCGCGTCCACGCCACCAGAAGCTTTAGCCACAGCAGCAAAAGCACCCGCCAATAGGTAGATCATACACATTGCGATAATGTCTTTGTGACCCACGCCACCTAAGAACTGCTCAATCGCACGGTTCAATTTATCTTTGCTCAATAGCAACGCTAACATCACAGCAGGCAGAGCCGCAATCGGAGCTGGAAGTTGATAGAAAGCAAAATCGACGCCTTGTAGCGACAGGTATGTACCCACGCCAATAAACAGCGCAAGGAAAACGATCAGAGGGATAAGCGCCACTGCAGAAGGGGCAATTACCGCGTTAGAATTTTTTGAATTGGACATGGAACGACAACACAATAGAACAGGAAGGTGAGCAGACTAATGTCACACTTAGAACTTGTCAACGTCTAGACGTCTAAACGCCTAATTTAATGCAAAGTAATAAGAACCCTATTGAGCATCACGTAATAAAAAAGGCTATTTACTCATCAGTAAACAGCCTTTCGATAACAGATAGTGCGCCGCTAGAAGTTAGCGTTTCTGCTTGAACGTTACTTGGTATTCACCAATGCCTTCGTAGTGGAAGGTCGTTGGTTTATCGAATTCCATTTCCACGATACCGCAGTAAGAGCCCGTGATAATGGCTTCACCCGCTTGGAAATCAACACCACGACGTGTCATGTAGTTAATCAGCCAGTAAATTGGGCTTGGTGGCAGTGTATTCGGGTGCTTACCGTCGAATGCTTGAACTTGCTCGCCTTGAGTCACTTCAATACTGATCTCTGCAGAAGTGAACGCTTTTTCGCGATCAATCTCAGAGCCAATAAATAGACCTTGGTTTACTAGGCCATCGGCCAGCTTTTCATAGAACTCAGCGCCGCTGTCATCCGCAAAACGAGACTGCATTAACTCAAGTGCCATGTGGCAAGAACCAATCGCTTCGTTGATTTGCTCTTCGCTGTAGCCTTCTTGGCTTGCAGGCAGGCTCTTAGCAAGCGTAAATGCGATTTCAGGCTCAACGCGTACTACGCCGTTGTCAGCAAACAGTTCACAAACTTCGCCTTGTTGAACGCTGCCCGAGAAGATTGGCGCAACAACAAACTTGTCTTCAGCCAGAGGAAGTAAGCACTTCCAACCGCCGACTTTATCGCTTTTCAAATCGATCATTGAAGATTGGATCTTTAGCGCATCTTCCAAGTTATTCGGACGGTACTGTTCGTCCAATCTTGGTGCTTTGGTGCCAGCAACACGACGACTCAACAGTTCTTCAGCTGCTTGTTTAAATACATTTGTCATATAATACCACCTTTAGTTTTATGACCAGTATAATATCGGATTTCTTAAAGCTTGAATAGACAATTCAACAACGGTGCTACACCGAAAATTCAGCCATCAATTTTCGCATATTCTAGACGCAAACAACTGAAACTATTTTGATTTAAATGTAAAAAAGCCAGTAATTTGATTACTGACTTTTCGATGTATTACTGATGTTCAGGCTTTACTGCCCTTTCAACGTCTTCTTCAAATTCTGCATGAAGTTTCTGAAGTGAGGCATGAAATCAACAAACAGAGGGTGTTTTCTATCTTGCATCATCAATGGGCCTAACAAGCGAATGCTCACTCCTAGTCGCGCTGCTGATTGCTCGTCTAAGCCGCTGTCATGTTTGATCTTCTCAACAATCGCGAACATATCTTCTCTGTCTTCAATTTCAAACTGCATGGTTTGAAGTTCACGATCTTCTTTGATGTTCACTTCTTCGATAGTGATACGGTAGTTATTGTGTTTGCCTGTGAATGCTTTCATTTGGACCTCCTAAAATGCTTAAAAAGTGTTTTGGTTAGCTCTTCATGAATCGTTCGAGCTTAGGTTTAACCGTCATCGACATCACGACCATGATCGCAAGGCCAATGGGAAGTGCGGCAATAAATCCATTAAACCATCCACTGGTAAACGCCGATGTATCCGAAAATCCAATGTTATTTGCCGCTGTTACAAATGCCATCATGGACTCCATTATGAATGCCATGATCAGTCCTACGATCAGGTTGCGAACTTTCTCGCTATAAGTTGTGAACACTCTAGCAACGGCTTTGGTGACTAAAGCCATCATCACCGTGCCCATTGGCATCATGATCACGACAACAAGGGCTAACGAAGAAAGCCAGTTGCCAATAAATTCCTCGCCGAATCCGACATTCATGTAAGTCATCACAGCCGTTAAACTGCCGCCAATCGTCAGCATTAAGCTCATCATGACCAAAACTTTGTATAAAACCGGTGTGCCTTTTTGCTCAGGAAGAGTTGGCGTTAGAGTTGCTTGAATCGTCATATCTATTTCCTGTCTTGAATTTACGAACAATTAAGTTGATAATGTCAACTATAAATACAATAGTTGATAATGTCAACTATATTTCTAAGGATAGTTTATGTCTGATAACACATCGCTAGAATCAATCTTTCGTCTAGTGCACTCTTTGAAACGTCAAATGAGCGAACAGATTGAGAGCTTAGACTCAGAGATCGCACCTATGAACATTCGTGTCATGAAGATCATTACTAAGAAGTCTCCATGTACCGCTATCGATATCGCACACTTCCTAGATCGTGATAAAGCACAGGTCACTCGGCTCATTAATGCCTTGATCAATCAGGAACTTGTGAAGAAGTCTCCGAACCCGGAAGACAAGCGCAGCCAGTTATTGGTTCTGACTGATAAGGGTCAAGAGATCATGAGTAAGGTCTCGGATATCGATCGAGACATGCTGAAGAGAATGACCAAAGGCATGGCCGAAGACGAGTTAGAACAATTCAGAAAAATTGCGAAGAAAATGGCGCAGAACTTAGAAAGCTGATCTTAAAAATAAAACTAAAAAACGCCACCGAATCGTAAGATCGGTGGCGTTTCGTGTATAAGTTGGGTTGTACAGCTTAGTGGTTTAGCTATGTCTATTTGGATGACAGCTCTAATTCGATGCTAGTTTCCACCATGCCTGAACAGGTACAGGCTCTGAGATCACCAAACGTTCACCCATCACCGGGCTTACCATTTGTACATCTCGCTCTTTGCTTATCGCCAGTGCTTGTTCCATTGGGTCTTGCCAATCATGCATAGAAAGGTCGAAGGTACTGTTGTGGATTGGCATCATCACCTTACCTTGCAGATCAATGTGTGCCTGAACACTCTGTTCTGGGAACATATGAATATCCGCCCAAAGTGAGTTATACGCACCCGTTTCAACCATGGTTAAATCAAACGGCCCAAAACGGTCGCCAATCTCTTTAAAGCCATTGAAGTAACCAGAATCACCGCTAAAGAAGACTTTCTTGTCTGAAGCGTTAATAACCCAACTGCCCCACAGTGTTTGGTCACGATCAAGCAAGCCACGACCAGAGAAATGCTGTGTCGGTGTCAACGTGAACTCAATGTCTGAGGCCGTTGCCGATTCCCACCAGTTCAATTCGATGATCTTCTCTTTATCCACGCCCCACTTTTCCAACAGTGCGCCCACTCTTAATGGCACTAAGAACGTCCCTACTTTGTCGGCTAATACCTTCACGGCACCTTTGTCTAAATGGTCGTAGTGATCATGGCTGATCACTACCACATCGATGTCAGGTAGATCTTGCAGTGAGATTGGGGTTGGGTGAAAGCGCTTTGGCCCCATCCATTGCACTGGTGATGCTCGATCACTGAACACAGGGTCAGTCATCACTAGCTTGCCATCTAGCTTCATCATCACACTTGAGTGACCTAAGCGGTACGCAACGTCTTCTGTCTCTTCGATCAATTGCTCGGCTGTCATCGGAATCAAAGGCAATGCAGCACGTGGCACTGGCTCATTTCTTTCCACGGTTACATACGCTTTCAAGATTGAAAAAATATCAGACATGCCCGATTTGTACTCTAACTCACTGTTAGCAAACTTCTTTGGAAGCTTATCTAGATTGTCATTTGATTGTGAACCTGTGCTTACGATAGCGACCACGGCAAGTACTCCTAAAATCGGTAATAGATATTTTTTCATTGGTATCTCTTTAACCGTTGGGATAGACCCAACACATAAACTACACCGACTAGTTTATATGCCAAAACCAAAAAGTAAACCACCGAGTGTAATTTTTAATTTATCTAGACGTAAGCGTGTCAAAGTCGATTTTGGAAAAACCAATTTTGGCAACGAGTTAACTTAGTTATTTAGCTAGTAAGAAAGGTTAATCAGCAGACCATACATTCTTGAAATCTGGCCATCCCCAGTTGGTAATGGCCACGTTTTTCAAAATGCCTTGAAAACGCACGGTTTGTAGGTGATGGAACATAGGCACTAGCCAATAATCAGAAATCAACGTCGATGCAACAGGCTCCAACTCTGCCAAGTAATTCGGCAGTTCAACTGAGGCTTTGTGATGATCTAAGCGCTGTTTAAGCCAATCACTGTTCATCTCTCCGAGCGCGGAATGCAATACAGGGTCATTCATCAACCACGAGAACAGCGAAGATGGCGCATTATCATCGAGATTCAGGTTACACAATACCAAATCTTCTTTTAAATCGCCCCGCTGAGAAAGCAGCGCCAACTCTCGAAAGCTATAGGTGTTCACTTCAACTTCCACTCCATGTCGTTTAAGGATGTCCGACACGCAAATCGCACACCGATAAAGGGCATAGTAGTTATATACCGCAATGCTCAATTTCTTAGGCAACTCGCTCTCTCTGGAAGGCGTTCGATACAGCTTCTGCCAACTTGGCAATATGTTCTGAGCCAAAGAGACACTGAATAATCCTTGGTTTTGCTCCAGTTGCGCCAAAATAGCCTGAGGGTTTGCAAGGGCTGATAGGTACTTACGTTGCTCGTCGCTTAACGGATTCACTGCTGAGTTTTGATTGAACAGAACAAACAAACAACCATCTTCGATTCGACTACGAAGCCCGTCAGTTTCAGCCGAGACTAGCTCAGTGTCGCTTTTCCCTAATTGGTGAAAACAGGCGGAGTCTTCATAAGGTGACACCTGCATCTGGCTATCATCGAATCGAGCACTACCTGTCATCGACTCTTCAAACTGCCAAATAGTCACTTCATCGGTTAAAGAGCGACACCCGTAAAAGTGTTCGAATGCCGAGAGCTTGATGCGCTCACTATTGGTTTCAACCACTCTGAAAGGGCCAGTACCGATCACAGCATGAGACATTGAGCTCAATGGTAATGGTTCACGCATCACTTGCTCGGCGGGTTGAATCGAATACTTAACACCAGCAAGCAACCCCGCAAAACCTGTGTCCGCTTGGGTTAATTTAAAACTGATCCTTAATGGCTGCTCACTGTAGATGGAAGCGACATGATCTAACTCAGCTTGATAGAAAGGCAGAGCTTGTAGAGCAGTAAACAAAGCAACCAGCTGCTTGGCATCTACTGGCTGACCATCATGAAAAGTCAGACCGGGGCGCAGATAGAAAGTCCAAACCAGTTGCTCTGTGTCATATTCCCAATGGTGAGCTAATTCAGGCTTTAACTCACCTTTACCATTACACGTCACTAGGCAGCTAAAAACCTGTCTTATCAAAAATCGTTCGCTACTGCGGTGTATATGGTGCGGAAACAAATCCTCAAACTTACGCTTATAGGTTAATTGAACGTGCAGCAGCCCTTCACGCATGGTCGCGCCGGAAGTTTCTTGCAGTAAAGAACCAAACACAGCGCGGTCATTATCCAATATGGAAAGTGCTTTTTCGTACTTGCCCTGCTCTATCAGTTTACTTGCAACATGCTGCGCCAACTCTGAATTGCTAAAACGCAGTGTTAAGTTAGAGCGTTGATTCCTGCCAACTTTTGGCTCCCACACCACCCATTCAGCTTGATGCATCTTACCAAGTAAGGTTCGAGCGTGACGCAAGCTTGTAAACAGCATATCCGCTACTTCGGCTAGGGTGACTGAATGAGAAATGTTTGGCTCGAACGACTCTAGCCGCGTGTAGTAACGCATCATGTTTAGATCAGACAAATAATGAACCTTTTAAAGATAGCTCTTCCTAATTAAGCCCATTATAAAACACATTCATCAAAAAGTAGTGTAATGCGACCAAAACAGGAACAACCAATAAAAATAACATCTGTTTTTTAGTTCCTCTTAATTATCCATAATGAACGGGTCAGCAACAAACCATAGGTTGTAAATAAAGCCTAACCAGAGAGAGTAATGACCATGAGAAAATACTATCTTAACAAGCTAAAAAGCACCTGCAGTAAGCTCGAAAGAGAAGCACTACGAACACTTTTAGATCTATGTAACTGGCGTTATTAGTACACTTTTTAGCACCGAGTAAACGCGAGTTGGGTACAACCTAATATGCTCCTACCCCCAATATGAGTTAGGTCTCAACTCGCTTTTCCATTCCAATTCCCCTCTCAAGCCTGCTGTACCAATAGCTCACACAATCGATAAATTTCCGTTGTCGACTCGACAAATTTAATTCGTTTTCTTAGTTGAACGAAAAGCCTTAAGGTTCGCCCCGAAGCAAGCAAGGAGCCTCAGAAAAAACTGAAAGCTCAGCTAACAACTAATTTATTTGCAGTTACCAATCAGGTATTAACTAAGGAAACGCCATGCGTATCGCAATTCTTTCTCGCAACGAAAATCTATACTCTACCGCTCGTCTAAAGCAGGCTGGAGAAGCACGTGGTCATCAGGTCGATGTTATCGACACGTTGCACTGTGATATAGATATCGCGAGTAACAATCCGAAGATTCGCTACATGGGTGAAGAGCTACCTCAATACGATGCTGTTATTCCACGTATTGGCGCTTCCATTACCTTTTACGGAACTGCGGTTGTTCGCCAATTTGAAATGATGGGCACTTTTTGTATCAATGAGTCAGTAGCAATCAGTCGCTCTCGCGACAAACTGCGCTCACTACAACTGTTGTCTCGTAAAGGTATTGGCTTACCAAAAACAGGTTTCGCTAGCCGCCCAGACAAGATTCAAGACCTGATCAAAAACGTAGGCGGCGCGCCACTTGTGATCAAGCTTCTTGAAGGCACTCAAGGTATCGGCGTTGTACTAGCAGAAACAAACAAAGCAGCAGAAAGCGTTATCGAAGCGTTCATGGGCCTAAAAGCGAACATCTTGGTTCAAGAGTTCATTGAAGAAGCAAATGGCGCAGACATCCGCTGTTTTGTTGTTGGCAACAAAGTAATTGCTGCAATGAAGCGTCAAGCTGGTGAAGGTGAATTCCGCTCTAACCTGCACCGTGGCGGCACTGCTCAGCTGGTTAAACTAACCAAAGAAGAGCGCGCAACAGCAATCAATGCAGCGAAAATCATGGGATTAAACCTATGTGGTGTAGATATCCTACAATCTAAGAACGGCCCAGTAGTAATGGAAGTAAACTCTTCTCCAGGCCTAGAAGGCATCGAGAAAGCAACGGGTAAAGATGTAGCAGACATGATTTTCGAATTCATCGAGAAGAATGCAAAACCAAACGCTAACCGTACTCGTGGCAAGGGCTGATTGAATACCGATAACTCATGATTGGAAAGAAAATGAACAATAAAATGATCATAGGGAATACCGAAGCACTTTGCTTACCAGAGTTAGGGATAACTGGACTACATACACGTGTTGATACAGGGGCTAAAACCTCTTCTCTACACGTAGACAATCTACTATGTGTTAAATCAAATGGTGAGAAATTCGTAGAGTTCGACCTTCACCCAGACGTTTATCACCTAGAAGAGACGGTGCGCTGCAAGGCGAAACTGAAAACAAGTAAGAAAATTAAATCATCTAACGGCGAAGTTGAACACCGTTGCGTGATTGAAACCATGCTAAGAATCGGTGGCCAACAATGGCCGATCGATATCACGCTAAGCAACCGTCAAGACATGACTTACATGATGTTGCTTGGACGTCAAGGCATGAGTGACAAAGTGATTGTTGACCCTGCGGGTGAATTCCTGCTGACTCACTAATCCGAGTCATCGTAACCGCTCCACAGGTTATAACTAAAGCTACTCACAACGATATAAGGCCAGTCTCATGACTGGCCTTATTGCTATCTATTTTTCTATTTCTACTTTCAGCTCTGAATACACGACTTTGCATTCAGACTTCTGATCTATTTCTTCGATTTACCATGAGATTGAAAACCAAATCGCCCAATCGATAAAAGTAATTTCTTGGTTTTGATTTTCGTCACTCGCCAATGTGTAACAGGCCTTCTTGGGGCACTCATCAGCAGGTGTTCAAAAGCCTTCTGACTGAAATCGACTTGCCCACCATGCGCCACCAGCAAGGTATCGAGCTGCATGTCATAGATACGAGATACCGACTCTCGGTACTTATTCGGATGAAAGATAGGGAAAGGCGGAATCAGCTTCGTTTTCACTTCCACCATGAGGTCTGCCACATAGGCAACGCTGTGAGATGGGCAATAAACCGAAAGATCTCTGTCGGTGTGGCCCGGGGTTTCTAGAACCAACCAATCATCAAAACCCGGAATGCTCTCACCATCCGACAGTTTGTAGTCCGGCTTTAACTTTCTTGAATACCACAAGTTCGCTTTCGGCTTTCCTAAGCGGTTTGCCATCCATCTTGCCAATGCTAGATCGGTCAAATGCATCAAGATACCATCGATACCGTGATACCAATCCTTATCTCGGTTTGCTGCCACCAAGTTACAGCTCGTGAGCTTTCTGAGCTTGTGCGCTGCCCCTGCATGGTCAGGATGCATGTGTGTCACCACAACCGTGTGGAGATCAGAAAAATCACGCATAAGTTCGGTTTCAATGAAAGTCTTCAAATGCGGGATGTCGGCTCGACATGCGCCATCAAGCAACAGTAATTTGTCCGGATACTCGACCAAATACATGTCTTGGATATAGCCTTTAATGGTATGCAGTTGCAAACCCACTCCTTGTGATAATTCAACTGGTCAGACCTACACCATAGCAAACCCATATTGATTTGTAACAAATTTGTTAACTATGAAGTCACATCAAAGTACCATGCTCTTCCGCTCTTTTATCGTGACGACAAAATACGTGATTTGTTGACCTAAGTTATTAGGACTATATATGCGCCTCTAATTTATTGTCTGAGTGCTATACATGAACCAACTAATCGATGCTCTTTCCACCCAAGGCTACTTTGTTTGGGATGACTTCTTAACGCATGAAGAAGTGGTGGCATTGAGGGATTGCATTCCAGAGAACTGGAAAAAGGCTAGGATTGGCCGTAACGATGAAGTAACGCGAGAGTCGACCATTCGTAGCGACAAAATTCAGTGGGTACACCGCGACATGGGTGAGCCTGCTTCTCTGTTCCTAGATAAAATGGAGCAGATTCGTTTAGAAGCAAACAAAGCGTTCTTTTTGGGTCTCTTCGAGTACGAAGCGCACTTTGCTAAATACGAAAAAGGCGACTTCTACCAAAAGCACTTAGACTGCTTCAAAGGCAATGAGAACCGCCGTCTGACTACCGTGTTCTACATGAATGACGAGTGGACAGAAGAAGACGCAGGTGAGCTTGTAGTTTACGACCTACAAGACAATCACATCGCAACCATTCCGCCAAAATCAGGTCGTCTGTTTGTGTTCTTATCTGAGCAGTTCCCACACGAAGTTCTGCCAACCAACACAGAACGATTCAGTATCGCAGGTTGGTTCCGTATCAACGGCGTGAAAGACAACCAACTCGATATCGCACACTAAAGCGAGGTTCGGGTCAAAGCCTCATCTCATCCAAAGCCTCTCCACTCGAGAGGCTTTTCCTCTTAGTACTGCTAGGAAAGTACTAAGAGGAAAATATCACTTTTATGAGCCGAATCCTGTGTAGAGACTCTTGCCCAGCAATTACTCTGGCGTATTCGGGAAAACTGATATTTAATAAATATTTACGATGCGCATTCAAGAAGGATTAATTATGTCGTCTATCATCGTAGGTCATCGGGGTGTAGCAGGTACTCACCCAGAAAATACCAAAGCAAGCATTGAACAAGCGGCTAAACTCGGCTTGAAATGGATTGAAGTTGATATTCAGCCCACTCAGGATGACCAACTGGTCGTTTGTCACGATCACACGCTTGAGCGCTGCAGCGATGGCAAGGGTCGAGTTGATGAACACACCCTTGCTGAACTGCGTCAGCTCGATTTTGGCAGTTGGAAGTCTGAGCAGTTCGCTGGAGAAAAAATACTGACGTTGGAAGAGTTACTCACACTTGTTGAGCAGCATGATCTTAGCGTCAACCTCGAAATCAAAGTCGACAGTCGACATCAAGCGCCTCATGTCGTTGATTTGCTGCATACCGAGTTGATTCGTTCAAATCTAGACACCGACAGAGTGCTGCTTTCAAGTTTCAGCCATCAAGTGGTTTCTGAAATGGCTCTTCACCTGCCGAGATACCGCGTAGGTGTGATCACAGAGCAGCTGACTCAAGCCGACTTGATGTTGATTGACGAGGTTAAAGCGTTCAGCTGTCACATGAACTACGAGCATGTGAATCAGAGCGATCTTGATACACTCAGTGAAGCAAATATTCAAACTTGGTGCTACACAGTAAACGATCCCTCTCACTTCAAATTCATCTCAAAAGTAGATGCCGTATTCACTGATCTTCCGAATCAATTTACCTCTATAAATTGACCAAGCGAATACTGCAAAAACAACCCCGAGAGACTTTAAAATTAACTCTCGGGAAACCTTAAAATTAGGTAGCAAACACAAGTGAGTAGGAGTACATTCCGCTACTCACTTGGTTTCATTAGCTCGATCTATTTAGACAGCTTCATTGGTTACTTAATTTATGGATCTCATTTTTAGTCCAACCTTCCCAATTTTGGGTGCAATCTTCATTTTCGCCGCTATTGTTCGTGGCTTCTCAGGTTTCGGTTTCACCTTAGTGGCATTGCCATTAAGTGCGTTATTCGAGCCTGTTATCGAACTGGTTCCCGTCTTCATGTTGATCGATCTCCTAGGCAATGTTCAATTACTGCCTAAAGTTCGAAAGCACGTTAACTGGCGCTGGGTTTTAAAGGTGTTTATCCCTTGTTTTGCCTTCACACCAGTCGGCCTACTTCTGCTTAAATCCGTTAGCCAAGACACGATCATCTTGATCATCAGTGCCTTCATTTTTGCGTCTGCGCTTATGATCTATAAAGGCTTCCAGTACAAAAGCGAACCTAGATTTGCTCCCTATATTCTAGGCAGCCTTGCAGGTGTAATGAACGGCGCGGCTTCGATGTCAGGACCTCCAATTGGCACTCATGCATTGGCAAGCCCAGTCGCTCCGCACATTGCTAGAGCCGGACTGATAGCCTTCTTTGTATTGGCTGATTCCACTGCGTTTGTTTCGGCATCTATCGCTGGGTTAGTCGACCGCGATGTAGTTTGGCTGACTCTCGCGCTTCTACCAAGCAGCATGTTTGGCGGTTATGTGGGTTCTAAACTGTTCGAAAGATTTGGTGGAGCGAAGTTTAAGCCAGTCACCATTGCATTGCTGATTGTGATTGCAATATTCAGTGCAGGTCGAGTCTTACTGTAACGGCTTTAGCGTTTAATTTTGGACGTTGCTTTTACGAATTGGTTTCGCGAATTGATTGCGCTAATTGACTGCGGAAAGTGATTAAGAAAACTGGGTACCAATGACTACCATTCGATATGGATAGGGGTACCCATTTTTACAAGTTGGAGAAACTCATCCATATCTTGATTGGTTAACGCGATACAGCCATCCGTCCAATCAAAACTTTGAATAAAGCTCGGCGAACGACGCTCGCCGTTTTTGATGCCATGGATTTTGATGTTTCCTCCAGGATCTACATCATTTTGCTCTGCCCATTGCATATCCGAAGGTTGCGGATAGTTAATATGTACTGAGCGATAAAAGTCCGACTCTTCCATCACATAATCGAGCTGGTATTCCCCTTCCGGCGTTCGGTTGTCCCCTTCAAAGCGTTTATGCCCTTTCGGTTGTTTGCCTAGCGCAATACGAAACTCCTGAATCACCTCTTCACCTTTTAGCAGATACATCCTACGTTTCGATTTATCGACTTTAACTAACGTAACCACTTGCGACAGCGAATCTATCTCAGATGCGCTATCCGGTACGTTGTAAAACTGTCGAGAGGAACTTTGAGGTGGACGTTTCGATGACCCTTGAGAAAACTGAGCTACCTTTTCATCAGGGCTACTGTTAAGAACATCATCCACAATAATCACATGCTCGGAGTTTGAGCTCGTGGAAGAGGTTGAGTTAGATGAAGACGTTGAGACACGTTGAGAATGAGCCGGTGCAGACTCGAATACGATGGTTTCGATAGCGGTCGCGTCAGAGACTATTTTCTCGACCACGACTTGCTCAGCATTCGCGTTCGAAGCCACAAACAGTAAACACAGTGATAAAGGCAGAAACAGACGCACCTTTAGATCTCCTCAAAACGCATGGACATGGTTCGTGACTGAGTTTCCATTCCTAACGACTCATAGAAACCCTGAGCTTGTTGGTTAAACTCCATTACCTCCAACCTAAGTTCTATCGCTCCTCTCGCCTGCGCCCATTGATTAAAAGACTTCATTAACGCTCGACCAGCACCTTGGCTCTGAACCTGATCGTTCACCACAATCGTATTGACCCTTGCCACCTTGTGCGGCTGAATAAAACTGACCCCTTTGTTCTGCGTTACCTTACCCGCTAAAAAACCAACGACTTGCTTGTCATCGACTGCAACCAAGAAAGCGCCAAGTGGGTCAAGCATCAAACCTAACCAATACTCTTCACTGTCGGCCAAGCCTTGTGACGCTGGTGCAAATACCATAGGCGCACCAAGATGATGTTGACGGTTTATCTGCTCAGAGAGCGCTAAGATCGCGTTAATATCAGTTACCTTGGCCGTCCGGATTTGCATATCATCACCTTGTTTGAATTCAATAACACCTTAGCAAAAATGGCTTAGTTGTGCACCGTTACACTGGTCAACTCAGACGCTCTGTGAAGGCTGAACATTAATATTAGGCACTATGTTTAGGGAAATTGTTCCGTAAATCTCAGGCACATTGCCAGCCGTTGAGTGCTACTATCTCTGCAGAATCAATATACTAACGACGACTAACGACTGGATACCTATATGATTAAGTTTGCTGTAATTGGAACCAATTGGATTACACAAAAGTTTGTTCAAGCTGCGCACGAATCTCAATCGATGCAACTTGCTGCGGTTTACTCTCGAAATCTAGACAGCGCGGCACAGTTCGCCCAAGAATTTGACGTTGAAACCACGTATGACTCACTCGACGCATTGGCCAATGACAACACTGTAGAAGCCGTGTACATCGCTTCCCCTAACTCACTGCATTGCGAGCAATCTATCTTCATGATGGAACACGGCAAGCATGTTATCTGTGAAAAGCCGGTTGCATCAAATATTGATGAAGCAACACGCATGTTCGAAGTCGCTGAGAAAAACGGTGTGGTGCTGTTTGAGGCGTATAAATCTCAATTCCTACCGAACTTTAAGCAAGTTCAACTTGGGTTAGAAAAGATTGGCAAGGTACATAAAGCACACATCAACTACTGCCAGTATTCATCGCGCTACCAAAAGTACCTAAACGGCGAGAACCCAAATACCTTCAACCCAGCTTTTTCTAACGGCTCATTGGTCGATATTGGCTTTTACTGTGTTGCCGCGACAGTCGCGCTATTTGGCAAACCTGAAAACGCACAGGCTTCTGCAAAGCTACTTGATTCAGGTGTCGATGCTCATGGCTGTGCGATCTTCCAATACCCTGAGTTTGATGTGACCCTTGCGCACTCCAAAGTCAGCGACTCTTATGCGCCAAGCGAGATCCAAGGTGAATTAGGGGCGATCATCATCGATCACATCGCTGAATGTACTGACGTTAAGATCCGCTACCGCGATGGCACGGTAGAAAACCTTACTCAAGCACAAAGCGAAAACTCCATGAGTTACGAAGCGCAGGCCTTTGCTAGCTGCATTGCTGGCGACAACGCAACACAAGCGCAGGCCCAACTGCGCGCTTTAACGGTTGCGAAGTTAATTACAGAGATGCGCCAACAAGTTGGTGTAGTGTATCCAGCGGATAAATAACGTCACAGCGTAAGTTAACAAACTGATTTTTAATACATAATTATTTATACATAACTGAATTTAATCTTTACGACAAATAACCGGATTAGTTGATTGAGGTCCCATCTGTTTAAATCCGCGTTCGATATCTATCGTATTTATTTAATTTATTGAAGGTGTGTAAAGTGTTTTCAGTTGATGATCGCGTTGTAGCAACAAAAGGTGTTGAACTAGGTGAAATGGTAGTAACTGGCCTAAGTGCTGGTGGCGGCTACGTTCACGTTACAACGGTAGAAGGCGCAATGACGCTTACTTACCCAGCGCAAGATCTTAAAAAAGCATAGTTTAACCACTCTGCCCTTTTAGTAGTCACTCTACTAAAGGTAACAAAATTGAGGCTTTGGCTGACTTCACTCTTCTGCATTAGAGTAAGCAGCCAGAGCCTTTTTTATGCCTGTAATTTACCCACTAGCTTTCTCATTCGCTTACTCGTTACAATAAAACCGCACTCAACTGACAATAGAATTAGGCAACGAGTTTCTACACTAAGTGCTTATTCCCATCGTTCTCTTGATATCCCCGAGCACTTAATCGCAGTGAATAGTTCTTGTTAACAAAGGCTTATTGTCTGCGAAAGTTTCTGGTACATTAGCATCATCTTATACTAAGAAAGACCCGAATGAGGGAAGCTATGAAGCTTTACATTTACGATCACTGCCCTTTCTGTGCAAGAGTCTCCTACATTGCTCAATCGCTAGGCTTGAACATTGAGCTTGTTTCTGTCGATTATGATGATGCCCAAACCCTTATCGATCTGATCGGTAAAAAGATGGTACCCGTCTTACAAAAAGACGATGGCTCTATCATGGCAGAGAGCCTAGATATCATCGCGTACTTCATGGACTTGAAATCAAGCGATGAGCAGCGTGTGCCATCTGAGCAAGTGACTGTGTTCCAAACTCGCGCATTCCCTCTTACTCAACAGATTGGACGCCCACGTTGGTGGAACCTCGACTTGGCTGAATATCGCTCTGCTGGAGCCAAAGAAGCTTGGCGTGCCAGTAAAGAGACCGAAGGTTTTAACTTTGAAGAACTGTTAGAAAAGACGCCTCAGTTCGTTCAACTGATTAACCCATTACTGAAAGATGCCGAACTCTTACTGGATCTAGAGAATGGTGAGTCATCACTGCCTCTAGTCGATCAAGCGGTGTATTTCTCGATGCTTCGTGGCTTTTGCGTAGAACCAAGCATCACATGGCCACCAGCACTTGAACGCTGGTTAGAAAAGAAAAGTGAAACGCTAAAGCTGTCTTTACTTCGCTAGAAAGCTATCTCGATTAAGAAAGCAAGCTCTGATTAAGAAAACAAGCTCTGACTCGCAAGCGACTACAACGAGCACAAACAAAAAATCGAAGCTCTCAGGTGTAAACTGCGAGCTTCGATTTTCTTTTATCTGGCCATTCTATTTCTCTAAGGCTTTGTCTTACAGCAGACGCCTTCTCAAACCTGTTCGCTCCAAGATTCGTGTCGAAATTTCTTCAACCGATAGTGAAGAGGTGTTGATGTAAGGTATCGCTTCTCGACGGAACATCGCCTCTACCGTTTGCAATTCATACAAACATTGTGAGTCACTGGCGTATTCGCTGCCTGCTAAGCGGTTCTCACGAATTTCAGTGAGCCTTTCTGCATCAATGGTCAAACCAAACAGCTTATGTCGGTAAATCTCAAACTCTGGCAACAGCTTTAAGCGTGCCAAGTCATCGTGGATAAATGGGTAGTTTGCTACGCGTAAGCCAAACTGCATCGCCATATACAAACTTGTTGGTGTTTTGCCACTTCGAGAAACACCCAACAAGATGATGTCGGCTTCTTCCAGCCCTTTTAGCGTGATGCCATCATCATGCGCGAGCGTGTACTCAATCGCAGCAATACGGTCGAAATACTTCACCGAGTCCTTGTTTACACTGCGTGAGCGCTGCAACTTAGGAACAGGCGCCATCTGAATGTCATCCTGTACTTTCTGCACGATGCTCTCTAACACGTCATAACAGTGCGCGGGCGCTTCTAGCAATTTGGTTTTGATATCAGGTATCACAATCGAAAAGAACACTAGCGGTTCTAATCCGGTATCACGATACGAAATTTCAATCTCTTTTAATAAATCAGAAAGTTTGTCCTCACTTTCCACAAACGGAAAGGTTTTTTCATTGGCTTTAAAAGGGAATTGACCTAGAACAACATGCCCTAAAGTCTCACATGTTATGGCCGTTCCATCAGAAACATAGAATACATCACGACTTTGAATATCAATTTGCATTTTTTATTTAATGTTTAAAATTATTTTGAGTAGGATGGTAACCATAATATAGATAATAAAACCCTGCTGACTATTACGTCCCCCACAGCTTTAGAAAATAATTTACATTTTTTTAAACTGACACGTAATCGTTTGCCTTTAGATCCCTACAATGCTTGCTATGTTTCTGGAGAAATAAATGCAAAATAATACCCTATGGTTCAATGGCCTATCCATGGAAGATGTCGACAAAGTCGGCGGTAAGAACGCCTCACTGGGCGAGATGGTTTCTAACCTGTCCAATGCTGGTGTTTCTGTACCTAATGGTTTTGCTACCACCTCTTATGCGTTTAACGACTTTCTTGACTACAAAGGTCTTGATGAGCGCATCCACCAACTACTTGATGAACTTGATGTTGAAGACGTTGACGCACTGCGTAAGACAGGTGCAACGATTCGACAATGGGTTCTAGACGCACCCTTCCCAGAATCACTAGAGCAAGACATCCGTGATAACTACCGCGAGCTAATCGAAGACAACGAAGAATTGTCTGTAGCTGTGCGTTCATCTGCAACCGCAGAAGACCTTCCAGATGCTTCATTCGCAGGCCAGCAAGAAACCTTCCTTAACGTGAAAGGCATCGACGCGGTACTCGAAGCAACCAAGCACGTTTACGCGTCACTGTTTAACGACCGCGCTATCTCTTACCGTGTACACCAAGGCTTTGACCACCGTGGCATTTCATTGTCTGCGGGTATCCAGCGCATGGTTCGCTCAGACAAAGCCTCTTCAGGTGTGATGTTCACGCTTGATACTGAGTCTGGCTTCGACCAAGTGGTATTCATCACCTCTTCTTGGGGCTTGGGTGAAATGGTTGTACAGGGCGCAGTGAACCCAGACGAGTTCTACGTTCACAAGCCAATGTTAGAAGCGGGTCACTACCCAATCGTTAAAAAGACGTTTGGTTCTAAGTTGATCAAGATGATCTACTCGACCAATCAAGAAATCGGCAAGCAAGTCGATATCATCGACACCGACACTCAAGAGCGTAACGAGTTCTCACTCAACGATGAAGAGATCAAAGAGCTAGCAAAACAAGCGATGATCATCGAGAAGCACTACCAACGTCCAATGGACATTGAGTGGGCGAAAGATGGCATCGACGGCAAGCTTTACATCGTTCAGGCTCGCCCAGAAACCGTATGTTCTCAAAGCGATCAAAACGTTATCGAGCGTTACGAGCTAAACAATAAGGCGGATGTCTTGGTTGAAGGCCGCGCTATCGGTCAGCGTATCGGCTCTGGCCCTGTTCGCTTGGTTGATTCTCTAGACCAAATGTCACTGGTTCAAGAAGGCGACGTGCTGGTAACTGACATGACAGACCCAGACTGGGAACCTGTGATGAAGAAAGCGTCTGCGATTGTGACTAACCGTGGTGGCCGTACTTGTCACGCTGCGATCATTGCTCGTGAGCTAGGCATTCCAGCAATCGTTGGTTGTGGCAGCGCAACAAGCAGCCTAAACGATGGCGATACCGTGACAGTGTCATGTTCAGAAGGCGAAACAGGCTACGTTTACAACGGCGAACTCGATTTTGAAATCAAACGTTCTGAGGTTGATGAGCTACCAATGCTACCAACCAAAGTAATGATGAACGTGGGTAACCCAGATCGTGCCTTCGACTTTGCACAAATCCCGAACGAAGGTGTTGGCCTTGCTCGTCTAGAATTCATCATCAACAAGATGATCGGTATTCACCCTAAAGCGCTGCTTAACTTCGATGCACAAACGGATGAGCTAAAAGCGGAAATCAACGAACGTATTCGTGGCTACAAAGATCCTATCGATTTCTACGTAAGCAAATTAACAGAAGGCATCGCGACTATCGCTTCTGCATTCTGGCCTAAGCGTGTGATCGTACGTATGTCTGACTTTAAGTCGAACGAGTACAGCAACCTAGTCGGCGGTAAAACGTTTGAACCGCATGAAGAGAACCCAATGCTGGGCTTCCGTGGTGCATCTCGTTACATCTCACCAGTATTCGAAGACTGTTTCGAGCTAGAAACTCAAGCGATCAAACGCGTTCGCAACGAAATGGGCCTTAAGAACGTTGAAATCATGATCCCATTCGTTCGCACGCCAAGCGAAGCGGCATCGGTTATCGACATTCTGGCTAAATTCGACCTTCGCCGTGGCGACCAAGGTCTGAAAGTGATCATGATGTGTGAGCTACCATCGAACGCAATCTTGGCTGATGAGTTCTTGAAGTACTTCGATGGCTTCTCTATCGGCTCAAACGACATGACGCAACTGACACTTGGCCTCGACCGAGATTCAGGCGATGTGGCACACCTCTTCGATGAGCGTAACCCAGCCGTGAAAGCAATGCTGAAAATGGCGATCGATGCAGCAACCAAAGCGGGTAAATACGTGGGCATTTGTGGCCAAGGCCCATCTGACCATGACGACCTAGCAGAGTGGTTAATGGAGCAAGGCATCAGCTCTGTTTCACTAAACCCGGATACGGTTATCGATACGTGGTTGAAGCTAGGTAACGTTGCTAATAAATAAGTACCGTTTTACGCAGTACCTAAACGACAAAAGCCAGTCACATTGACTGGCTTTTTTAGGTTCTTTCCAAATTAGCTGGCTAGAGCGCTAGAAGTAGTATCTCACACCAACCCAAGCTTCGGTTTGCCAACCATTCGGCATTGGCACACCTTTCACATCAACATCCGCTTTGGTAATGTCATAGCGCGTATTCAACCACCAAGTTCTTGCAGTGTTCATCGGCACATTTAACGATGTTTTAAATGAGAAGTTTTGCATGTCGATATCATCACCAGAAAGATCTTGCCACTCAGGAACCAAAGACACATAAGCGCCAGAGTCACCGAGATGCTTCGCGGTAATCAAACCAAGCGAGTATCCCGTTAAATCATCTTTAGATGAAGTGACGCCAGGGATCTCCATACTACCAGTCATCAGTCCTGCTCTTGGAAATACCAGGAATCCACCGGTATAAGCTGGATTAATCGCAACAACACCGCCAACCGACAATAAGTCATTTTTAATACTGTTGCGCGTATTAATATAATCTAATGAAAGACCCACTTTAGGCGTAGCTTTCGTCCCTGTTTCAAAGACGTGGAAGTACTGAATTCTAGAGTTGCTGTACTCTGTACCGAATTTGTCTGGATCGCGAAGCGCTGTGTTGCTTTCATCGACAAACGTCCCTTCGGCCAGTAGGGCAAACTGCTGACCGTTTTCTAAACCGCCAGAAACTTGCCCTTGAAATTGGATATCTGAACTACCATTCAGCATCAATGCAGCTTGAGTATAAACTTTAGTGACATCAGCAGGATCGATAACACGTTCGGAATCTGAATCGGCATGTGCAGGAAGGGCTAGACCTAAACTCAACGGGATTAATAGAGCAAACTTTTTCATTATATCTCTCGAAAGTCGTTTGCTTCCTCCTTGAAGCCTGGAACATCCTGTTAGGTAATAAATAGATTACTTGTCAGCAAGTAGTTTTGCTGCCGAACGCATTAGTGCAGGGCCTTTATTCTCACCAAAACCTGAGTGGTATGGGTTGGTTGAGAACATCACACCCACAAAGTCACGTGCAGGATCGATGTAAATAAATTGGCCTAGGTTGCCACTTTTCGACATTGCACCGTCATTGAAAATGAAATCAAATTGGTATGCGTTGTAGTCTGCTTTTTCGTTGTATGCGTGCAGTGAACTGCTCTCTTTGCTAGTACCTACGAATGCTTTTGGATCACCGCCGTTGCGGATACGATCAATCACAGCTTGTGACACCACTGGCTCATCAGCCACCGCTTTCCAGCTAGGTGTAAATAGTGTTCCCCAGCGAGCCATGTCTTCTACCGTTGATGAAACCAAGCCAACCGCGATCGCCATGCCATCTGGCGTCAAGTTGAATTGCATTGGTTGACGTGCGTGCACTTTTGACCAAACACGATCTTCGAATACTTGAGTCCAAGTTTTGTTCTCAACGTTTTCAACTAACTTAGTCAGCACCATGGTGTTGATAGATGCGTAACGGAAATGGTCACCGGCTTTTTCACCTTCCAGTTTCTGTGCACCTTGAGCCACTTCCATCCAAGTTTCCATTTCACCCGTTTTTGCACGAGGTGAGTTAAACGATGCCGCAAAGAAACGCACCACATCAGAGTCTGGGTTCAAGATAGACTCTAATGTCTCTTCATTGTCTAGCGCGGTCGACATGTTCAGAACTTGGTGTACTGTGATGCCATCCCAGTTCGTTCCTTTCAATTCAGAAACATACTCAGCGATCTCTTTTTCAGGGTCGACTTTGCCCTCTTCCACTAACATTGCGATCACTGTGCCAACCGTCGTTTTTGCTGTAGATGCCCAAACGTGCGTATCTGTCGGCTTCATACCTGGGTAAGCTTCGTAAACGATCTCCCCTTTGTGAATCAACATAAAGCCTTGGGTACGGAACTGTTCATCCGCCAAGTACTCATCCATTGTCAACTGACCTTTGCTTTCAGTATCAACTTTCAGTGCAGCGAGTCGTGGGTCGATATTTTTGACTAAAGGCTTGTACTCTTCGTTTGGAGCCGCCAGTGCCGTTGGTAGAAACTCACTCATGTGCATGTTGTAGTAAACGCTGTGGTCGCCGCCCATCTGCCAATGAAAGTTATTGAATAACTCACGAGCTGAGTCAGTAAAACTTGGGGTAAATGCTGTGCTCGCCTCTTTCACGGTCAAGGTAACTTGAGCACCTTCAACTTTCAGAGCTTCTTCAACTGGGTTTGCTGCAAGAGCAAATGATGATGGGGTCGCTAACGATACTAGAACGGCAATGTGTTTAAGTTTCATAATTGTTCTCCTGTTTGGGTTAGGAAAAGTATAGGGAGATGCGCTACACTTAATTAGGTCACTTGATGACATTTAATGGTAGGCACAAAACAATGAAAGCATCATCGAACACCACCAGCATACTGCTCACTTCGACCAGTAACATTGCTCCATATATTCAGTATTGTGACAAACATAGACTGGATTGGCGCACCGTCGCCGTTGCGTGCGGTCTACCCATTGAACTGACACAATCCAATCAATGGCTTCCTACACAAGACGTGATTCGCTTCATTCATGGCCTTGAGCGTAAGTTTGGCTATTCGATAGGGATTGAGGTTGGACGTAAGGCCTCTCTAGAGCAATTGTCACCTGAGCTAGACCGAAAAATTGAACAATGCACTTCTCTCGAGCAAGCGGTACGCTGCTTGATTACTGAAATATCGACCTTAAGTAATCACGTCACCATATGGACGGAAAAAAGCGATGGATTGTGGTGGCTGTGTCATCGAAGTTGCTATCACCCATCGACCTCAGGTTTTGAACAAGCAGAATGGTTTCGCGCCCTGACCGTGATTAGCCTATGCCGTAAGTTCATTGACAGTCGCTGGCAACCATCACACGCCAAGTTGGTCTCTAAGAACAACAGCGCACGTAAATTACCTAAGCATTTCTTTGATTCTGATATTCAGTTTGAAGAGCAATACGGTGCGTTCTCGATTCCGCTGCCCGATGATTATCGTGCCATTTCAGAACGAAATAGTACCCAAGATTGGCATCACGCTGTCGAGATATTAATAGACACCTATGCGACTCTACCTTGGTTCAATATTGAGTGGTTTGCGACCATGCTCGGCATGACAAAACGAACGCTGCAGAGAAACCTGAAGAGCAAAAACATTCTCTTTAAACAAGCCAAAGAACAAGTTCGGGAAGCTAAAGCAAAACAGCTACTTGAAGAGACCAACCTTTCTGTTCAAGACATCAGTTGGCAAGTGGGTTACAGCGACTTGAGTAATTTCAATCGTGCATTCAAAGGTTGGGTTGGAGTCACGCCACCAAGTTATCGGGATAAAGCGAAACATTAGAAATAGTCGAATGGAAAACCTTTAGACCCAATCCGCTAATATAAAACTCAGAAACAAGATACGACACCTTAAATTTCAATAAGCGAACGCATAAAGTTACATTGTACAATGCTCACATACCGATGAAACTGTGCAAAGGTAATATCGATAGATTTAATGACATTTATTGGTATCGAGCTAACGTTACGTTATCCTTTACGCAATTCTTCATTGAGTGGATTGTCACTACGACAAACCTACCTTCAAGACTGATAAGAGTGTTATGAATTCTACGACCGCAACTCCCTCGCCTTCTCTTGGCCGACAACTCTATACAATGACATGGCCAATGCTGTTTGGGGTGCTCTCCCTGATGAGCTTCCAACTTGTAGACAGTGCTTTTATTGGCCAGTTAGGCGTACTGCCGCTCGCGGTTCAAGGCTTCACGCTACCAATTCAGATGATCATTATCGGGATTCAAGTCGGACTAGGCATCGCGACAACGGCTGTGATCGCGAGAGCTATTGGGGCTAACGAGATACGCTATGCCAAACAGCTCGGCGGATTAGTCGTTGCGATGGGCAGTGTGAGTGTCGCGCTGTTCTCGGTCATCATCTATCTGTTGCGTGGTCCTATTTTACAACTCCTCGATGCACCACCGACGGTACTGCCGATCATTGATTATTACTGGATCTATTGGCTGGTAAGCTCTTGGACAGGCGCACTGCTCTACTTTTTCTACAGTGTGTGTCGTGCCAATGGTAATACCATGCTGCCCGGTTCGATGATGATCGCGACCAGCATCATCAACTTGATATTGGACCCGATTTTCATATTCACGCTCGACATGGGCATCAACGGAGCCGCGATTGCGACCATCTTGGCGTTCGGTGCGGGTATCTTTATCGTTGGTCCTAAGGTAACTAAGAAGCATTGGATGACATTCGACTGGCACGATCTTGATATCGGCAAGAGTATTCGTTCTATAGGAAACATCATGGGGCCTGCGATGATCAGTCAGCTACTGCCACCAGCCTCTTCGATGCTCGCCACCAAACTGCTTGCAGGCTACGGCACAGCAGCCGTTGCAGCTTGGGCGCTAGGTTCACGTTTTGAGTTCTTTTCGATTGTTGCAGTGCTTGCTCTGACTATGTCGATGCCACCTATGATTGGCCGAATGTTGGGAGAAAAGAACCTAAGGAACATACGTAGTCTTGTGAAGATTGCCGTGATGTTTGTATTAGGATTCCAATTGGTGATCGCACTGGTAACTTGGATGTTCTCTGGCGGGTTGGCAAATCTCATGACCAGCGAAGACGAAGTCTCGACCATTTTGAACTACCACTTACTTATCGTTCCTATCAGTTTAGGGCCGTTGGGTATCTGTATGCTGATGGTTTCTATCTCGAATGCGCTTGGTAAGTCTTATACTGCCTTAACGATATCAGCACTGCGCCTGTTCGCCTTCTTCTTGCCTTGCTTGTGGATTGGTTCGCAGCTTGCTGGTATTGAAGGCCTGTTCTGGGGTGCCATGGTGGGTAATGTGCTTGCCGGTACATGTGCTTGGTTTATGTACCAACGCGCACTTGGGCAAGTCGAGGCTAAGCTTTCTAATTAATCAGTTAGCGAACTAAACGGCTTGCCAGCTAAACCGCTATAAAGTTATTAAACGAAAAAGCAGCCACTTAGGCTGCTTTTTTAGTTTCAGACTTAAAATATATTGGGGTTAGACTTGCTCAAAGTAAGCCAAAAACTCACCGCAATCTTTTTGGAATGGTGGCAATATTTCTGCTAGTGTTTCATCATCCCAATGCCACCATTCAAAGCTTTCTAATCGCACGGCATAGCTAGGAGCATCAAACCGAGGACGCAGTTGCCAAACGCAATCGAGTATGGCGGTACGCCTTAAGCAGCGGTTGCCAACGAAAACAATCAACATAAATGAGTTAATCATTCCATTGTATCAAAGTACTTCACCAGCCTAAAACTGCAGTACTTCAGTTTCATTCGGGACCATTTTAAAAGGAAGTTATACCAATTAAAGTA
>NZ_JBFRKI010000031.1:23248-58055 GCF_041469245.1 Vibrio sp. 10N.286.51.B11 | reverse complement strand
CAAAGATCGCGTCACAAAAATGTGTACAAGAGATTGGATTGACCTGATCAGTTAATTTTCCGGATTGGTATGAGTCTTATTATTCGTCTCAGAGTTTGTAGAGGCGCTTTACGTTGATCACGAGCTCTGATATTCCGACACTTATTATTAAGCTCTGCTCTCTCTAGCAGCGCTTGATTACGTAAGTTTATACTTGTGGCTATTGGTTCGTTGATTAACTTTTCCTGAGCGTCTTGAGAGCTCTATCTCCTACTAATTTGAACTGGCTGATAAAGATGCCTCGTTTCTAATAACAAGGTTTTGTTGGTCGGTAACTCTTGCTATCTCCCTCTACTTAATAGATTAATCTACAGGCAGTTACGTGAACTCCCCGGTTATAACGGTTTATAGTTGGAACGTTGATGGCTATTTAATTGTTAATTCAACGTGACTTTAAGTGGGCATCTGTCTGCGGGTAAATATCTTTAAGCGCCTTCTCTCAAGCTGATCTCCATTTGTTCTTGAACTTCAAGGTATCACTTTTCTCTATGACTCCTCTCGAACCTCTTATAAGGACTTGTTTATAAGAATGGTAAAACTACGTACAGACACAACTAAAGTCGTTCTCCGTGTGTTTGAGAAGCCCAGTTGAGCAATTTCATGGTTAGTTGGTATTGGGCAGGTAAGTGTTTGATGAGCTTGGTTTATAGCTATTGTAGAAGTTATCTAGGGTTAAATAGCAGATACAAAAAAGCCGATGCTAGACATCGGCTTAGTTTGAGTCGCTTAGAGTTAAGCGGGTTGAACTAGAGCGAGCGCTTTACGAGAAACCTCGTGAGCTGCTTTCGTTAAGTTTTGCTTCTCTAGGGCGTCAGATAGATATCCGTAATCTGAAACATTTGAGCGAAGTGCTAGGGCTTTTTCGAAGTGGCTTTGTGCTTCCGCCCACTTCTGCTCTCTTAAGTAGAACTGAGCCAGCGCGCTGTGTGCTTCGGCATTACCACTGTCTTTACTAATTGCACGTTCTAGCATGACCACTACTGGGTGGTGATCGGATAAGTTCAGCTCTGGAAGCAACATGTAGAGTTCATTTGACCCACTCTTTGCAATGTTCTCTTTGATCACAGTGAAGGCTTCTGAGTCAGCTTTGCGAGCGATAAGTTGCTTCACAAAGCAGGATACAAGGTGCGAACTTTGTTTCTGTTTTCTTGAAAGCTTGTTCCAATGGCTGATTAAACCTTCGCTACCTTGCTGTTGTGCCACATCATGAAGTAGCCCACATTGTGCTTTCTGTTCTAATTCACGTTGCTCATCAGCTGTTAGAAGTTTGTTCTTAACTAATTTAGGAGTTAACTCTAGCAATGGCTGCCATAACTTCAGTTGCAAGTAAGTGGCTTTTAACAGGCCAAGTACAGCAGTGTTATTAGGGTATGTGCCTTTTAGGGTCGAAAGTGTATCGAATGCAGCTTCGTAGTTTGACTCGCTGATTTGCTGTTTAGCTTTAGTTAGCTCAACCGCTAGTAGAGAGTCGTCCTGTTGGCTAGCAAGCTCGATGTACTTATCTCGCTCACTTGTATTACCTTGTTCGTGTGCCGCTTGAGAAGCGACTAAATAACAAAGTAGAGGCATGTCGTGATGGTTAGCCCAACGAGTTACTTTCTTCTCAGCGCCTTTCCAGTCACCTTCAAGTAGCTTGATAATGCCTTCATTGGTATAACGACGAGAACGTTTCAGCTTACGAACACTGAACCAGTTCCAAGTTGTCGAGCTTGCGTACATAAGCTTTTTAAATAGGTACTCTAAGCCGAATAGAGCCGCTAGAAGAGCAATGACAAAGATAACCAGTGTTGTCACGCTCATCTCAATAGTCTTGTTCGCAATTGAGATCAGAACGTAGCCTTGTTGACCAGAGAACTGAGTACCAACAATTAACCCAGCACCTAGAACGAGAAAAAGAAAAATCCAACGAATCATTATTTTTCCTCCGTGGTCATAACGGTGACTTCACGACGTAGGCGCTCACGTATCACATCTGACAACTCATTTTGAGATTCAAGCTTTACAGGGTATTTCACAGAGATGTTCTGTTCACTTAGCTGTTTAATCGCTTTCTCAAATTCAATCACTGAGTTGTTATCTTGGTTTAGATACGCTTTCGACCACTCGCTAGCGGTATTAAGAGCTGCGCTATAGAGTTCACCTTGTTCTTTGTAGACGGCGCGAATCGCGGTTTCTAATTTACCTTTGATGTTTTCACGCAGGTAGAAGTGTTGTTCAGGAGAGAGTAGAGGGATAACTTCGCCATCACGACTACGGAAGGTAATGAAGTTTTCTGAGAAGTCTTTCATCGACGTCATCAGGTTGTTCTGCCAATCATTAATATCTTGCGATACCGCTTTTTTCTCAACAACCGCAGCTTCCGGAAGAATCGCATTGGCAAGCGGCAGTGTATCGACTTGCTGTTGCAAGCTTGTGATACGCAGAACTAAGCCGTCACGGTCGATCAGAGGAATAGTGCGAAGCTTGGTAATGTCATTGGTCATTGATTGACGCAGTGACACTAAGCTCGGGTCATTCAGTGCGGCGATACGTTGATCGGCGCTTTCCATTAGTTTGGTTGCACTAACGGCATCATGCTCGAGGAACAGTTTACGTCCTGCTAGTTTCACAAGGTAATCAGCTTCAGCAAGCAACCAGTCATTCGGGCGGCGACCTTTCACGTCAGCCACTGCTAACTGCAGGCTTTGAATGCTCTTCTGCTGTTGAGATTGCACGACCTGAGTTTTCTCCACCGCGTGTGAGGCTTCTTGGATAGTCTCTTGCTTGATGGTTTGTAGGTCTTTATTTACCGCAGATTGGGTATTTTGAAGTTGTGCTTGAAGAGCGGCTATTTGAGCCGAGTATTCAGCGCTCTTTTGCTGCATTTGAAATGCGATACCGCCACTGAAGATAATTGAAATAGCGATCGCAATAGCGCCTAGTTTGACACCGCGCTTACCTTGCTTTTCTGCTTTCTCTATTTGCTCTTTATGCTCAGCTTGAGGCTGCTCATTTTTAGCGGTATTTGAAGCAGAGGCATCAAGCTTCTGTTCAGGTTGTTTTGTCTCTGTAGAGTCAGCTTTTTCGTTTTCAACAACTACTGGCTGAGTATCTTGTTTCTTTTCAGGTTCAATATGCTCATTATTTTTTTTGCTTGTCATGCTTATTTCCTGTTTCTAGCTAGGGCCGGAGAGCAGCCAGTAATATTTGGTTCGTAGCACTGTGAGTATTGGTCACATTCGAGAAGCCGAGTTGTTGTGCTCGTTCTACAATGCGCTGGCTTGGGACAAATAGATGTCTTGTTGAAAGCCAAGCCAAATACTCATCAGGGGTAATTGAGCAGAGATACTCCAATTGTTCCTGACTAGTGATGACAACTTTGGACGTTTTTTTGTTTATCCATGTTTGATAGGTATTGTGGTCGCTAATAGGAATATATTCTCTACGGTAGGTCTCACAATAAGAGACTTGTGCACCTCGATTGAGTAGAGAATCTCTAATGAGCTCACGCCCACCATTGCCACGTAGTATCAAAATGGACTTATTTTCTACGCCATTAAGTTCAGTAAGTTTAAGAAGATGTTCACTATCACTAACTTGAGGATAGTTTACTTTTTGTTTACAGACTTTGCTTAAAACGTGCGCAGTTTTTTGACCAACGCCAAGATAAAGCGGCGAAGTAGGCCAAATGGATGAGGTTTTTGAAAGGATGCTTTGGGCAGCCGCCACGGCGTGGTGACTGACTGCAATAATGATATCGCTGTTATTAAGCTGGGTGCTTAAATCCGCAGAGTTGGGATTATCCACGATACGAATCAGCGGATGATGGATTGCTTGAACCCCTTCATCCGCTAGTTGTTGGCAAAGCGATTGTCCCTCTGAACCGGGACGAGTCACCAACACTGTCATGATTATTCTTGGTCAACGTAGAGCTTGGTTAAGATTTCTCTCGCGCCATCATCCAGCAATTGATTTGCCAGAGTCACGCCAAGTGCTTCTGCATCTTTGCGAGGGCCAGAGATCTCACCACGAACCATCTTAGAACCGTCCGGTTCACCAACTAATGCACGTAGCCAGATGTTTTCGCCATCTAATAATGAGTAGCTGCCGATAGGAACCTGACAGCCACCTTCTAGGGTAAGGTTCATTGCACGTTCGCACAGTACACGATCAGCCGTGTCTTTATGATTCAGTGGTTCAAGGAGTTTAATCAGACGCTCGTCATCAAGGCGACACTCAATACCAACAGCGCCTTGGCCAACAGCAGGGAGAGACTGCTCTGGTTTGATGAAGCTACGAATACGCTCTTCTAGCTCTAGACGTTTAAGACCTGCAGCAGCCAGTACGATCGCATCGTATTGACCATCATCGAGTTTACCTAGACGAGTACCAACGTTGCCGCGCAGCTCTTTGATGATCAGATCTGGGCGGTATTCTAACAGTTGGCATTGGCGACGCAGACTGCACGTACCCACGACAGCACCTTGTGGGAGTTCGTCGATGTTGTTGTAAGTGTTTGATACGAAAGCGTCACGCGGATCTTCGCGCTCACAAATTGTTACCAGACCTAGACCTTCAGGGAAGTCGACAGGTACATCTTTCATTGAGTGAACGGCTAGGTCAGCACGACCTTCTAGCATGGCTACTTCAAGTTCTTTAACGAACAGTCCTTTACCACCCACTTTAGCAAGCGGAGTGTCTAGGATGATGTCACCTTTGGTCACCATAGTTACCAACTCAACCTCTAAACCAGGGTGAGCAGCTTGCAGTGCATCCCTTACAAAGTATGCCTGCCAAAGGGCAAGAGGGCTTTTTCTGGTCGCGATACGGATTGGTGCTGAATTTGTCATGGTGTTTCCGATATAGGTTCTGTAATAGCCTAATCCTACCATTATGAGGCGAGAATTCTTACTGTTTGATCATTCCATACTTTGATAGCTGAGAGATTTTCATGAGTTCACCAAAATAGTGTGATTGGTATCTCATTTGAAACATGGGCTATTATTAGAAATAGTCAATAAAGAGGACACTACGACGCCGTGAGTTTAACTTTCTGTCATCAAGGAATTGACCAGTATGACGGGTTCCTTTGCTTTACCATTAAGGGTAAAAGTGTTAAATTGATCACGTTTTGTTGCTCCTTTCGTTCAGTAACTAAACAGAACTGCACTTAACCTCAAACCAAGGACTTACCTTGCAGGCTTACACTCAAACTTTGATTCAACGATTAGACAATCTAAATCAGCAGCGCATTGATCGTGCGTTGGCGTTGATGAATGTGCAAGGCCAGCGAGTATTCAACCTTATTCCCGCACTGCTTCACTTCAATCACCCGATGATGCCTGGTTATTATGACCAACAAGTTCCTTTTGGAATTCGTAGCTTCACGCTTAATGAATTCCAAAAGCAATTTGTCTCTGATACCGAATTAACGCTGGGTGGCAAACTCACCGAAGCTGATGAACCTGCAATCCTTGGCTTGTACACCATGGGTAGTACTTCTTCTATTGGTCAAAGCACTTCAAGTGATCTTGATATCTGGGTGTGTGTTTCCCCGGATATGGATGGCGCATCTCGCGATAGCCTAACCAACAAGTGTCTCTTGATTACTGATTGGGCTGAAACCTTAGGGGTTGAAGCGAACTTCTTCTTGATGGATGAAGAGCGTTTCCGTTCGAACCATTCAGAAGAGATGACAGGCGATAACTGTGGTTCTTCACAGCATTTATTACTGCTTGATGAGTTCTATCGCTCTGCGGTTCGTTTAGCTGGTCAGCGTTTGTTGTGGCAAATCATTCCGCCAGAAATGGAAGAGTGTTACGACGAGTATGTTCAAGGTTTGTGTCAGGATGGTTATCTTGATTGCTCGCAGTGGATCGATTTCGGCAAGCTGAATCGTATTCCCGCTGAAGAGTACTTTGGTTCAAACCTGTGGCAGCTCTATAAGAGTATCGACTCACCGTATAAATCGGTTTTGAAGGCGATCCTGTTAGAGGCCTATTCGTGGGAATACCCAAACACCCAACTGCTGAGTATTGATACCAAGCGCCGCTTCTTTGCGGATGAACCGGATCTGTATGGCATGGATAGCTACTATCTGATGCTTGAAAAGGTAACGCGCTATCTAGAACGCATTAACGACCACACTCGATTGGACTTGGTAAGACGCTGTTTTTATCTTAAGACCCACGAGAAGCTGTCACGAGATGCGGGCATTGGTTCTGTTGCGTGGCGTCGTGAAGCCTTGACTGAGATGACTAAGTCTTGGAATTGGGGACATGAAACCATTGCTGAGCTCGATAACCGCCGTAACTGGAAGGTTGAGCAGGTTAAAGTGGTGCACCATGCACTGCTTGATGCCTTGATGCTGAGCTACCGTAATCTGATTCAATTTGCGCGTCGTAACGACATCACTTCGGCAATCAGCCCACAAGATATCAGTATCTTGGCACGTAAGCTTTACGCTGCGTTTGAGGTATTGCCAGGTAAAGTGACACTGCTGAACCCACAAATCTCTCCGGATCTGCATGAACCCGACTTGAGCTTCATCGAAGTTCGTCAGGGTCAGTCGAATAAAGCAGGTTGGTACTTGTATAAGCAGCCACTGGTTGCACACCGCATTCTTGGTCAGCCTTCTCTAGAGCACCATGAGTACTTGAGTAAGTTGGTAGCATGGTCGTTTTTTAATGGCTTGATTACCGAGTCGACACGTTTGCACTCTGTGGTACGTGACGCTCACATCGATATCGATAAGTTCTATCAAATGGTGAGCGACCTGCGTAATACGTTTTCTTTGCGTAAGCGTCGCCCAAGTATGCAAGCACTGGCGAGCCCGTGTGAGATAAGCCAGCTAGCGATGTTCATCAACTTTGAAAATGACCCGACGTCTGAATTAAGTGGTCGTGCATTAAAAGTGGACCTCAAGAACGCCGATATCTTCAGCTTTGGTGAGGAAGGTAAGAGCTTAGTCGGCAGTGTCGACTTAGTTTATCGTAACTCTTGGCATGAAGTACGTACGCTGCATTTCCAAGGTGATACGGCAATGCTGGATGCGCTGAAGACGGTGCTTGGCAAAATGCACCAAGATGCTTTACCGCCAGAATCGGTTGATGTGTTCTGTTACAGCAAAAACCTGCGTGGTGTGATGCGTAACATGGTGTATCAACTGCTTGCTGAGTGTATCGATTTACGATTGAAACCGATTGAACCCGAGAAGCGCCGCCGCTTTAAGGCTATTCGTTTAGCTAATAAGATGTTTGGTCTGTTCTTCGAACGTCGTGGTGTGTCGGTACAGATGTTGGAAAACTCGGTCGATTTCTACCGTAGCATCTCAACCAATAAGCTCAAAGGCTCACCTTTACTGATGCTCGATAAAGAGCAAGAGTATCAGCTACCAGAAGTGGTGGATGGTTTTGCGAGTGAGGGCTTGATTCAGTTCTTTTTCGAAGATACCGACAAAGGCTTCAATATTTATGTATTGGACGAGTCGAACCAAGTTGAGGTCTACCACCAGTACAGCGGTGAAAAAGATGAGATGATCGCGAGCGTGAATTCTTTCTACACATCGGTAAAAGATGAGTCGAAGATGTCGTCTAAGTTGATTAACTTTAACCTACCTCAGTACTACCAAATCGTTCATCCTGAAGAAGGCAATTCTTACGTTGTGCCTTATCGTAACGATGCAACTTTAGCTTCTCGGAGCTCAAAGATAGTCAACATCTAGTCTTACTAAGCCCGATTGATATTGAAAAAGGAGTGATTGATTCACTCCTTTTTAGTTTTGCTTACAAATGATTAGACCCAATCGATCGCTTCACCTGCGTGCTTCACGCATTCTTCTTTAACCATCTCAAACAGCTCCATGCCCGTCTTTGAACATGTCCACTTGTCGTCAACTAGCTTGAAGTGAAAGCCACCAGATTTAGACGCTAACCAGATTTCTTTCATTGGTTCTTGGCGGTTAATGATGATTTGGCTGCGGTTCTCAAACTCCAGCGTCATCACGTTACCAGTCACTTCGTAATCAATATCTGCCTCTGATTCATCGATAGCTTCTTCGATGTTTTGCATCTGTATATCGACCAGCTGATGAAATTCAGTCTCGTTCATCCTTTCTATCCTATTGCTTTTCCTGAGTGTGGTGCGATTATAGGGGGCATTGAGTTAATAATCACGATATGCAAAATGAAAAAATTAATTACTGCTCTATTTATGATGTCCGTTATTGGACTTTCTGGTTGTGGTCAAACGGGTCCTTTGTACGATCCTGATGAAGTTCAGCAAACCGAACAATCACAATAAGTGAAAACACGCAGAAATCGTTATTTATAAGGGATAAGAACTTTGGATTACTTCAACTATCAGGAAGATGGCCAGCTTTGGGCTGAGGACGTCGCACTTTCACAACTAGCAGAGCAATATGGTACACCGCTGTATGTATATTCTCGTGCAACATTAGAACGCCACTGGAATGCGTTTGATTCATCGGTTGGTGAGCATCCGCACTTGGTGTGTTATGCCGTTAAAGCTAACTCAAACCTTGGCGTGTTGAATACTTTGGCTCGTTTGGGCTCTGGCTTCGATATCGTTTCTGGCGGTGAGCTAGAGCGTGTGGTTGCTGCCGGTGGCGATCCAGCAAAAGTTGTATTCTCTGGTGTCGGTAAAACAGCCGCTGAAATGAAGCGTGCGCTTGAGTTGAACATTAAGTGTTTCAACGTAGAGTCTGAACCAGAACTAGAGCGACTGAATAAAGTAGCTGGTGAGCTTGGTGTTAAAGCGCCGATTTCACTGCGTATCAACCCAGACGTTGATGCGAACACTCACCCTTATATCTCTACAGGTCTGCGTGATAACAAGTTTGGTATCGCTTTCGACCGTGCTCCTGCTGTTTATGAGTTTGCAAAAACACTCGATAACTTGTCTATCCATGGTATTGATTGCCACATTGGTTCTCAGTTAACGGATATCGAACCTTTCATCGATGCAACCGATCGCCTACTTGCGCTGATCGACCAGCTACGTGCTAACGGTATCAACATCAAACACCTTGATGTCGGTGGCGGCTTGGGTGTGGTTTATCGTGATGAATTACCACCACAGCCTTCTGACTACGCGAAAGCTTTATTGGCTCGCTTAGACAATCATTCTGATCTAGAGCTGATTTTCGAGCCTGGAAGAGCGATTGCTGCTAACGCTGGTGTATTATTAACGAAAGTCGAGTTCCTCAAGCCAACAGAGCACAAGAACTTTGCCATCATCGATGCAGCAATGAACGATCTAATGCGCCCAGCACTTTACCAAGCTTGGCAGGATATTGTTCCTGTGAGCCCTCGTCAGGGTGAAACTGTGACTTACGATTTGGTTGGCCCAATCTGTGAGACAGGCGATTTCCTAGGTAAAGATCGTGACCTTGTTCTTGAAGAAGGTGATCTGCTAGCAGTTCGTTCAGCGGGTGCTTATGGCTTCGCGATGTCATCTAACTACAACACTCGTTCGCGTGCGGCTGAAGTGATGGTGGATGGCGATAAAACTCACTTGGTTCGTCAGCGTGAAGAGCTTACGAGTCTGTGGGAACTTGAAAACATTCTTCCGGAGTAATTTTAAGCGTTATGCACTTCCACTTTTCTAAAATGCATGGTTTGGGCAATGATTTCATGGTCGTGGACTGCATTACTCAAAATATTTTCTTTTCTCCAGATTTGATCCGTCGCTTGGCGGATCGTCACACTGGCGTGGGCTTTGATCAGCTACTTGTGGTTGAGGCTCCCTATGATCCAGAAACTGATTTCCATTACCGCATATTCAATGCGGATGGCAGTGAAGTGGAGCAGTGTGGCAATGGTGCACGTTGTTTTGCACGATTCGTTCGCATGAAAGGCTTAACGAATAAGTACAGCATCAACGTGAGTACCAAGAAAGGTAAAATGGTTCTCAAGATTGAAGAGAATGACCTGATCACGGTGAACATGGGCATTCCTGAGTTCGAACCCGGCAAGATTCCATTCAAGGCCAAGCAGCCAGAGAAGACGTATATCCTAAGAACGGATGTACACACCTTATTCTGTGGTGCGGTAAGCATGGGTAACCCACATGTGGTTACCGTGGTTGATGACGTCGACACGGCTGATGTGGACACCTTAGGCCCACTACTTGAATCACATGAACGTTTCCCTGAGCGTGTTAATGCTGGCTTTATGCAGGTCGTTAACCGTGAAGAAGTTCGTCTACGTGTTTACGAACGCGGCGCGGGTGAAACTCAGGCATGTGGCAGCGGAGCGTGTGGCGCAGTTGCAGTGGGTATCACTCAAGGCTTACTGGCTGAGAATGTGAAGGTTCGTCTACCAGGCGGTGACTTACACATTAGCTGGCAAGGCCCGGGTAAACCTCTGTTTATGACCGGCCCTGCAACGCATGTGTTTGATGGTCAACTTTCTTGCTAATAACGACCCAAAACAAATATATTCATAAAAATAAAGGATAGGTTTTGTCTTACGTTGAAGCCGACGCACTCACCGCAGAAGTGGTCGCGGAATATTTACGTGATAACCCAGATTTTTTCCAAGACCGAAAAGATTTGGTTGATCGCCTTGCTATCAATAACGTTGAGCAGGGCGCTGTTTCTCTGGTTGAGGTTCAGCTTAAACGCCAACGTCATCGAATCGAAGAGCTTGAAGAAGAGATCACTGGCTTGATGTCGTTGGCAGCAAATAACGATAAAACCTTCTATGAGTTTATGGATCTGCAAGCGCAAGTGCTGAAATGCAGTGACTTCATGCAGGTGATAAAAGCCGTTGAACAAAAAGCGTTAGATCTTGGGCTTAAGGCTCATGTTCGTATTCTTTCGCAATCTGGCTTTTATCAGTTGAGTGCTGAGGGTTACTCTAAGTTTTCGCTTAACCATTTCAATGGCAAAGATGCTTATCTTGGACGCTTGAGAAAAGCCGACAGACACGATTTGTTTGGTGATTATCCAGTTCCAGAGCTAGGCTCTTATGTAGTACTACCGCTTGCTAAGCAGTCTCCATTGGGTTTGCTCGCCTTTTCTAGTGAAGATGGCGGACATTTCCAACCCCATATGGATACGCTCTTTTTACGCCATTTAGCACTTGTTGTCGCTCATTTGGCGGACACCTTACCTTGGCAGATAAATAATGAGCCTAGAGCCCAAAATACCTCTTCCTAACAGCCTTCAAAAGCCACTTTCTCGCTTCTATGAATATCTCCGAAGCGAGAAGGGACTCAGCCTACACACCCAACGTAATTACAAACAACAACTTGAAACCATGGCCGGTCATTTAGTCACTCTAGGGCTAAAGGATTGGGGTCAAGTCGATGCGGCGTGGGTCAGACAACTGGCCAGTAAAGGCATGCGTGAGGGAATGAAAGCGAGCAGCATTGCAACGCGCTTATCGTCACTGCGCAGCTTCTTTGATTTCCTTGTGTTGCGTGGCGAAATGACCGCCAATCCAGCCAAAGGTGTCTCTGCACCTCGCAAACAACGCCCTTTGCCTAAAAACCTCGATGTTGATGAAGTGGGTCAACTGCTTGATGTGAATGAGGACGATCCATTGTCGATTCGTGATCGAGCGATGATGGAGGTGATGTATGGTGCTGGATTACGACTGGCAGAACTGGTCGGCATCAATCTGAAAGATGTGTTGGGTCGACAAGGCGAAATCCGAGTGATTGGTAAAGGCGACAAAGAACGCAAAGCGCCTTTTTCTGGTTTAGCTAAAGAGTGGGTCGATAAATGGCTCAAAGTTCGTGGTGAATTGGCTTCACCGGGTGAAACCGCGCTGTTTGTCTCTAAGCTCGGGACTCGTATCTCTCACCGCAGCGTGCAAAAGCGCATGGAAGAGTGGGGCAAGAAGCAATCTGTCGCGAGCCACATCAGCCCGCATAAACTGCGTCACTCCTTTGCAACGCATGTGCTGGAATCGAGCCAAAATCTTCGTGCTGTGCAAGAGTTGCTTGGCCATGAAAACATCTCGACGACCCAAGTGTATACCCACTTAGATTTCCAACACTTAGCACAAGCTTATGATCAGGCTCACCCGAGAGCTCGTAAGAAGAATAAAGATTAGATTAAAGGGTTTACTATGCGAATTTATCGAGGGTTAAAGCCCATCAAAGCCATGACCTTTGACTTGGATGACACCCTGTATGACAACTGGCCTGTGATCATGAAGGTTGAGAAAGAGATGGCACAGTGGCTTTATCAAAAGCACCCAGTGTCTGCTTCTTTATCGCTTGAAGAGTGGCAGGGCATTAAGCAGCAAGTCGCATCTGAAAACCCAGCTTTGAAACATGATGTCACCGTGTGGCGTGAAACTCAGATTAAGAGTGGTTTGCTGCAATTGGGTTACTCTCTGCAGCAAGCAGAGCAAGCGGCTCGAGAGGGCATTGAGCATGCCTTGTGGTTGCGTAATCAAGTCGATGTCCCTCAAAAAACGCATCGAGTGATGACTGAACTTAGCCAACGTATTCCTCTGGTTGCGATTACCAATGGCAATGTCGATCCACACAAAATTGGCTTAGGGCTGTACTTTCAATTAATCCTTAAAGCCGGCCCTGATGGCAGAGCAAAACCCTATCCAGATATGTTTGAAAAAGCTCAGCAACACCTAGGTTGTGACGCTGAGAATATTCTTCATGTTGGCGATCACCTCAAAACGGATGTCTATGGAGCCAAGCAAAATGGCTTCCAAGCGTGCTGGTTTAATGACACTGGTTCCAATTTATACCGCTCCCCGAAGGCGAGTGTGCTCCCTGATGTTGAAATAGACCAACTTAGCGATCTTATGCGACTAATTTAATGGCTCGGTAAGCTTATTGTGTCGCATTTATGCTATTGAATTGTTACATTAGTCGCCTATAAAAGCCTGATTAGGCTAGGATAATTGGCGACTACTTTTTATCGATTCATTTCAGTCATAGCAGTGGTTGCGGGTTGTTACTTCACTCGATTTTGAACAAGGGTTGGCATGCAAACATTTACATTTCTCGCAAATACTGAGGCGTTATTTAGAGCTCAATTTGATCAGCGAGAATGGTGTGACAGCAAACAGTACCTTATTCAAATTTTCTCAGCTCAATCTTCAGATCTAGCTCGTCAAATCGCGGCTGTTGCCCTCAATCGTTTAAATAATGCGACGCTAATTGGCCAGAGTGCTCGTCATGTTATCTGTGATAATTGCCTTGAAAGTGCATGCACCTTAGTCATCATCAGTGAGTTCAACGAAACCCATCTAACCTCTGCGGTCCAGCCTTTTTCCGGCAATCCAAATCAAGACAGCCAAGACTTAGCTTTTCAGCTGCGCCTTACAGAAGAAACCAAAACGGTCATCAGCTTGTGCGATCAGGTTGAAGGGCGTGATTATCCTATTTATAGCGCTTTTGAAAATTTGCCTTACGCCTTGCCGATAGCTGGTGGACTGTGCCATGAGAATGAATTTGGCCGTTGGGTTATGTATAACGAGCAAACCTACCAGCACGCCTGTGTTGCTGTGGCTCTGACTAACCCAAGATTGAAGGTTTGGTCGGACGCGTACTCTGAGTGGAACCCGATTGGGATGAAGCTACGAGTCACACACGCAATCGGAAATCGCTTATACGCATTGAACGACAAGCCGGCTATTGAAGTATTCAAACATTACCTTGCGGATGGCAAAGACCTTCCTTTTAGTCAACTGATGAGCTTTCCACTTTATCGAGAACTTGGCAGAAAGAAGGGTATCTCGACGCCGCTACGTATTAATGATGATGGCAGTATTGAGTTTGATAGCCCTTGGCATGTCGGTGAAGAGGCGCAGTTTTGTTATAACCACCCATCGCTCACTGCAGAAAAGGTGCACCACGGTGCCGAGATGCTAGCCATGCATCAGCCTGAATCGGTGATCATTTATAACTGCGTATCTCGACTTGAATTTATCGACAGTAAACTTGAGCTCAAGCCATTTGAAGGGATAGTGAATACATGTGGTGCCTACTGCATGGGGGAGCTATACCGTAATGAAGACCGCCAAGAGATACTGCACCACAGCTTGACTTATATCGCTATGCGCGAGTCTGACGAGATTAAAGAGTTTCATTGCGAAGACTTTCAGTGTGGCTCAACCGTGTCGCCATTGCTTAACCTAGTCAGAAATGCAGTCGCTGATCTCGACAGTATGAATACTCAGATGGAAAAGAAACTCCATCAACAAGCGCGTCGCTTAACCGAAAGCTATCGCATTGACTCGCGTACTGGTTTGCCGAACCGTATAGTACTGAAAGAGCGCCTCAATACGATTCTGTTCAGTGAACATCTGCTGACCTTAAAGCTAACCAACTTCCATCAGGTTAACGAGAAGTATGGTTATCAAGTGGGGGATCAGCTGCTACTCGATCTGTCTAATCACTTTATCGAGCGATTACAGCTTCGTGTGGTTAAAGAGCCTCGCGTGAATGTAGAGCTATTCAGTATTGGTGTTGGAGAGTGGGCGATTATCTTCAATGCTAGTGTTGGTAGTACGAAAATAAAAGAAGGTTTCGTTGAGTTCGCCGATGACATCGAACACATAAATTTTGAGCCATATGGTTTGGCTGATATTGATTACCTGTCAGTTTCTCTGTGTGGCGGCTTTGCTAGTCGTTGTGACTTCTTAACCGACAGTGGTGACCAGATCTTATTGAAAGCGATCGAAGCTCGACGCTATGGAGTACGTAACAATACCCACATCACCAATGCCAAAGATATTCAGGTGAGCGAAGAGGACCGCAAAGAGCAACTCGGTTGGTTGAGTTGTGTAAGTCGTGCGATTCTAGATCAGAACATCATCACCTATTCCCAGCCGATTGTGGAGTCGGTTACGCACGAAATGATTGGCCAAGAGTGTTTGGTCAGAATCATGGAGTCGGACGGTACTATTGTGCCACCAGGAAAGTTCTTACCTATCATTGCTGACACCCATCTTTACACGCGCCTTAGTCGACACATGATTAAGAGCACTATTGGCTATATGGCGGATAAGCAGAGCTCATTTTCTATCAATCTATCCCCACAAGATTTGTTGAGCGATAAGACGCTCGAGGTCCTTGAGGCTGCGATCAGTGGTATGAACGATCCTACTCGACTTGGTTTAGAAGTTCTCGAGTCTGAACAGATTAAAGATTATGGCCGCATGATTGAG
This sequence comes from Vibrio sp. 10N.286.51.B11, assembly GCF_041469245.1. NCBI lineage: Bacteria > Pseudomonadati > Pseudomonadota > Gammaproteobacteria > Vibrionales > Vibrionaceae > Vibrio > Vibrio sp. 10N.286.51.B11. The sequence goes on along the minus strand of NZ_JBFRKI010000031.1, from coordinate 42,867 downwards.
GTGTGTGATCACTTCCGTGCGCTTGGGGCGAGAATCATTGTTGATGACTTTGGCTCTGGTTACTCCAACATCGAGGAAATCATTAAGCTTGAGCCACAGATCATTAAGCTCGACGGTAGCTTGATTCGTAATATCGACAAAGATCAAAAACAAAGAAACATAGCCTCTCAGTTGATTCGTTTGTGCCAAGTGTTCAATGCCAAAACGGTCGCTGAATTTGTCCATAACCAACAGGTTTGTGAGATAGCAGAGCAAATGGGTGTCGATTATCTGCAGGGTTACTACTTCGGTGAGCCTAAGCGACTGTTTTAGCAGTTAAAGCTTCCCGCATTGTGTAACGACTGGCTATAAAAGTACTGCGCCGCCATTAATGACTGCTTTTTGGCGGAATGAATGATGTCTAACTAAGGTCACATTATTCATAACGCGATCGCAAGTATTCCGTGCAAGCCTTATCTATAATAAGCACAATAATAAATCATTAACGTAACGATTAATGTGAATATGCAGTCGACTTCTCTCCTGATACAAGACATTGAGCAAACCCAACGTGAATTGGAAAAGATAGATTTTCATCAACATGAAAGCCTACTGATTCAGGTGTTTTCGTCTTTCGAGAAAGGTTCTGTTTTGGCTGCCTGTCAAGTGATTCAATCGACTTTTCCCAATGCCAAATTGATTGGTTGCAGTGCTAACCACTACATTAGTCAAGGTGTCATCCTGCACCAAGGTCTTTATCTGATTGTTACCCGCTTTGACGCGACGTCTTACTCTTGTGGTGTTGTCGAATATAGCGAACAACCATTGCTCGATAGCCACGCTATGTGGCAACAGCTTGAGTGCAATGATAATACTCAAAGCATCATCTGTTTCGCAGACCGCTTGCAGATAAATAACCGAGATCTATTTTCAGCGTTTGAGCAGTCGATGTATTCATTACCGATCTGTGGCGGTGCATCGACCATCACAGATAATGGGCGATGGGTGATGTTAGACGGCATTTGCTATGAAAATGCCTATGTGATGTTGGCGCTGCACAGTGTTGAGCTCTCCATCGCTAAGGGTTACTACACTGAATGGAATCCGATTGGTCGAACTTTTCGAGTGACAGGTGCTCAAGAGAACCGGTTGTTGGAACTGGATGGGATGCCTGTTCGCGAACTCTACAATCGTTACCTCGCTGATGGCCTCGAAGTGCCTTTTGAGCAACTGCATAACTTTCCCTTGATGGTCGGTGACCCGAAAGAGCAAAACATTCACTTACCGCTCAAGGTAACGGAAAGTGGAGAGATAGAATTCAGCGGCCTGTTCCAAGTGGGCGATGAGGTCCGGTTTTGTTATGACCATCCATCACTGACCTTAGAGCAGATACGACTGGGCGTGCAGCAGATCGCCTCTCATAGGCCAGAACAGTTCTTCATTTATAACTGTACATCTCGTATCGACTTTATTGATGGCAACCAAGAGGTTGAGGTTTTCCAAAAATTGGCCGACAGCTATGGCGTTTACTGCATGGGAGAACTTTATCAAGAGAATGGCCAACAGCGAATCTTGCACCATAGCCTCACTTATCTTGCGCTTAGAGAAGGCGAGGGTAAGGCGGTATTGCCATTAGAGACGCAACCCGCGACCAACATATCCCCTCTGTTTTCATTGATCCGAAATGCACTGCTTGATGTCGATGACATGAACAACAGTATGGCGAGTAAGATTCAGCAGCAAGCCACTGCATTGACGGCAAGCTACCGAATTGATCACCGTACTGGCTTACCCAATCGAAGTGTGTTGCGTGAGAAGCTGTCGAAAATGAGCAGTGATAGCCACTTGCTAGCTTTGAAGGTCACGACCTTTGGTCAGATCAATGAGAAGTACGGCTATCGAGTGGGTGACAAGCTTCTGCATGATTTGAGTGAGTACTTTCAAAAGGCGCTGTGGCAGTTCTTTGATGAGGGCTGTCAGCTCTACAGTATCGGTATTGGTGAGTGGGCGGTGGTGTTTGATAGTTGGGCGAGCCAAGAACATATCCACCAGCGATTCTCGGAATTTGCCGATCAAACCGAGCATGTGAATTTTGAGCCTACCGGTTTACCCGATATTGATTACTTGTCGGTGTCTATCTGTGCGGGTATCGCCAGCCGTCGAGATTTCCCGACTACCTCTATTGATGACTTATTGTTGAAGGCGATTGATGCGAGGCGCAGCGCTGTCAGCCAGAACAAGCACCTAGTGAGCGCCAAGGCACTCATTCAATTGGAGAAGCATCGCCAAGAGCAACTTGGTTGGCTGTCGTGCGTGAGTCGCGCGGTGCTTAATCAGAATATTGTGGCGTGCTCTCAGCCCATAGTTTCAGCACACAGTCATCAGGTAGAGAGCTACGAGTGTTTGGTTCGAATTGAAGAGGACGGTCAGTTAATTGCACCGGGTAAGTTCTTGCCAATCATTGAAGGAACCCATCTCTATACACGCCTCAGTCGTCAGATGATAACGCGCACCTTCGATTTTATGAGTCAGCGAACCGATTCGTTCTCAATTAATTTAGCGCCACAAGATTTCAGCAATGAGAAAACCATTCTTCACCTTGAACAAGCGATCAAGAAAATCAGTCACCCACAGCGTATTGGCTTGGAGGTGTTAGAAACGGAACAAATTCAGGATTACGGTCGCTTGATCGAGGTGTGTAATCACTTCCGAGATCTTGGTGTGAATATTATTGTCGATGACTTTGGTTCGGGCTACTCGAACATTGATGAGATCTTGAAACTGGAACCACAAGTGATAAAGCTTGATGGCAGTTTAATTCGCAATATCGATAAGGATAAAAAGCAACGCAAGATAGCCCAACAGCTGGTGAGCTTATGTCAGATTCTGAATGCTAAGACGGTGGCGGAGTTCGTACATAATGAACAGGTGTGTCGAATCGCAGAGGATATGGGTGTCGATTACCTGCAGGGTTACTACTTCGGTCAACCTCAGCGCTTATTCTGATAGGGAGAGTAAAATCTCTTTTCAACGAACAGCTAGAGTGTGCGTTTCACGTGAAACACTAAATGGTTCAATAGATTAAAGTACAATGTGAAAAGGGTGAGCTTATGGCTCACCCTTTTTGTTTTTAGTATCTGTCCCGTCCTGAAATGTGCTTATTGCCTTCTCGCGCTCCTGCTTGATCTATTTGAGAGCGTGGCCACATTTGTCGGCGTGGAATACTTTTAGATACTGTTGGTAGTAGTCATCAATGAGCTTGGCAGGTTCGCTTTCACCTAAAGATTTGAGTAACTCAATACCCACTTCGCAAGTACACAGATGGCCACTGTCTTGATTGCGGCGCAAGGTGTAAGAGGATTCGCTGGTGATGTCGAGGTGAACTTGTGGGACAGCTTGTAACCACGAGCTCTTGTTAAGCATCTTCTTCGCTTCTTGCCATGTGCCATCCAAGATAATGAATAGCGGTTTTCGACTCATGGCTTGGGTCATCACTGCTTGCTGACACTCGATGCTTTGATCACTCGGGAATAAAAGAAACGGTTGTCGTGTTTCATCTTCAAGCAGCGCCATTAGCTCAGCTGGTGGTGTTTTCCTTTGCCACACAATGGACTGACACTGCTCAAGGGATTGCTGAAGCAACTTTCCGGTGTTGGTGTCTCGTGACAGCTCATTCTCATGAGTCAGTAGGACAAGATCGGTTTGGCTTTCAACCGTCGGTATGAGATGACAAACGCACTGGTGAGTGAAGCCACAACCATGGCAAGCTTGTTGGTTACTCATCTTTACAGCTTAGCTCCACTTTGTGCAGGTGATACACCATCAGCAAACAAAACCACGTCGCTGATATCAGCATCATCTGCAACTGGAGCAACACTTGGGTTAAGTGGGTAACTCACTCCAGAGTATGACAGTGTGTGTTTTGCAGGTGTTGCACCGCCGCCACTGACATTGAAGATCAGATCCTGCCAGCCGTGGTTTTGCGATTTACCTAAGCGTATGTCGCCCTTAACCAGTGTCACTCGGCTATTGAAGCGCCAGTTATCTTGATGGTTTTCGAAAATCAGCAGTGTACAGCCACCAGAACCACACCAGTCGAGCTGGGCAAACAGTTCTTCCTTACCATCGCCATTTAAGTCGTAGGTTAACCAGCGGTACTTAGTATTGTCTGGTGAGGTGTTATTGATCTTAAAGTATTCGCGGATCGTTTGGTCGACTTTTTGATCAAGTTGATCGCTGGAGTTCACCTGCTTTGCGGTTAGATCAACGTTAGCGGTGGTGTTTACTTGCGCTTGTGCATTCTTAGCTTCGAATAGCACCAGACCGCCATTGGCAATCGGGTAGACAACGTTGCCCACTTTCTCTTTTTCAGCGACCAGCTTGCCGTTATCGAGCGTGAAGATGCGCTCGGAGATCAAATACTGTTGCTGGTGGCGAGTCATAACCACTTGTACCTGATTTTGGTTCAGTTGCTGCCAGAAGCCTTGTTCAACAATAGAAGGGTCTCCATTGCTGTACGAGTATGTCGTAATGGCGCTGTGGTCATCGTTGAGCTCAAGGTTGATAGAGAATCCAGTGTTCTGCGTTGAGCTAGCGAAGTAGAGTCCGCTCCAGTCCAATGTTGGATCTTGGTTAGAAACCGTTGCACAGCCATTATAGTTACTGTCATTGAGGTTAAGCTTGGCATGCCATCCATAGATAGAATCGCTCATGCCGTCGCTGCAACTCTCTTTTGTAAGGTTGAGTTTGCCTTGCGCTGCTTTACCTTCTAATTGGTAATCACGACTGCTTGGTGTGGTGCGGCTTGATTCAATATCGAGGATCTGTGGCTGTTCGCCCATCTTAGTGTATTTGAGCTGGTCTTTATCGAAGCTTGCTGACCAGAAGGGTTCATTGCCGAATACACGTGTTGAACGCAGGGGTTGGTCACAACGATCAGGGTTTGCTGCGGTTAGGATGTTCACTTGGTCAACCACGAAACGCGCTGTGAAATCTGCGTTATAACCCGTTTGGCTCGGCACGGTTAGGTGACCAATCAGCTCGCCATATAAGGCTTGGTAAGGTCTCGTTGAGAGCCCTTGTGCTTCTAACGCTAACTCTGGGGATAAGTCTAACCAGTATTGTTGTTGGCTACCGCAAGGAGTGAAGGTTCGGCTTTCATGGCCAACCACCACCTGACCACGCATGATGAAGGTTTGCGGTTGAATGCTCAGTGGCTCATCCAAGTTTGCTGGGGGCTGTTCAGGTTGTTGCGGCGTATCAGGTGCCGTAACACAGCCTTGTAGAGCGAACGCGACTAGCCATGTCACTGGGTTTTTCATTACCTTCATGTTATATCTTCCTCGGAGCAACCGTTAATTGGATTTATTATGGCATATTGGTTATTTAAAACAGAACCCGACACCTTCTCTATTCAGACTCTTAGAGTACAAAAAACCTCTTGTTGGGAGGGTGTACGCAACTATCAGGCTCGAAACATGATGCGTGATGACGTCAAGCTTGGCGATCTGGTGATGATATACCACTCATCATGTAAAAAAGTTGGCGTAGCGGGGATCGCTAAAGTAACCAGAGAAGCCTACCCAGACCACTTTCAGTTCGACCCTGAGAGTGATTACTACGATCCTAAGTCTTCACCCGATAACCCACGCTGGATCATGGTGGATGTCGAGTTTGTGCGAGTGACTGAGCGCTTGATTCCTTTGGTTACGCTTAAAGCCATGCCTGAACTCTCCGAAATGCCCTTGGTGAAACGCGGTAATCGCTTATCGATCATGCCGGTTACCGAACAAGAGTGGCAGGCAATCTTAAGCAAAGAAGTGTTAGGTTCTCGATAGCGTTAGAGAGAGCTTTTTACGTAAGGTTCAAAAAAGGCAGCCAGTTGGCTGCCTTTTTATTTATTCAGATCTGTTCAACGAGCGAGATTAGAGCAGATGCTTTTCTAGGTAGTGAGCAACGGCATCGTCTGCGTTACTGCCAATCACTTCATTGTCAGGTAGTGCTTTCATCACTTTCTCATGTGATGTACCCATGATTAGACCTTTACCCGCCATAGCCAGCATTTCAGCGTCGTTCATGCCATCACCAAAGGCAACACAGTTATCCAGAGTCAGGTTTAGTGATTTTGCAACAGCGTCTAGAGCGTGGCCTTTAGAGACTTCAGCTGCCATCACTTCCAGACACCAAGGTGTAGAGAAGGCGATGTTCAGTTTGTCGCCAAAAGCATCTCTTAGCTTTTGTTCAAACGTGACGAGATATTCGTGGTCTTGTTCTGGATGTGTGAAGAAGACTTTCGCGATGCCTTCGCTTGGTGCGTTTTCAGCTTCAAAGCGCTTGTAGCTAAAGCCAGACTCACTGTGGAATTTAGCCAACATTTCATCTTCACGGTCTAGTAACCAATCTTCATTCTGGTACATGTGAATAAAGAGGTTTGGATCTTGGCGCACAATATCAATAACTGGCTGAACGAGTTCCTGAGGTACGTTCTGGCTATACATCAGTTGATCGTTTTGGTCATGCACGCGTGCACCGTTTGAAGTGATCATGTACGCCGGAATACCTGCTATCTGACGAATACCCGCCACATCGACGTGGTGACGACCCGTAGCGAAGATGAAGGTATAACCTTGGTCGTGTAATTTCTTAAGCGTTAGCTTGGTAAAGTCGCTTAGCTGATGGTTGGGAGCCAAAAGCGTACCATCTAAATCAGAAGCAACAATTTTCACGGAATCTTTTAGTGCAGGAATACTCATTTAACCCTCATTGCAAAATGCTTAACCAATATTGACGCTAGCCAGCGCTAGAATCGTTTTAACTACAATATCTCTAGGTAGAAATTGTATGCCAAATTCATGCAAGAAAAGAGGGCAAAGCTCACTTACTTCTCTTCCTCTTTAGCGCTTATTTTCTTGGTAGGTTGCTTAGCCTATTAGCTCTAGGCGAAAAACTGATTGATCGCATCCAGTGTTTGATTGCGATATTCATCCTGCTCAAACAACACCTCATGCCTAGAACCCTCAATCAACTTAAACTGACAATCAGAGTTGGTTTTCTTCAGCTTAGAGATGAACTTTACTTGAGCACTGTTACTGACAATCTTTTCATCCCCAGCTTGAATCAATAGCAGAGGGATCTTGATTTGACGAGTTTGTTGAATTGCTTGCTTGGCGGCCATTAACCCTTGCCACACCCAACGCGTGCTTGGTCCACCCACCTGCAAAGATGGAGACTCGTCATATAAGCGGCGGAACCACTGATAGCGAACCTTACTGTGGCTCAGTAAGTTGTTTTCAAAAGGCTTCGAATAATATGCTTGCTGGCCCGGCGCGTAAGTTGGCTTGGCATAAAAAGCGGTAAGCACTTGTCCAACGATCATCGCGATAGGTTTCAGGTACCACTCGGTATTGATACCAAACATCGGAGCGCACAGAGTCACCTTATCAAACGGGTGGTCTGGATGGGTTTGTAGGTAGCGAGTGGCAATGGTGCTGCCCATTGAGTGTGCGAGCAGGTAGCGATTGGAATACTTACTGAGATCAAAACTGGCAATGACGTCAGACATGTCAGATGCATAATCATCAAACTCATGAATGTGACCAATGTCAGAGTCTGTTACCATACGTTCAGACTGGCCTTGACCTCGGTGGTCAAATGAATAAACGTCATAGCCTTGTTGATAAAAATCATAAAAGATTTCTTGGTATTTTTGGCAGCATTCGATACGGCCATTTGAAATCACAATAGCTTTGCTGTGCTTTTCTGAGGTGAGGCTGCACCAGTACAGTTTCTTTTTACCAGACGATGTTAAATACCCCTCTTTTCTTTGTTGCCAAAGAGCGTTGATCGGGTGTTTAATCGCATGATCGAACTGAGGTTCTTGAGTGTAAGGGAAGGTGGCTTCGCTGTGGTTTTCCATGGGAAATTACCTGAACTGATGCGTGTGAGAGCTTTATTGCTACTAATGTTGTTAGATTAAAGAACTAGTAAGGAAATGCAAATGGATACTCATGTCTGGCTTGCTTATGTTGTCACAGCGATTTTGTTTAGCTTGGCTCCGGGCTCGGGTACCGTTAACTCAATCAGTAATGGGCTTAGCTATGGCACTAAAAAGTCACTCGCATCAATTGTTGGGTTACAGCTTGGTCTTGCGTTTCACATTATGCTGGTGGGCGCGGGTATCGGTGCACTCGTTGCTAAGTCTGCGTTGGCGTTCACCATCATTAAGTGGGTCGGCGTGGTGTACTTACTTTGGTTAGGTATTCAAAAGTGGCGTGATAGCTCGAGCCTAGTAGCATCTGAAGAAAGCTCTACTCTGTCGAGTGGCAAACTGCTGAGAAACGCTGTGCTTATCAACCTAACTAACCCGAAATCAATCGTGTTTTTGGTGGCTTTGTTTCCTCAGTTTATTGACCCTACACAACCTCAAGCACCTCAGTTATTAGTGCTAGGTGTGACGACAGTATTCATTGATAGCGTTGTTATGTTGGGTTACACCTCATTAGCGTCACAAATGGGACGTTTTATTCGCTCTGATCGCATAATGGGTAAGATAAATAAAATATTTGGTGGTATGTTCATGGGCTGCGGTGCTTTGCTAGCTGCCGCGAAAGCTTAGATTAAGCGACTGAGTTATAGTTAAACCAATCAGAGTTATCAAGAAATGACCGCTACATACGTTGCTCGACAACCTATCTTAAATCGCAAGAGGAATACACTCGGCTATGAGTTGTTATTTCGCGATGGAGAAAAGAATGCGTACCCAGCGCATATTGAGTCTAATCGAGCAACGTATCGTCTGATTGTTGAGAACTTCTTGTCTGTTGGTCTTAACCCTTCTATTCCATCTTCACGCTGCTTTATCAACTTCCCTTATCAAAGTTTGATTCGTCGACTGCCCTTAAGTTTGCCGAAAGATAAGGTGGTGGTAGAGATTCTGGAAACCTGTAAACCAACAGATGAATTGTTGGAAGCGGTTAAAGACCTTTACCAAGCGGGTTACATGATTGCCCTAGATGATTTTACTTCGACCCCAGAATGGGAACGTTTCCTTAAATACACGCATATCGTAAAGCTCGATATTATGCAGATGGGTTTGGATGAAGCGTGTGATTTGGTTAGGGCGCATCAAGGGAAAAAGTTTAGCTTTTTGGCGGAGCGCGTTGAGACCGAACAAGAATTCCAGCAAGCCAAAGAGGCTGGCTTTAAGTTTTTCCAAGGTTACTTTTTCAATAAACCGGAAATCATCAAGAGTAAATACATTAGCCCTGAGCAAGTGATTGCTATGGAGCTGTTTCAAGAAGTGTGTAAGCCCGATGTGGACTTTCAACGGGTGGAGAGCATTGTCGCGAAAGATGTGGCGCTCTCATATAAGCTGCTGCGTTTTGTGAATACTATGTCGCCGCGCCTTGAAGTGACCATCTCTTCTTTTCGTCAGGCTTTGGTGTATCTAGGTCAAGAGAAACTGAAAATGTTTGTGTCGTTAGCCGTCGCCTCTTATGTCTCTGATAAAAAGCCGAAAGAGCTGTATGGATTGTCCCTACAGCGTGCTCAGTTTTGTCAGCGTATGTCTCGCTATCAGGCATTTGAAGGGTATAGAGAACAGGCCTTTATGATTGGCTTATTCTCCTTGTTGGGTGCTCTGTTGGACTTGTCGTTAGAGAACTTAGTCGAGCAGTTGCCGCTGTGTAAAAGTATCAAGGTTGCTCTATTACGTAGAGAAGGGCCATATGGTACCTTGCTCGCACTTGAAGAGAGCTTTGAGCATGCCGATTGGCAACAGATTGATGAGCACTGCGCCGATTTAGGATTAAGCGTGGATCAGGTTAAAACGGAGCTTACTGAAGCGCGCCGTTGGAGCCATACCGTGACCAACAAGCTCTGATATTTCTTCGTTAAACTTTTATGACAATTGAAACGCACGCCTTGACGTGCGTTTTTTTATATCTAAGATATGTGCATATCCATATATGAGTATGTTTTTATGCTTCCTCACCAATTTTTTAAATTACTGTCCGATGAAACGCGAGTGCGTTGCTTAATGTTGATAGTTCGCAATGAGTGCTTATCGGTTGGTGAGTTGACTCAGGCATTGCAAGAAAGTCAGCCAAAGGTTTCACGCCATCTTGCGCAGCTGCGTTCAAACGGTGTTTTGATTGATGTTCGCCAGGGGCAGTGGGTGTTTTACCGCCTGTCACAAGATTTACCAGGTTGGATGCTAAAGTTAATTGACGACCTTATTGCATCGAACTGTTTGAAAACTGAATACCAGCAAGATATTGAGCGCTTAGAGTCGATGAACTCACGCCCAGTATGTTGCGTTTAAATACATTAAAACTTAATGCCGAAATAGTTGTAGTTGCAGCTAGGCGACAAGTGAACTTATCCCTATGAGCATAGTGGCTCTATGTAATTAGGGCGGCCGGCGCTCCGGTAAGTGAACGTAGTCAACAACGCTGCGGCTTCAAATATGAAGGCAATTAACTGAGAGAACAGAAAATGACAGTCAAAGTAGGTATTAATGGTTTTGGTCGTATCGGCCGTCTAGCACTTCGCGCAGCATTCGATTGGGATGAGCTAGAATTTGTTCAAATTAACGATGTTGCTGGCGACACAACAACACTGGCCCACCTTCTAGAATTTGATTCAGTTCAAGGTCGCTTTCACCACGAAGTAACTGCAGAAGGCGATGAGATGATCATTAATGGCCAGCGCATCAAGACCACACAAGAGCGCGACATCGATGCGATCGACTGGTCTGGTTGTGATGTGGTTATCGAAGCGACAGGTGTTCACCGTAAGACCTCTTTCCTAAACAAATACCTAGAGCAGGGCGTGAAACGTGTTGTGGTATCGGCGCCAGTGAAAGAAGAAGGCATCGCAAACATCGTTGTTGGTGTGAATGACAATATCTTCGACCCTGCGGTACACAAAATCGTAACGGCAGCGTCTTGTACAACGAACTGTATCGCGCCAGTGGTTAAGGTGATCAACGAGAAGCTTGGTATCGAGAACGCAGCCTTCACCACTATTCACGATTTAACTAACACGCAAACTATTCTTGATGCGCCGCACAAAGACTTACGCCGCGCACGTGCATGTGGCATGAGTCTTATCCCAACAACGACGGGCAGCGCCAAAGCGATTGTTGAGATCTTCCCTGAGCTAGAAAACCGCATCAACGGCCACGCAGTTCGTGTACCGCTAGCGAACGCTTCTCTGACAGACATCATCTTCGAAGTGAAGCAAGACACCACGGCAGAAGAAGTTAACGCGATGCTGAAAGAAGCGTCTCAGAATGAACTAAAAGGTATTCTTGGCTTTGAAGAGCGTCCACTGGTTTCTATCGATTACAAAGGCGACCAACGCTCAACAATCGTGGATGCACTATCAACGATGTTGGTCGGTAAGCGCATGGTTAAGATCTACGCTTGGTACGACAATGAGATGGGTTACGCAACACGTACCGCTGAGCTTGTTCGTACCGTTGGCCTTGCTTAATAAGAATCTGGAGAAGATATAATGATACATCCAACATGGCAACTAGACCTAGAGCAAGGTGCGCTAGTGCTTACTCCGTGCCCAGGCACAAAAGAAGCAACGCTTGATGCATCACTGGCTCAGCTAAAAGAGCAAGGCGTTGAAGCTATCGTGACAGCACTTGATGACCATGAGCTTGCAAGCAAAGACGTGGCGGCACTTGGTGAAAAAACACGTGCGTTAGGTATGCAATGGTTCCAGATCGAAATTGAAGACGACTGTGCACCGGGTGCTGGTTTTGCTGCGAAGTGGCAAGCAGCTAGCCCTGAGCTACATAACATCGTCGATAACGGCGGCAAGGTTGCAATGCATTGTATGGGCGGCTCTGGTCGCACTGGTTTGTTCGCAGCTCACCTACTGTTAGAAAAAGGCTGGGATTTGAGCAAGGTAGTTCAAGAGGTGCAGGCACTGCGTCCAGGTGCCTTCACTAAACCTATCCAGGTTGAATACATTAATGGCGTAGCGAATAGCTAATAGTCATCAGTGTTAGACAGGGAGCTTTTGGTATCTGGAGTGTTGAACTTATCATGATCCAAAAGCTCTTTTTGTTTAGATTGCAGAGATAGCGTTATGTTTTCAAATCTAAGTAAGAGCGTTCGCCAATACATGTTGGTGACTTTTAACTACTGGAACTTCACCATTACTGATGGTGCACTTCGCATGTTGGTGGTTCTGTATTTTTACGACCTTGGCTACAGTTCGTTAGAAATCGCCTCACTGTTCCTTTTCTATGAATTCTTTGGTGTGGTGACTAACCTAATCGGTGGCTGGTTAGGGGCGCGTCTTGGCCTCAATAAGACCATGAACATTGGGTTAGGCATGCAAGTCGTCGCCTTGGGTATGCTCGCGGTGCCAACGGCAATGCTGACCATTCCTTGGGTCATGGCGGCGCAAGCCTTGTCTGGTATCGCTAAAGACCTCAATAAGATGAGTGCCAAGAGCTCGATTAAGACTCTGGTTCCTGATGAACAACAAGGCGCGCTTTATAAGTGGATTGCGATTCTGACCGGATCTAAGAATGCGCTTAAAGGGGCAGGCTTCTTTATTGGTGGTTTACTACTTTCAACGATTGGCTTCCAATACGCTGTGCTTGCGATGGCTGCCGTGTTGGCATTGGTCTTCGTTGGCAGTGTGTTGAGCTTAGAAGCGGACATGGGTAAAGCGAAAACTAAACCTAAGTTTAAACAGATCTTCTCTAAGTCTGAATCCATCAACATCCTATCCGCAGCACGTATGTTCCTGTTTGGCGCTCGTGATGTGTGGTTTGTGATTGCTTTGCCGATTTACCTAGGCAGCGTGTTTGGGTGGGATCACTCATGGGTGGGTGGCTTTTTAGCGGCTTGGACCATCGCATACGGCTTTGTGCAGGGCATTGCACCCAAGATTACTGGTAAAGCACAAGGCAAGGTGCCTGATGGACATGCAGCGCTATTATGGGCGGGGGCGTTGGCTATCGTGACTGCAGGTATTGCCTATGCGGTGCAAATTGGCTGGCAACCCGAGTTCGTTATTATCGGTGGCTTGATGGTGTTTGGTGCCATCTTTGCGGTGAATTCATCGCTGCACTCATACCTTATTGTGAGTTATGCGAAAGGTGATGGCGTTTCTCTTGATGTCGGTTTCTACTACATGGCAAACGCGATGGGCCGTTTGATTGGCACGATATTGTCGGGCTTGGTATTCCAAATGGCCGGTTTGTCTGCGTGTCTGTGGGTATCTTTTGCGTTCTTAGCGATAACGACGGTGATCTCTCTCCGTTTACCTAAAGTGCCGCAAATCTCAGCAGCATAAGCTTCAGCAGCACGAGCTAAATTCGTATGAGCTAAATTCGCGATAAGCCTCTCCTTTAACACTAAGCTGACTTGGTATTTATTCCAGTCAGCTTTTTTATTGCTATAGTAGAATGATTGAATATTAATCAGGCATTTACATGAAGCAGCGAATTCTCTTTTTTGATTTAGCACGATGTGTTGCGGCCATAGCAGTTATCGCGATTCATGTTTTGGCGCCTTATCGGAATGAATTAGGCACTATTCCTTTCGGTGAGTGGCTGACCGCCATTACGGTGAACGGTTTCAGTCGTTGGGCGGTGCCGGTGTTCATCTTGATTACTGGTGCACTGATGCTCAGTGATCAGCGCCCGTTTGACGCCAAATACTACCTCAAGCGTCGTCTGGGCAAGGTACTGATCCCTTTCATTGTCTGGTCGCTTTTCTATACCTATCTGTCGGGTTGGTCGGCAATGGGCTTTGATGCCGACGTCAGTTGGGATGTGCTACTTAATAGCTACCATCATTACACCTATTACCACCTTGGTTTCTTCTATTACTTCATCCCACTCTATTTTGTGATTCCGTTCTTGCAGATCATGGTTAGAAAGTACGGTGATAGATCGGTCTATGCCTTTACGGCGGTATGGTTGTTCACAACATTGCTGTTCTTACTGAAAATCGATGGCCCTTGGAGTCACGAATTGTGGTTGTACACCGGTTACTTACCATTGGGTTACTTGCTGTATAAGATTGTGCCACTTAACAAGATGACCGTTGGCGTGAGTGTGTTACTGGGTGGGCTAGCGTTACTAACCACGGTTTACATGGTGGTTGATGCAAGCTTGGTAGCAGAAGAGTACACGGTAGGGCGCTGGCTATCTTACAAAACGTTGAATACCGTATTAGCGGCGAGCATGGTGTTCATGGTATGCCGTTACTATGGTGAAGGCCTGTCTGAGAAGAGTAACCAAGTGGTTGGCTTTATCAGTAAGCACAGCTTAGGTATTTACCTGCTGCACCCGATTTTCTTGTGGCCGATGAAAGAGTTTGGTTGGTACCAAGGACATCCGGCATGGGTTATTCCATTATGGATTGTGATCAGCGGAGCTGGCGCATTATGGATGAGCTGGTTGGTGTCTAAGTCAGAGAAAACGCGTTGGTTATTGCCTTAGCGGTGATTGCTAAGGCTTTCTGATGGATTGCTTAGGGACGACAGTTGAAGCGGCTGACGTTTAGCGCTTCAACGCAAAGTGTAAGAACTTATCGCCTTGGTAGGTTAAGGTTCCTTTGTCGCCAGGGTTAAGGGCGTGGAAATAGTGGATGCCGACTTGGAATTCTCGCTTCGGACCAACCACACCACGTTGAACGTAAATCCAGTACTCTTGATCTTCTTGGCCCGGTTCTGCGTCAGGAAGGTCGATCGATTGTTTGTCTAACACCGTGACATTCACTTTCTTCTCTGGCGCATTTTCACCTTGCGAGTGTTTTCGATAGAAACCAATAAATACCCAAGCCGCTAGAGCAGCGAGAGCAAAGATGGCAAAAAAGAGTGAATTAGGCATATAACCTCCATGTAGTCGTGATGGTTATTCTAGTCTTTCAGGCAATAGGGATATGTGTTTAAAGCCGTTATTCGTGAACTGTTGTAAGCCAAGCTGATTATTTTTCGGCAGACATCACATTTAATGGTCAGTTTGGGATAAAGCATTGTTATTTATTGTCTCTTTCTCTCGTAAATAACAGTGATTTTGTATAAGAATAGGGAAATGCTCGACTAGAATTATAGTGTGGAGTGGGAGGGCTAAGATGACCGATATTGAAAAAGTGGTGACAAGAACTCGCAATATAGAGAAATTATTGAGGCTTCAATATCATGCCGAAGGCGAAGGATTGCATGAGCTTGTAACAAGCTGTGAAGAAAGGCTACCGCACGATATGGTGAGCAAGCTGCGCTATATCGCAACGTGTCGTAATAAGGTAGTCAATGAACATGAGGCTAAGTTGGAAGACCAACATAAGTTCATCATGATGTGTAACGACTGTGAGAAGGAGCTGACTCCACGTAGTGGTCGTTTTATCTGGCGAGTTGCGATCTTACTGATGATGGCAATGACTTTAGCTGCCGCAGGTTTCTATTATGCGAACTGGGATGTGCTAACACTGCATCTGTTTTCGAAGTGAAAAAATTGAACAAAAAAAGGGACGCTCATGGCGTCCCTTTTTTTATCTGTAACTTGCTTAGTACATCATCGGTAGTGTCATTAGACCTACAACTACCGCGATCATTACAAGTCCTTGTCTTTGCGAAGATGAAATCATAACACTACTCCTAAATTTGGTTGTCTCTCGCTATGTTTTAAAGAATAGCACTACTTATGGCCTTAGATCAAGAATTACTTTCGAAAGCTTTAAAAGTAGTAGAAAACTATGAGTTTTTGGCTTGTTTGGCAGTGTTTAACTGTGTTTTATGGTGTGTTCTTAATTTGTTCGTTGTGATTTATGTTTGTTCTAATTTGATTTAACTTGTTGTTTTGTAATGGTTGTTTTGTGTAATTTATATTGTTAAAGGTTGTTAAACTGTATTAATAGAGGTTGGTGGTGGCTAGGTTGGTTTTGGTTGGTTTTTTAAGTTTTCGGCTTGGTTTTTGTGGCGATTTTTACCGGAGGCTTGAAATAACCTGACAAAACTGGGCGTTAAAAAAGAAAACTGGCTACTTTACAAGTCTAGGCTTGGTTGGCGTTTTTATTTTCCTATTAATCTTGAGTTTGTTTACTTAAGTTATTGTTATTATTTACTTTAAATGTGGTTATTTTAATTTTTAAAGTGTGGTATTTTACGGAATTAGGCCGGTTTTGGTGGGGTCGATAGGTTAGAATTGGCCAAAATTCAAGTATGGCGACTCTAATGCCAGTTTGAATGGGTTTTATGATGATTCGTTCTAGTTTTAAACGAATGGCCATTGTCATGGTGGTAATTGTTACGACTTCAATCTAAAGAGACTCTTTTTAGTGGAAGCGTAATCAAGATCCAATTTTGAGGGGCTGAGGCTTTACATCAACACTCGTGTGCCTAGACTGGCGACGATTTAAAGCAATAGGGCAAGTGGTATGTGGAGTTGGTTAGCGGTTTCCTTATCTGGTATCGGAGCAATAGCAGGAACGAAACATGGACATATCGGTCAGGCCTTATCGTATAAGGTATTTACCTTTGTATTATTAGCGACAATTGCTTTAACTCAGTCGGTTGTGGCTGACTTTACCTATTGGATAGTTGCGGGGTTGGCTATCTCTGCGATCGCAGATGTGCTTCATACTCTCACTCAAAAACGCCCTCTGCATTTTGTCTGCTTCTTATTGGCTCAACTCTGTTACAGCAAAGCTTTTTGGTTACAGCTATCAGGTGAAATGGTTTGGTGGTTGTTCGCGCTGTTATTGGCAGCTTGCGTTGTTGCTTTCTTCTTACTTCTACCTCGCTTAGACAAACTCGTCTTTCCTGTCGTTATCATGGGTATCGTGCTTATTCAGCTTGCATGGGCTTCTGGTGAGCTCTGGTTGCTTGATCCTCAACTGTCGCATGCGGTCGGTTTTGCCGGTTGTGCCGTGTTGCTGCTTTCAGCATTGGCGTACGCGCTAAATTTCTATCGTAGCCCAATTAAGGGTGCCTACTTTTGGGTGACGGGCAGCTACTTTCTGGCGCACGCTCTCATTGTTGCTTCCCTTACCATTTAGAGTAGAGCTCGCTTAACTCTGAGCTACATCAAGGCAGCTCAGATGAAAGTAGGTACTCTACGTCTACTTCATTAAACATGAGATTGAGTTATGACTACCGAAATTCATGCACACAACGTTTTAAACCTACTGAGTGAAAAGCCACTGACTCGTGAAGAGTTGACGCAAGAACTCGCTCAAACTTATGGCGCAGAAGCGCGTTTTCATACGTGTAAGCTGAACGGTCTGGATTTAGATGGATTGCTGAAGTTTTTCCTGAAGATGGAAAAGGTCGTGGTTATTGATGACAAGCTTTGCACTAATCGCGAACGTGTGTGTAACCACTAATTCCCAGAGATTTGGTTTTTAGAGCCTTTTGGCTTTTATCGATAAGAAGAGTGGATGCGACGTTTCGGCTTCACTCTTTAAATTCTCTTTTTCCTTTTTCCTTTCTATTTGCTCTCGCAAAATTCCCTTCTAATTACATAAGTTAATCCTTTTATTACTGCGTTCGAAAATCAATGTTGAGGCTGCTATACTCCGCGCACTTACGCTTTTCGAGACAAACTTATGGAAATTTTATCTGCAGCAACCATGCTGTTTCTTATTATGGACCCGCTTGGCAATCTACCAATCGTGCTCTCTATCCTTAAGCATATTGATCCGAAGCGTCGCCGTATTGTTCTTGTTCGTGAACTGATGTTTGCGCTGGTTATCCTGCTGTTGTTCTTGTTTGCTGGTCAAAGCATCATGAACTTCCTGCACGTGCAGCCTGAAACCTTGAGTATCTCTGGCGGTATTATTCTATTCATCATCGCGATTAAGATGATTTTCCCAAGTGCGGGTAGTATTACTGGCCTCGCGGCGGGTGAAGAACCGTTTATTGTGCCGATGGCGATCCCAATGATTGCTGGCCCTTCAGTGATTGCGGCATTGATTCTGTTGTCGACACAGCACCCTGACAATATGTTAGAGCTTTCAGGCGCAGTGATGCTGGCTTGGGGTGCTACCTTCTTTATTCTGATGTTTAATGGCTTCTTCCTGCGAGTGCTGGGAGAGAGAGGTCTTAAAGCCATCGAACGCTTGATGGGCTTGTTGTTGGTTATGCTGTCGACGCAAATGTTCCTCGATGGTGTGAAAGGCTACATGGGCTAACATCAATATCATTGCTGAATAAAAAAACGCCGCTTAAATGAGCGGCGTTTTTGTCTCTACTGTTTCTGTCATGATGTTTTCTGTAGCTAAGCGTTTTATATCTGGGCTTAAGCTCGATTACATCATGTGTTTGCGTCGGATATCGAGTAAGGCGAAGACACCGAAAATCAATATTGACCACTTCTCCCAACGTGACATCTCGATCTTATCGCCGAATGCACCGATGAAAATCAGCATCTGCAGGCCGTGCATGAAGAACAAGAATGCGGTCATGATATAAAGCGCAATCGCAGCATTACCCGGAAACGGGTAGAAAATATTTACGATTAAGATAAACCAAACAAAGGCGATGGCTGCTTTTGCTAGTGGAAGCAAGAACTTCATTCAATAACTCCTATTCTTCAGTGATTCGATTGAACAGTCGGTAGCTTGACTGTCCGGTGGTCTTGTCGCGATGCAATTCCCAGTTCTCTGGCATAGCTTCGAGTTTCAGTTCTTTCTCTGTCTCGACGTAAATGATGGCATTGTCTGCAAGCCAACCGTTACTCTCAAGCAGTTGTACTGTTTCTGCCAGTAAGCCTTGACGAAATGGTGGATCAAGGAAAACCATATCGTAAGGCGTGCCCGGTTTCTTAAGGAAAGAGATAGCATCAGTATTCACGACATTAATGTTGTCTGCCTTGAGCTCTTTCGCGTTATCAGAAAGCTGTTTAGCCGCCTTTTGATTCATTTCGAGCAGTGTCACCATTTTGGCTTGGCGAGAAGCTGCTTCAAAACCTAGACCGCCAGAACCGGCAAATACATCCAAGCAAGTTGAATGTGGGATATCTTGAGCCACCCAGTTAAAGAGTGTTTCTTTTACTCGGTCAATGGTTGGGCGTAATCCTTCTAAATCATGAACAGGCAGCTTTCTACCTCTCCATGAGCCACTAATAATTCGAACAAAGCCTCCGGATGGCTTTTTTTGTGATGTGTTTTGCTGGCGACGTCTTACCATAGATTTTTTGACCGCTAATAAAGTGATACTATACCGAGCCCAATTTAAGTGGGTTCGTGTATTAAATAAATTTGCAATGACAAAGTGTATCAAGCTAAAAGCAAACTTATCACTGCTTTGTCATTTTTCTTTACTATTCGTTTGTACAAGCTTGTATTGTATAACAATAGCAAAGAGTCGACGTGTATTAAGTCAATACAGCTAATTAGTAGATCTAGGAAACTCCTCTGATGACGGAAAAAAAGAAGCGCGGATTATTATCGTGGCTTGGTTTTGGTGAAGAAGAACAAAGCCCAAAAACTCAGAATGAAGCGAACGTAGAAAGCGTTGAAGATCAAACTGAAGTTGAATCACAAGTTGAGGCTGAACAGGTCGCGCCTGAAGCTGAACAAGTTAAGCCAACTGAATCTGAGCAAGCGCTTGAAGAAGCTCAACAAGAGCAGCAACCTGTCGCAGCAGAAGCAGAAGCAGAA
>NZ_JBFRKI010000031.1:0-22500 GCF_041469245.1 Vibrio sp. 10N.286.51.B11 | reverse complement strand
AGCAGAAGCAGAAGCAGAACAGGAAGAAGTGGCAGTTCCTCAAGCTAAGGTTGAAGAAGTACAAGAGAAGCCGACAGAAAGCTTCTTTGCTCGTCTTAAGCGCAGCCTAAGCCGCACTAAAGCAAACATCGGTGCTGGTTTCTTTGGTCTGTTCAAAGGCAAGCAAATCGATGAAGACCTGTTTGAAGAGCTAGAAGAGCAACTTCTGATTGCTGACGTGGGTATGAATACCACGGTTAAGATCATTGAAAACCTGACAGAAAAAGCATCTCGCAATGACCTAAAAGACGGTGAAGCGCTTTATGGTCTGCTCAAAGAAGAGATGGCAGACATCTTAAGCCAAGTGGAACAGCCACTGGTTGTTGATACCACTAAAACACCTTACGTTATCTTAATGGTGGGTGTGAACGGTGTAGGTAAGACAACTACGATCGGTAAGCTGGCGAAACAATTCCAAAATGAAGGCAAGAAAGTGATGCTAGCAGCGGGTGATACCTTCCGTGCTGCAGCCGTTGAACAGCTTCAGGTTTGGGGTCAGCGTAACGATGTGCCAGTTATCGCTCAACACACTGGTGCGGACAGTGCGTCTGTTATCTACGATGCGATTGAAGCAGCGAAGGCTCGTGGTGTTGATGTTGTGATTGCTGATACAGCCGGTCGTTTGCAGAACAAGAGCAACCTGATGGAAGAGCTACGCAAGATCGTTCGTGTAATGAAGAAGATTGATGACTCTGCGCCACACGAAATCATGCTAACGCTCGATGCAGGTACAGGTCAGAACGCTATCAGCCAAGCGAAGTTGTTCAGTGAAGTGGCTCCAGTTACGGGTATTACACTGACTAAGCTAGATGGTACGGCGAAAGGTGGTGTAATTTTCTCAATTGCTGACCAGTTCCAGATTCCAATCCGCTACATTGGTGTGGGTGAAGGTATTGATGACCTGCGTCCATTTGAATCTAAAGACTTCATTGAAGCACTATTTAGCCGCGAAGAGTAACGCGAGTAGCAAAGTGGTTTATCCTTAATCTGCTACCGTTTTTAAATTTGATATTAGTGATCGTAAGAGGAATTTTCGGTGATCAAATTTCAGCAAGTGAGTAAAGCCTACCGAGGTGGAAGACAAGCGCTCCAAAAAGTGGACTTTCACCTGAAACGTGGAGAGATGGCTTTTTTGGGTGGGCACTCTGGGGCTGGTAAAAGTACCTTGCTGAAGTTGATCTGCGCGATAGAGCGTCCAACTGATGGACGTGTCTGGTTCAACGATCACGATATCACTCGTATCCCAGCCAAAGACATTCCTTTCTTACGCCGTAATATTGGGATTGTTTTTCAAGACCATCGCCTGCTGATGGACCGTTCGATTTTCGATAACGTCGCTCTGCCTATGCGTATTGAATCTATTTCTGAAAACGAAATAAAACGCCGAGTCAGTGCTGCGTTGGATAAAACCGGTTTATTAGATAAAGCCCGTTGTTTGCCAAGCCAACTTTCTGGCGGTGAACAACAACGCGTGGGTATTGCTCGCGCCGTGGTTAACCGTCCAACTCTGCTTTTAGCCGATGAGCCTACCGGTAATCTAGACCCTGAATTATCTAACCGTGTGTTGCGATTATTTGAAGAATTCAACCGCGCAGGTGTGACGATCATCCTAGCGACGCATGATATCGGGTTAGTGAACACTCGCCCTCAGTACCGCCATCTTGAATTAAACCAAGGATTTTTGAGTGAGGTTGAAGACTATGGCCGCGAATAAGCGCATCAAAAAACCTCAATCTAATCGAGCAGCAAACCGCGCTTCAAGCGACGGCTTCTTTGTTGTTCACTGGAAACAAGCCAAGTCATCGTTCTCGCAAATGTGGCAGCGCCCGTTAGGCAACTTACTGACCCTTGCGGTGATCTCTATGGCGTTGGCGATGCCAGCTTGTTTGTACCTATTAGGTAAAAATGTAGGGGAAGTGGCGCAAGATGTCACTAGCCCGTCACAAATAAGTGCTTATGTAGAGGATGGTATTCCTGAGCCACGAGTAATGGTGCTTAAGGATGAAATCGAAAGTTGGGATCAAGTTGAGCTCGTGGAGTACATTTCTCCGCAGCAAGGGCTTGCAGACCTCAGCCAGTATTCTGGTTTTGAAGACGCCCTAACCATTCTCGACGATTATTCACTGCCAGGTGTGCTGGTGATTACGCCAAGCGTGCACAGCGATACCTTAATTAAAGAGCTGGCAGGCACAGTTAAACAACAAGAATTAGTGACCGATGTTCGCCTAGACGAAGATTGGTTAGCGCGATTAGATGCGATCAAAGCATTAGCGGCTGTCATCGTGATTACCTTAACGGTATTGATGCTGGGCGCGGTATTTCTGATTATCGGCAATACACTACGATTTAATGTGTTGGCGCATAAAGAAGAGATTCAAACCATGAAGCTGATTGGTGCGACCGACAGCTACATTCTTCGACCATACCTTTATGCTGGGATGTGGTTTGGCGTTTTAGGTTCGATTAGCGCTTGGGTAATGACGGCATTGATTACCGTATTGCTGAACAGCGCGGTGGATGATTTGGCTCAGCTATACGACAGCCACTTCCGTTTAATTGGCCTGAGTTGGGATGAATCTTTACTGCTTTTGATCGTCGGAACTCTGCTTGGTAGTGTGGCTGCAAAGCTTTCTGCACAGCGTCACCTAAAAGAAATTGAACCAGTTTAGGTGAATAGAGTCATATTTAGACGAAAAATAGGCACTTCTTAACCAGTTTTTGCCTTGTATAGACGAATTGATTATGCATAATTACTTCCCCCTCCTTGAAACCTGTTCATTTTAGGTTCAAGATTGTAGGGTTTTAATAGATGTATTACTCCAGATCAGAGATTGATGAGGAATCGAATGGCAAACCAAGCGTATCAAATGGCTTTAGTCACACAAGATAGTTTAGATAGCTATATCCGCTCAGCGAACAGCTACCCTATGCTGACTCCTGAAGAGGAACGTGGACTTGCAGAGCGATTACATTACAAAGGTGAGATCGACGCTGCGAAAGGCTTGATCCTTTCCCACCTAAGATTCGTGGTGCACGTTGCAAGAGGCTACTCTGGCTACGGGCTACCAATGGCTGATCTCGTCCAAGAAGGTAACATCGGCTTGATGAAGGCTGTTAAGCGCTTCAATCCAGAAGTTGGTGTTCGTCTCGTCTCGTTTGCTGTTCACTGGATCAAAGCTGAAATCCATGAATACGTTCTACGTAACTGGCGTATCGTTAAAATTGCGACCACTAAGGCACAGCGTAAACTGTTCTTTAACCTTCGTAAGTCTAAAAAGCGTTTGGGTTGGTTCAATAACGGTGAAGTTGAGACGGTTGCTCGTGAACTGGGTGTTGAGCCTTCAGAAGTTCGTGAGATGGAATCTCGCTTAGCAGCACAAGATGCGACGTTTGAAGCGCCTATGGACGATGACGATGGCGGTTCTGCTTACACTGCTCCAGTTTACTACCTAGAAGACAAGGCGTCAGACGTTGCTGAGACGGTTGAAGCGGCTAACTGGGAGTCACACACCAATAATCGCCTAGGGCTAGCACTAGCAAGCTTAGACGAGCGTAGCCAACACATTGTTCGCTCACGTTGGTTAGACGACAACAAGGCAACCCTGCAAGACTTAGCGGATACCTACAGTATATCAGCTGAGCGTGTTCGCCAGTTAGAAAAGAATGCGATGAAGAAATTGAAACAAGCCGTTGGTGATTTCTAATAGCATCTAGTTTCTATTAGCTTCTACTTTCTAGTAGAGCTAACAAATAGCTGAATTTTGAAAAGGCCGAGATCGAGAGATCTCGGCCTTTTTGTTTTGGATCGATTTCTCAACTTTTGCGATCGAAATTTGCAAAATGATTTTGTGGATAACTCTGTGAGAAGTTTATTCGTCAGCTATCTAAAAGCAGTGTGTAGTAAGGCTTTGACGGGGTTTTTCGAGTGGGGATATGTTTCAGTTAACCCACAGTTAGATCAGGATCATTACTACATGTTGTGGATCTATTTTTGAAAAGACACTTTATTCACGCAATTCACAGATTTATCCACAAATGGTGTAAAAGTGATCGCTGGTGGATAACCTTATTAAGTGGATGTGAATGTTAGCCTTGGGATAGGTTACAATGGCAGCAAAGTAAATCAGTATAAAAAGAGAAAGTCATGGAACAGTTTAAACATATCGATGTTAAAGGCGCTCAAGCCCTCATCGAACAAGGCGAAGCTCGACTTGTCGATATACGTGACCCGCAGTCTTTTGCGGTTGCCCACCCAAAAACAGCCTACCACCTGACTAACGATACGATGGTGTCATTCATGGATGAGGTTGAGTTCGAACAACCTATCTTAGTGATGTGCTACCACGGCATCAGTAGCCAAGGTGCGGCACAATATTTAGTGAACCAAGGCTTTGAAGAGGTATATAGTGTTGATGGTGGTTTCGAAGCTTGGCATCGTGCTGAACTTCCAGTGATCGCAGGTTAATGACTTTCATCACCTGAACCGCCTCAAGCATCCCTCATAGAATGAATAGGAAGTAACAATGATTAGATTGATGGTGTTAGACAATCCACGTCTTGCTCAAGCATTTATTGATTATATGGCCTCTCGTCAGATCCCTATTCAGATGTCTCCAGAGGGAGAAGGGCGTTTTGCTCTTTGGCTTCTTGATGGCCAATTTCAGGTTGAAACCGAAGCTGAGCTGAATCGTTTTCTGGCTGAGCCCAATCATAAGCGCTATCAAGCTGCATCTTGGGACATGGCAGAGACCAGAAAGAGCAACTTCCATTACCACACGCCAAGCTTCATGGGCATGATCAAAGCCAAAGCTGGCCCAGTGACACTAAGCCTGATGTTGGTGTGTGTGGTGATTTTTGCGCTGCAACAGATCGGTTTTGGCAAAGCTATTTTCAATGTCCTACATTTCCCCGCGGTGGATGGACAGCAATGGCAGCTGTGGCGTTGGTTGAGTCATGCCGTTCTGCATTTCTCTGTTATGCACATCGCATTTAATATTTTGTGGTGGTGGCAGCTAGGTGGAGACATTGAGAAGAAACTTGGCAGCCTCAAGCTACTTCAGATCTTTGCTGTCTCTTCTGCGCTTTCAGGTGCTGGGCAGTATTGGGTTGAAGGGGCGAACTTCGGTGGTTTGTCTGGTGTTGTGTATGCCTTGGTTGGTTACTTATGGGTGGTTGGTGCGAAGGCGCCACAACTTGGTTTAGGTATCCCAAGACAGATTGTCGGCTTTATGTTGGTGTGGTTGGTGCTTGGGTACATGCAGCCATTTATGGCTATCGCCAATACGGCGCATTTAGCTGGTCTAGCCGCTGGTGTGATTATTGGCTTTATCGATGCGATGAAAGCACCAAGCTCGGCAAGAAGCTAATTCATATCTTCTAATGAGTAGCCAAACGATAGAGACAAAAAAAGCGGCCAGATGAGCCGCTTTTTTATTGGGATTCGTTTTACATCATTACTGATAAAGGTATTTGGTAAACAGTAAGTCAGCAATCAGGGTTTTACCTGTCTCTGGAAGCAAAATCTTGTTGAGGTGTTCAACTAAGGATTTTCTTAAGTCTTCACGGCCAGATAGAGATTTAATGGTTTCTTCGTTTTGTTTGCCAAGCAATTCAATCACCGCATCGCGAATCAGTGGTTGGTGATGCTCAATAGCGGCCAAGTCGTTACTATTTGCCACCATGATGTCGAGGCGAACCTGAATGTAGCCCAGTTTTTTACCTTTAGTGTAAAAATTGGTGGTCAGGTCTGGCTCTAGCGTGAAGTAGGCGAGTTTAGCTGCCGACTCCTCTTCCGCGAAACTTGATGCTGAAAAGAGTAGGGTAATCGCAAGAAATATTTGGGCTACATAACGTTTGTGCATATTTGTGACTTTTCTTTAGTTTATTCGCGATATTCGAAACGCATTAGTCTTGTTACAATGAGCGGTCTAAATCTAAATACGTTTACAATTCGAAGAACGCTTTAATTTTGTTCGAAAGTTGAAGCTTTATTGTACGTGTAAAGTCACCTATTGAATACTAGTATGAATCAGCCAATATCGCTGTATCTTAATTCGTTAATGAATGTAGATTGGCAAAGTACAGAAACATTTGATTTTCCTAATGAAACCACCAAAGAGTGGCTGATGGAGCAAGGTTCTCTTTCCCGCAAGTTGGGGAAGTGCTGTCAGCACCTGTCTGTTGAGTTGCTTCATAATCAAGTTGTAGAACGCTCAATGCTGCAACAAGACGAGGAACATCTTTTATCATCGTTTGATTGCTTACTGCGTAAAGTGATTTTAAAGGGTGATGACGAACCGTGGGTGTTAGGTCGAACCTTGATTCCCCGAGTCACATTAGAAGATCATCAGCACTCAGACCTTTCTCAACAAGGTAATGTCCCGCTTGGATTGACCGTTTTTAGTGCTGAGAACGTGGAGCGAGATGCGCTGCAAGTTGGTTGGGTTATCACAGGCGATGAGCGATTACTCGCGCGTCGTTCTCGATTATGGATGAACCATAAACCGATGCTTGTGGCAGAACTGTTTTTACCAACATCACCCATTTACTCTAAGGAGAGTGTGTAAATGCTTGCCACCAAAGCGAAGGCGTATTGGCAATTAACGCGAATGAATCGCCCGATTGGTACCCTATTACTCCTTTGGCCGACCTTGTGGTCACTGATTATCGCCGCACAAGGTATGCCTGATTTTGATGTCTTGGTTGTTTTTGTACTCGGCGTGGTGTTGATGCGTTCAGCTGGCTGTGTGATCAATGACTTTGCGGACCGTAAAGTAGATGGTCATGTTAAACGTACCAAGCAGCGTCCACTGCCGTCTGGTTTGGTTTCCAGTAAGGAAGCGATTCTGCTCTTTTTAGTGCTAGCCGTAGTTTCATTCTTGCTGGTACTCACCATGAATCCACTGACCATTAAGCTCTCATTTATTGGTGTGGGTCTGGCGTTCATTTACCCTTTCATGAAGCGTTTTACGCATCTTCCACAGTTGTTTCTTGGCTTAGCGTTTAGTTGGGCGATACCAATGGCTTGGGCGGCACAAACCAATGAACTGCCAAGCATTGTGTGGTTTGTCTTCGTGATTAACGCGTTGTGGACGATTGCTTACGACACGCAATATGCGATGGTTGACCGAGATGATGACTTGAAGATTGGTATTAAATCGACGGCTATTTTATTTGGTCGCTTCGATAAACTGATTGTTGGCTCTTTGCAACTCGTCACCCTAGCGATGCTGATTGCGTTAGGCATGCATTACCAACTAGGAGATACCTTCTATTGGGCACTGTTGGTAGCGGGAAGCTTATTTGTGTATCAACAACACCTGATGCGCCACCGTGATCGAGACCTTTGTTTCCAAGCCTTTCTAAACAACAACTATGTTGGAATGGCAGTGACAGCGGGCTTGTTCATTACCTTCTGGTAAGCATCCGCTTTTCGAGTTAACGAATGCTAAAGAAAAAGGCACCCATTGGGTGCCTTTTTTGATCGCGTTTGGCCTCGCTATTCAAGAGACACCAAGCTGATGATTACTCCGCTTGGTGGATACTCTCTTGAATCGTCAAACGTACTTCAGGGTAAAGCATTGAGTAGAGAAGCTTAGCGAATTGCTGAGTCTTGTCTAAATCACAGTTACCATCGTTATCCAGATATTGCTGTTGTTTCAGAGTTGCGAACATCGACGCAAACACGCCTTTATCGAAGAACTCTGGTGCATTGATGCCTTGCAGACGACCAAGTCGCTGTGCAATGTCTTGGCTCTTCTGTTCAAGATCGGATTTATCCAGATCAGGGTTCTCTGCTAACAGGTTCAAAGCAATAGAGTAGCGTTGTAGCGTTTCTGAAATCGTACGACCTAACAGCATCAGTGCTTGGCTGTTTGATTGGTTGATGGTGACTTCATTATCAGAAACCACAAGCATACCTTGGTTAACCAGCTCTTCAATGATGTTAGAAACCACGCCTTCAAGCTTGTCTTCGTCGTAGCTTAGGAACAGCTCTTTCTTCAAGAACGGGTAGATAGCAGCAACGTTCTCTTGGATCGCGTCAATTGATAAACCGCGTTGACGAATAGTCATCTGTGCAATTAACGATGGCAGAGCAAACAAGTGAATGATGTTGTTTCGGTAGTAGGTCATCAGAATTGACTGGTGACGGTCTAGCGAAATGATGTCGCCCATTGAGTCTGATTCAATCAAGAACTTGTTCAGTGATTCAGCATGTTTTACTAAATCTTCAGCGCTGTCTTTTGGCACAGTGAACGTTGCCGAATATGGAACATTCTTAAGCAGAGACAGGTAGCAATTAATCTGAGAAACCAAAGAGTCACGAGACAATGCGCGCTGTCTTGAAGCCAATAGTGCCGTTGCACAAAGGGTCAGGGCATTGGTCGCTGCCGCATCGTTAATGTGCGTCATCATTTTGGTCGCCAAGTCATTAACCACCGGGTTCATCCATTGTGGTTTGCTAGTGCCCATTGGGTCGATGTCTTTGGTCCACTCAGGTGAGTGTTCATTCAGGTATTGGTTCAGTTGAATTGGCTCACCGAAGTTCACGTAGCCTTTACCAAAGTTACGCAGCTTACGAATGGTACGAATCACTAAGCTCGCGTTTTCTTTCTCTTTACGCTTACCACGAAGTTCTTTTGCGTAAGTCGCCACTTCCATCACGTGCTCGTAGCCGATGTACACAGGAACCAAAGTCACCGGGCGATTCATGCCGCGCAGCATCGCTTGAATAGTCATCGCCAACATGCCGGTCTTCGCTTGCAATAAACGACCTGTACGAGAACGCCCACCTTCACTGAAGTACTCTACTGAGTAACCTTTAGCGAACAACTCCGCTAGGTATTCACGGAAAATCGTCGAGTACAGCTTGTTGCCTTTGAAGCTACGACGAATAAAGAACGCACCACCATGACGGAAAATAGGACCGGCAGGGAAGAAGTTCAGGTTGATACCCGCAGCGATGTGCGGCGGCACCATGCCTTCATGATAAAGCACATAAGAAAGCAGTAAGTAGTCCATGTGGCTACGGTGACAAGGCACGTAAACAATCTCGTGACCATCTTGAGCCAACTTACGAACCGTTGAAGCGTTGCTGATATGCAGGCCTTGGTACAACTTATTCCACAGCCAACCAAGAATCTTCTCACCACGCTTGATCAGCGAGTAAGAGAAGTTCGCAGCAATCTCGTCCATAATGTCTTGAGCTTCTTTGCTCGCTTTCTCGATCGAGATGTTCTTTGCTTGTGCTTCGTCTTCAATCGCTTTTTTGATCGCTTCTGATTTTAACAGGCGATCAAACAGAGCTTGGCGGCTTGGCAGGTTAGGGCCTGATGCTGCAAGCTTTTGGCGAGAGAAGTGAATACGTGCCACGCGCGCCAGTTTGTGCGCGATGGTGCTGTCGGTGCCGTGTGAGTTGGCCATGTAACGCAGAGAAACCACAGGACTAAAGCGAACCAAGCAGTCACGACCGGCTAGCAATACCGCTTTTGATTTCTCTAAGCCGTTCATTGCCTGTAGGTAAGGCTTCTGGTTATTCTCTTTACCAGGTTTGCGCCCCCACAAAACGGTAGCAGGGATAACTTGAACATCGAGTTCAGAGTCGTCGGCGTGCAGTGAAAGCAATTCAGAGAACACTTCAATTGAAGAGCTTGGTACATAATCATCGTCTTGCAGCAGAGTTTTGCGAGAAGAGATGAAAACGTAGCGTTGCAGTGATTTGCCGTTGATTTCAAGCTTGCTCAACGGATCAGGTAGGCCTAATTCAAGTGCATGTTTTTGCAATGTAAGAATGTCGACACTTGAGCGAAACGGTAAGGCGTATACAATCGGTTTGCTCAAATCAATGTTCAAATCCTCAACAGGGTTTGAAGGAATTGATGTGCCCTTTACCAATACGGATAAAGGTAGCTTCATTAATGAACGTGAAAAAGATTGTCCAGAAGACATATAGGTTCACTGCCTCAATAGTTATTTCAATGTGCTGAAGCGTATCTCTATTTCTCTGATAAAAAGGATAAATCCTATGAGTGAAATAGGGATAAGCCTAGGCGTAAATTTAATCGATGCAAGAATACCAGAAACTGGTCTAACCTTTTAATGGAAATAGTCATATTGCCGTTAAGTTTGTGGAAAATCATTCATCGACTGATTGAGTATAGGGTTAAAAATGACCAAAAAATCAAACACCGGATTCAAACGCATCATCAAAGCAGCAGGCTTTTCATGGCAAGGCATTACGAGTTCGTTTAAAAATGAGGCTGCATTTCGACAGGAAGTGTTCATGGCGGTCGTGCTTATTCCGTTGGCATTTTACCTAGATGTAAGCCAAGTTGAACGAATCTTAATGATCTCATCGGTGGTATTGGTGATGGTTGTCGAGCTAATCAATACCGCGATTGAAGCGGTTGTCGACCGAATCGGCAGTGAACATCATGAGCTTTCTGGGATGGCTAAAGATGTCGGTTCGGCAGCAGTTTTCATCTGTTTGGCACTCGCAGGTTATGTGTGGCTAGAGATCCTGTTTTTGTAATTTGCTAAAAATGAACTAAAAACAACCAATTGCTTTGCTTTTGTTCAGTTACTGGATATACTCACAGTCAACTGTATAAAAAGACAGGTGAATCATGAAGCCGTTAACGCCCCGCCAGCAACAAGTCTTTGACCTTATCAAAGGTAAGATCGAAGATTCCGGTATGCCACCGACACGTGCAGAAATCGCGCGTGAACTAGGCTTCCGTTCTGCTAATGCTGCAGAAGAACATTTGAAAGCTCTTGCTCGTAAAGAAGCGATTGAGATTATCCCGGGTGCGTCTCGCGGTATTCGTATTTTGCTTGAAGATGCAGCAAACGAAGAGCAAGGTTTACCATTAATCGGTCAGGTTGCCGCTGGTGAGCCTATCTTGGCTCAAGAGCATGTAGAAATGCATTACCAAGTTGATCCAGGCATGTTTAAACCACAAGCTGACTTCTTACTTCGTGTAAATGGCGAAAGTATGAAAGACATCGGTATTATGGATGGTGATTTATTAGCTGTTCATAAAACACAAGATGTACGCGATGGTCAGGTTGTAGTGGCTCGTGTCGATGATGATGTAACGGTAAAACGCCTAGAACGTAAAGGTTCAACGGTTCTGTTACATGCTGAAAATGAAGAGTTTTCTCCAATCCATGTCGATCTAGAATCTCAACACTTGTCTATTGAAGGGCTTGCGGTTGGTATTATTCGCAACACCGACTGGATGTAGTCAGTACAAACAGCTTATTGATATTTATTCTCAATAACTTGTCATTGTAATTGATATTCATTATCATCTTCTTTGTCGAGATACAAGGAAGATGATGATGCCAAACCCAACCAAACCTCAAATGAAGCCGCTTACTCGTAAGCCGCGCTCCTCTGTTCAAAAGGCTTCTTCTGAACAAGGGTCTGTACATCAAGAATTCCAAGTTCCGACCAACCTCGTTCAACATCTTTGGTTTCGTAGTCGTGAAAGCCTAGCCGATGATGGTCTCGTTTATGATCCTATCGCAGCTCAAGCCTGCAAGCGTTGCCAGCTCGCACCAGAATGTATTACCGGTGAACTCGACCAACAGCAACTCCTTTACGCGACACTGACTCAACTTTGTGATTCTCAAGTTCAACAGTTTTTATCTCATAACCCAGATGCTTGGATTATTAACGTGGGAGCAGGGCTCGATACCCGCTTCTACCGTTTAGATAATGGACGCTGCCATTGGGTTGAGCTGGATGTCACGGAAAACCTTGTGTGGCGCCAACGTCTGTTCCACAAAAATGAACGCTATCGTTTGGAGTGTGGTTCTGTCGATGACCTGACTTGGTTGGATGAACTCAATATTCCAGAACAAGCCTCGGTGATGGTGGTGTGTGAACATGCTCTGCTGGATTGCAATGAACAGCAGACGGCGAACTTCATTCAGTCTTTGAGTCGCTACTTTACTCATGCACATGCGTGTTTAGTCTTAGCTGGAGATAAAAGCTCAAGTACGTTGGGGCAAAAACTTGGTTCAGGAAAGTATGCGCATGGCCTATCTTCTCCAATAGACAGTGTTCTCAATTGGTTGCCATGGGCACAATGGGTAAAAGCGTTTTCTCCACTAGACCAAAAATGCAACCGTTGGAAATTGTGGCAGCGACTTCTTTGTAAGATCTCTCAGGTCAAAAAGCGTTTAACGCCGCAGTTAGTGCTCGTTAAGTGGTAATCCTAGGTGTTTTGTATTTCGAGTAACTGAGTACATAGCCGGTATAAGTAAAATTCCACAACATAGTGAAAGCCCACCCACTAGGTTAAACTATCGCCTCTAATCTAAGAGGTGATCGTGAAGTTATTTAATCCCCAAACTATTTTTCAAACGCTATCCAATCAGGCGATGCATAAAAAAGTGCTGTTGCTCGCGATCCCGATGGTTCTCTCTAATATTACTGTTCCACTGTTGGGCTTAGTCGATGCGGCGGTTATCGGTCACCTAGAGCACTCTTGGTATTTAGGTGGTGTGGCGCTGGGCGGCACAATGATCAGCGTGACCTTTTGGTTGCTTGGTTTCCTGCGTATGTCGACAACAGGGCTAGCTGCACAATCTTATGGTGCGAATGATGGCAAGCAACTAGGCTTAGTTTTTGTGCAAGGCGTGACCATGGCCTTAGGGTTTGCTGGTGTCTTTTTACTTTTACACAGTTTAGTCGCCGATTTAGTTTTCTCATTGAGTAGCGCCAGTGATCAAGTTAAGCACTATGGTCAGCAATATTTCTCAATCCGCGCTTGGAGTGCACCTGCCGCGCTGACTAACTTTGTGATTCTAGGTTGGCTGCTCGGGACTCAAAACGCCAAAGCGCCAATGTGGATGGTGATCATCACCAATATCACCAATATCGTTTTGGATATCGTTTTTGTTATCGGCTTAGGGTGGCAAGTGGAAGGTGCTGCATTGGCATCTGTAATGGCTGATTATGCCGGTCTAACATTTGGCCTAATTTGTGTTTACCGAATCTGGGCGAAGAAGCAGTTACCATCGGCATGGGATCTGCTTAAGAAAACCAGCCAAGGTTTGAGTCGTTTCGTGAAATTGAATCGCGATATCTTTCTTCGTTCATTATGCCTACAAGCGACTTTCACTTTTATGACCTTCCAAGGTGCAAGCTTTGGCGATGATGTTGTTGCGGCCAATGCCGTGTTGATGAGTTTCTTGATGATCATCTCTTATGGGATGGATGGCTTTGCCTACGCAATGGAAGCGATGGTCGGTAAGGCGATAGGCGCGAAAGACAAAGATGAGCTGAACCAGTCATTGATTGGAACTTTCTTCTGGAGCTTCAATATTTGTTTGGTACTGACCATAGTGTTCGCACTCGTTGGCTCGAGCTTAATCAATATGATCACCACAATCCCAGACGTGAAGAGTCAAGCCGAGGTGTATTTACCGTGGTTAATCGCAATGCCATTGGTGTCTATGTGGTGCTTCTTGTTGGATGGTATTTTTGTTGGAGCAACTAAGGGCAAGGATATGCGCAATAGTATGTTTGTTGCGACCTGCAGTTTCTTCGCGATTTTCTATTTAGCATCAGGTTTAGAGAACCATGCACTGTGGTTAGCGATGCTGAGCTTTATGGCAATGCGCGGAATTGGTCTTGGTGTGTTGTTTGTTTCTCAGTGGAAGAAAGGGGAGTTTCTCGCTTAGCTCTGAGGGCTCTGTTTGTGGAGAGTAAATGAGGCTGTACAGGTAAAGGGGTATTTAGAACATCATGATCTAATTACTATCAATGCCTTAATATTCAGTGTTTTAAATAAAAACAGCAAGCGCGTGGCTTGCTGTTTATGTATTTGGCCTATGGGTGGTCAAATACTCCTATTGGTTCTTTATCTAGAATAAACGGTTAAGCCCGTTGAGTGCTGCAACACGATAAGCTTCCGCCATCGTTGGATAGTTAAAGGTTGTATTCACAAAGTACTCGATGGTATTTGCTTCACCTTTCTGCTCCATGATCGCTTGTCCGATATGGATGATTTCAGCGGCACGCTCACCAAACACGTGGATACCTAAAATCTCTTTGGTTTCGCGATGGAACAGGATCTTCAAGCTACCAATATCTTTACCCGCAATTTGAGCGCGAGCGAGATGTTTGAAAGAAGAACGTCCTACTTCATACGGTACTTTAGCTGCGGTAAGTTCTTGCTCGGTTTTACCAACAGAACTGATCTCCGGAATGGTGTAGATGCCGGTTGGAATGTCTTCGATAAGGTGGCGTTCAGCTTCACCTTTCACAATTGCCTGAGCCACAAATCGACCTTGGTCATAAGCCGCGCTTGCTAGGCTAGGGTAGCCAATCACATCACCGACAGCGTAAACATGGTCAACATTGGTTTGGTAGTTGGTGTTTACTGATACTTGCCCACGCGAGTCCGCTTCTAAGCCAACAGCACCAAGGTTCAGTTTATCGGTATTACCCGTTCGGCCATTGGCATACAGTAGGCAATCAGCGCGCATCTTTTTACCTGACTCTAGGTGAATGATCACGCCATCATCAGTGCCTTCAATTTTCTCAAAGGTTTCATCGTTGCGAATCACGACACCGCTGTTCCAGAAGTGATAAGAAAGTGCATCTGAGGTTTCATTGTCTAGGAATGACAACAGACGGTCACGAGTATTGATAAGATCGGTTTTTACACCCAAACCGCGGAAAATCGACGCGTATTCACAACCAATAACGCCAGCACCATAGATGATGATGTGTTGCGGGTCGTGTTTAAGAGAAAGAATCGAGTCACTGTCGTAGATACGTTCATGCAGGAAGTCGACGTTATCTGGTTGGTAAGGGCGAGAGCCTGTCGCGATAACAAATTTGTCTGCACTGTGATGTTCTTCAGTGCCATCGCTTTGCATTACCGAGACAGTGTTGGTATCGATAAAACGTGCAGTACCAAAGACCAACGTGCACTGGTTGCGGTCGTAGAAGCCTTGGCGTAATCGAGTCTGCTTGTCGATAACCGATTTGGCATGCCCCAAAATGTTAGAAAACGTTGAGTGTATGCTTTTGTTGTTCTGACAAAACAGCGGATTACTGTTGAATTCGATAATACGACTTACGGCATGACGCAGTGCTTTTGAAGGAATTGTTCCCCAGTGAGTACAACCACCACCAACGCTGCTCTCTTTCTCAATGATTGCAACGTTCAACCCGGCTTTGGTTAATCCCATCGCTGCCCCTTCTCCTCCGGGGCCACTACCAATTACGATTACATCAAAGTGGTTGGAGTGCGGCATAGATATCTTCCTTGTTATATTTGATTAACATTGCTTTAGCGAGATTTTAACCGATTCTGTTCTCGGGTACATGAAAAGGGCATCAGAGAGTCGGTGGGATCACGCAGTGTTATCGAAAAAATAATATTTGGTATGTCGTATGTCTCCAAATGACAGCGTGGATATTGAAATTTTTTCTTCGAACGTATTTACTTCGGTACGTGAACAAAGAGGTATGTTTAGTGTCTTATATAACCAGAGTGCCTTATATAAATAAGTGATTCGCGTTATATTGAATAGAGTATTAGACATGCCTGTTTAGGCTGTAAAAGAAGAAATTGATAAAGTATGAAACCAATGGGCATTCGCGCACAGCAAAAAGAAAAAACTCGTCGCAGCTTAATCGATGCAGCATTTAGCCAACTCAGCGCCGATCGTAGTTTTTCCAATCTAAGCTTGAGAGAAGTCGCTCGTGAGGCTGGAATAGCACCGACTTCCTTTTATCGTCACTTCAAAGACATGGATGAGCTTGGCTTAACCATGGTTGATGAAGGTGGCTTACTGCTGCGCCAGTTAATGCGTCAAGCTAGGCAACGCATAGTAAAAGAAGGCAGTGTGATTCGTACATCGGTTGAAACCTTTATGGAATTCATTGAAAGCAGCCCTAACGTATTCAGACTGTTATTGCGAGAGCGCTCAGGAACTTCATTTGAGTTTCGTGCAGCGGTAGCTCGTGAGATACAGCACTTCTCTGCTGAGTTAACCGAATATTTGATAACGACTGGCATGACAAGGGACGAAGCTTTCACTCAAGCGGAAGCCTCGGTTATCTTAGTCTTCAACTCAGGGGCAGAAGCATTAGATTTAGATCGACGTCAGCGAGATGAACTGGCTGAACGCTTGATCATGCAATTGCGAATGATGGCCAAAGGAGCTTTTTGGTATCGTAAAGAACGTGAACGTAACCGATTAAAAGGCGGGATTGAATAATGTCGAATGAAAATAATACTGTAAACCGTGGTTCTGAAAGAAAAACACTCGTACTTGCTGTTGTAGCCGGTGTGTGTGGTGATGCATTGTTATCTTGGGTAACAATGAGCGAAGTGGGCTTCTCTATTTTCCCGCTTATCGCTTTAGTTTTGGCTGTACAAGCGCTTTACCAAGAGTACCTAACTAACCCAGTATCTGAAGATATTCCACTAGTAGGTTTGGCTTGTTTCTTTGTAGGTGCATTTGGCCACTCGGCTTTTGTGAAGGCACAACACCCTGATGCTGGCTCAAACTTCTTTGCGATTATTGTCGCGATGTTGCTTCTTGCATGGGTAGGTAAGAAACTCGGCTTTATCGGCAAAACTGCTTAAGCTGATTTAGAAATTAAAAAAACGAGCCAATGGGCTCGTTTTTTTGTATCTGCTGTTTGGCTTAGACCTGAAAGCGATACTTACGCTTTACGCTCTAGGAATACGCCAGCTTCCATGTGGTGCGTGTAAGGGAACTGGTCAAACAGAGCAAAACGAGTGATGTCGTGCGTTTCGCTTAGGATGTCTAGGTTCTCTTTCAATGTTTCAGGGTTACAAGAGATGTACATGATACGCTCGTAGCCTTGAACCATCTTACAAGTATCAACATCCATACCTGAACGCGGTGGATCAACAAAGATAGTGTTGCAGTTGTAGCTCTTAAGATCGATGTTCGCTTGCTGTAGACGACGGAACTCACGCTTGCCTTCCATTGCTACAGTAAAATCTTCTGCAGACATACGGATGATCTGAACATTTTCAATGTTGTTCGCAGCGATGTTGTATTGCGCAGATTCTACTGACGGTTTCGCCAGTTCAGTTGCCAGTACACGCTCGAAGTTTTGTGCTAGCGCTAATGAGAAGTTACCGTTACCACAGTAAAGCTCAAGTAAGTCGCCTTTGCTGTCTTGAGTACAATCGACAGCCCATTCCAACATTTTCTCTGCCACTTTGCCGTTGGGTTGAGTAAAGCTGTTCTCTACTTGTTGGTAGATGTAGCTATCACCATTCACATCTAGCTTTTCAATTACGTAGTCGCGGTCCAGTACGATTTTCATCTTACGCGCACGGCCAATCAGGTTTAGGTTAAAACCTTCATCGTTTAATTGCTGCTTAAGTGCTTTAGCATCTTGAATCCACTGTTCACCTAATTGACGGTGGTAAAGCAATGACACCAAAATTTCGCCGCTTAACGTAGAAAGGAAGTCTACTTGGAATAGCTTGTGGCGCAGAGAGTGGTTGTCCTTCATTGCATCTGTTAATAGAGGCATTAGGTCATTGATAAGACGGCTAGCTGCAGGGAACTGGTCTACGCGGTATTTTTCTTTAGTCTCTTGATTGAACATGACGTAATACATATCGTCACCTTCATGCCACACGCGGAACTCAGCACGCATGCGGTAGTGTTGTTCTGGAGATTCATACACTTCCAGTTCAGGCACATCATATTCTGAGAACATTTCTGTAAGACGCTCTGTCTTTTCTGCCAGTTGTTCTTGGTAGCGTTGCGGGTTTACATCTAAATTCGCCATTGTTATGCCTTTTGCTGTCGTGCTTTTAAATCAAGAGCGCAGATTTTATTCAATCACAGGCGCTTGTCCAGTGTTGAGAGCCATTCAATGTAAATCGACCATGAAAACTATAGCTTATAACTATCTTAGACTAGACAAATGATTCATAGGTCAATACTATCTTCGGCAAGCTGGTGTCATTTAGATGTATAGATGGCTGAAGAGGGAATCTGGTGTAAATCCAGAACTGACGCGCAGCGGTAAGAGAGAACGAGTATTCAAAGACACTGCAAATAGCTTTTTGTGGGAAGTCGAATATGAGGTAAACCATAAGGTTGTGCTCTTGAGTCCGAATACCTGCCAGTAGCTAAACCACACAATGTGGTTTGGTAGGAATTTACGCGATTTAGGATCACAACATGAACAAATCCCTTTTAGCGGTTGCTGTAGCATCGCTGCTTTCACCTATCTCCAATTTACACGCCCAAGAAGCATCTACTGACGAAACCATGGTAGTAACGGCTAACCGTTTTGAGCAGTCTGCCACTGCGACATTAACTGATGTTGAAGTTGTTACTCGCCAAGATTTTCAAAGAACACAAGCTAAAACAATCCCAGAGGTGTTGAGAAGATTAACAGGGATCCAGATTACTCAAAATGGTGGTAGAGGACAGCTCGCTTCTATATTTGTTCGCGGAACAAGTTCTGATCAAGTTCTAGTTTTAGTTGATGGTGTTCGTTTTGCTCGTGCAGCAAAAGGTGCAGTAGATTTCAACCAGATCCCATTGAGTTATGTTCAGAGAATCGAGTATGTACGAGGAGCTAGAGCTTCTTTATACGGTTCTGAAGCAATTGGTGGTGTAATCAACATTATTACGATTGCTCGTGCGACGGATGAGTCAACAACATTGAGTGCTGGTTTGGGTAGCTTAGATTATCAAGAACTTAGTCTAGCATCCGGCGTTGCGACTTCTGAAAATGGTCAGTTAAACCTTGCTATTAGCCATGAGAGCGATGAAGGCTACAATGTTAAGCCCGTACCTGGCTTAAATGATGGCGACCGCCATGGCTTTGAAACGTTGAATGGTTTGATTGGTTATACTCATAAGTTGAATGAACAATTCAGTGTATTTGGTAATGTTCGTGCTTATGAGAATATTTACCAATATGACAATACATATAGTACACGTAGCTATATGGAGTCTGAAAAAGACGATTTATCAGTGTCTATTGGTGGTACTTATCAAGGCAGCCAATTACACTCTGAGATGCAAGCAACAGTACAAAGCCAAGATTCTTGGAATTATCAATTTGGTGAAAGCAAAACTTCTGGAACTCAAGACGAATTAGAACAAAACAATGTTCAGTGGGTCAATAGCTATAAATTGAACAAGAATGTTGTGTTAGCTGGTGGCGTTGATTGGCGCGATGAATCATATGTAGATAAAAACGCAAATAAAACATTCGACCGTTCTAACTTGGCAGTATTCGGCCTATCTTCAGTCACTGTTGATTCTGCGACGTTAGAGGCAAGCGCAAGAGTCGATGACAATGAAGAATTTGGTACAGAAACGACATATAACGTCGGGGCTGGCTATCAACTTATTCCAGAATTTGGTGTGAAAGCTTCATACGGTACAGCTTTTAAAGCTCCGAACCTTTACCAGCAGTATGATCCGTCTTATGGAACTCAAGATCTTAAGCCAGAAGAGTCTGATGCGATTGAGGTGGGCTTCTATGGCCTAGTGAAAGACGTATATTGGACATTAACTGGATACGATTACAAGATCACCAATCTAATCGATTACCACCCAACAACATATAAGTACATCAACGTTGACGGTGAGACGCATATTCAAGGTGTAGAAGTGACTGCCGAGTTTGATACGGGCATTGTTCAACACCAGTTGAGTGCTGATTATAAAGATGCAGAAGGTGATAACGGTAAGCAACTGCAGCGCCGAGCAAAAGAGCTGTATAAGTGGAATGCATTGGTGGCATTTGACGTTGTCGATTGGTCTATAAGCTATCAATATGTCGGTAAGCGACCTGATGTTGATTACGGGACATGGCCATATGGTGATGTAACTCTACCATCCTACTCATTGGTTGACACTGCTGTTAGCTATTATGCTAATGAGAACACTACGATCAGTGCTCGTGTTGATAACTTACTTGATGAAGACTACGAAACGGCTTTAGGGTACCCAGCCGCAGAGCGTGCTTACTACTTGAACGTAGCTTACCAATTCTAATTTACATCTAAACCGCCTTCGGGCGGTTTTTTCTTATTGGGTATATCAATGAAAAAGAAAGTCGTCATAAGTTGGTCGTCAGGTAAAGACTCGACATTAACGCTAGAGCGTCTACTTGAAAGCTCCGAATATGAAGTTGTCGCTCTCTATACGACATATGTTGGAGATGAGGTTCCTTTCCAAGTGACTCCGATTGATGTGGTTGCAATGCAGGCGCAATTAGTCGGTTTACCATTAATCACGATTGAGCTGCCGGAAGTGTTTCCTAGTAATGAGATTTATCAAAGTACCATTGTCTCTGCACTTAAAGGTTCTGGCTTATCAATCGATGCGGTTGCGTTTGGAGACATGTTTTGTAATGGCATTGCCGATTATCGAAGAAGCTATATAGAACCAGCGGGGTGGGAGTGTGTGTTTCCCTTAATGGGAGAGAGCAGTCAGGCACTTGCGAGTGAAATAATAGACAGAGGAATCGAAACCTTTCTCGTCACGGTCGATAGCGATGCATTAGACATGAGCTATTGCGGGAAAAAATACACGCTTGAACTAATAGACAGTTTACCGAGTCATGTCGATCCATGTGGCGAAGATGGTGAGTTCCATACCTTAGTGATGTCAGCGCCATGCTTTAAAGGTAAGCTCAAGATAGATCTAGAAAATGTAGAGCAAGGTGAGCGCTTTGTTCATCAACGTTATCAAGCTTGCATTATATAGAGTGAGGATTGGCGAAAACTAAGCGAAGGAGTATCATTGCAGCGAAACTTATTATAGGTAATCGTTGTGTCGGATAGTCTACAAAAAAATATATTGGTCTTTGATTCTGGAGTGGGTGGCCTATCTGTATATAAGGAGATAAGCCAGTTACTACCGAATCATAACTATACTTATGTATTCGATAACGAGGCTTACCCATACGGTGAACTCGATCA
This sequence comes from Vibrio sp. 10N.286.51.B11, assembly GCF_041469245.1. Classification (NCBI taxonomy): domain Bacteria; kingdom Pseudomonadati; phylum Pseudomonadota; class Gammaproteobacteria; order Vibrionales; family Vibrionaceae; genus Vibrio; species Vibrio sp. 10N.286.51.B11. Next base: position 1,489 of record NZ_JBFRKI010000031.1, on the reverse strand, counting down.
ACAAGTTCTTGTCCGCAGAGTCCAAAGTATCGTCGCTAGCTTTGTGGCTAGCCACGCTATTGATATCGTAGTAATAGCCTGCAATACCGCAAGTACGATTGTCTTACCTACACTGCGTGCTAATAATCTAATCCCAATTGTTGGCGTTGTTCCGGCAATCAAACCTGCATCCCTACTTGCCAATAAAGCGGTGGGTCTGATTGCTACTCCCGCAACGATTACTCGTGAATACACACACGAGCTCATCAAAAACTTCTCGAGTAATAAAAGAGTCGAACTGTTAGGTTCTACTCGGCTGGTGGATATGGCCGAAGATAAACTCAGGGGGGAGACGATTGACCTTGAAGAGCTGCAACTCATCCTTCAACCGATGATCAATACAATTGATGTGGCCGTTTTAGGATGCACACATTTCCCGCTGATAAAATCAGAGATTCAACAAGTCCTAGGTAAGAGTGTTTTATTGGTTGATTCTGGTAAAGCGATTGCGAAGCGAGTTCAAGATTTATTGGTTTTGGAGAGTAGTGATAAAGAAGGGGGAGTGCGTGAGGTTTTTTGTAGTGCACTTCCTAAGAAAGAAAGTGCACTAAATAGCATGTTGAAGCAGTTAGGATTTAGCTCAGTTCAGCTTCGTCCGTTTCTGGATGTTTAGGATCATTTGCAACTCGCACTTTTAAAGTTCGTTGCATGTAATCTTTATCGTTAAGTTCTGAAATAGCATGATTCACATCATTGCTAGCCATTACGACAAATCCAAAGCCTCTTCTTTTACCAGTACGTTTGTCTTTCATTAAGCGTACTGCAAATACTTCACCATACTCTGAGAATAATTCACGTACGTGTGACTCATTCGCTTTGTATGGAAGGTTACCTACATAAAGTGTTTTTGTTGATGCCTTAGGTTCTGAATCTGATTTTGAGTCGGTGCTTGAAAAGTTAACAACAAAAGCGGAAGCCAAGACACCAAGGATAAAGGTAATTGCAGGCGATATATCTACCTGAGAGAAAACAATGCCGCCTAATACAGCCAGTGCGACAATTAACAACATCGATTTTTTTGAGTTCATATCGGAATACTACATATTAATAAACGAAATAGACGCATCTACCATTAACAAAATAGACACATGAATCTTACGTTCATGGCTTCCATTTTTCCAATGTATTGCTGTGATACGTCTCAAATGTTTAGTTTTTATTCGAAAAATGCGGATCTGGTGGCTTTTTAGGCGAACAAAACTTTTATTTCAAAAAGCCCTTGTGCTCCATCTCAATCTCTCTATAATGCCGCCTCACCGACACGGAGTGAGACGAAAGTCACACAGCGAAATCGGTAGAGAAAAAGAGTTTGAAAATAACCCTTGACTCTCAAAGTGGTGCAGGTATAGTACGCACCCCTAGCGACTGAGATGTGAATCACAAAACGCTAGCGCTCTTTAACAATTTAAACCTATCAATCTGTGTGGGCACTCGTTGATGAATATCAAAA
>NZ_JBFRKI010000030.1:0-165098 GCF_041469245.1 Vibrio sp. 10N.286.51.B11 | reverse complement strand
CGCGATGAACCTTATTTAACCCTCTCAAAAGCCCTGTATCTATCATAGATAAACAAAACCCCTCAGCTCAGCACTCAACCCACAAATTATTATTCAACATCACCGTACCATACAATCAAGGTATTTACGGCCTGTAAGCAACTAACCCTCAAGCGCATCCCCTTGAGCACTGGATTCGTTTAACCATCGACTTGAACCCGCCTGAGTATTTCATGAAGCATTGGCGCTAATAGAATGATGGCTAACCCTGCCCTTCTAGTTATGAAAGAGTTGAAACACTACTTATTGCTGTTGCTAGGAGTCTTGCTAAACAACCCAAAAGTGGAGGTTTCAAAAACAGTACGGGAGTAATCAGCCGAGTTAATGCTTATTAGTAGACCACGCACAACAATACGTTCATGTGTAGACGTCGCATTAGTACATACCTTGAGAACGAAGTCGAAGTTTTCTAGCTCTGGCGATTCCAAAATAATATTGGCATTGTTTAGCTTTGAATGAGAGCCAATATGACCTGTTGTCAGCTGAGATTAATCATGACTGAGGTTAGTGGTGATCGGCGATTGGGGAGAGGATAGTAACTGAAACTGATAATGACTACAGTTAATACTGAATGAGCTTAATGATATTGTCTTAAACTATGTGTAACTGATAACTTCAACTTAAACGACAGGCACAAAAAAGCCTCCAAACCCTGAGGCTGGAGGCTATTGCGATAGCTTAATATTAAGTGTTATTCGGTTAGATTACTTTTTGTATTGATCGTGCGATACGTCTAGTTGGTAGAAAGTCGCTTGTGAGTAATCGTCTAGGTCGCCGCTGATGTTTTGGTTGTAAACACCTGCTTTGAAGTACATGTACTTGCCGCCTACGTCGTAACCGCTGTTGCTCATATCAACCACTTGTACAACGTCGTCTTTGCCTTCACGCATTAACGTTACAGTCATCGTGTTGCCTTTAACGTCAATACGGTAGCTGAACACTTCGCCAAGTGCGATACCATCGTCACCCACTTCAGCCGTCATGTCGCCCACTAGAGGGTAGAAGTCCTCTTTAGTTGCATCTTGGCTTTCGTGTGCGAAGTAAACCGCACCCGTTGCTTGGTTTGGCAGTTTACGGTAGTACAAACGAATTGGTTCATCGTTTTGATCGTGAATCTGACCAATGATAAAGCGGCCTACTTCGTTCGCATTACCTGTTGTTGTTGCGTGATCGATTTTCAACGTTGCTTCTAAAACGCCATCAATACCAGCAGCAGCTTCTAAGTCAGACTCAGGTGCGCTTGAGAATACCCAGTTGTTCTTGTTAACACCTTTCGTACTGATAGACTGGTCACCACGGCGCATCATTTCGCGAAGCTCTGTACGCGCATACTTAGTATTTTTAGAGGTACGAACACCTTTCACGTAAGACTTGAAGACTAGACCACCATCGTCAGCTGTGTAGAAGATCTCTGGGTGTTGGTAACCGTTTGCAAGGTTCCACTCAGAAACATCATCAGGCTTACCGTTTTTGTCATGGTCGAATGGTTGAGATAGGTACCAATGCGTCATGTCAAAGTTTTCGCTTGGCGCGTTACCTGCAACTGGTGTCGCTGGCAGGCCTGTCGGAACTGGCAGTGCACTGCGTGTGTCACATTCAACTGAGGTCTCACAAGGGTAAACCGCTGCTACACCAAAGTTACCTGAACGAAGATCTTTGCGCGCATCTTTACGTGCTTTTTCCACTGCTTTCATTTCAGCGATAATAACTGCTTCTGCTGCTACCACGTCTGAAGTGATGATATGGCTAGCAGGACATGCGTTAATGTTACAGTTAACCGCAGCTAACCCTGTCACACTGTTCCAACCATTTTTGGTGTTACCGTGACCAACGTATCTTACGTAGCGCGCTTGCACTGCTGGCTCGAATTGGAAACGCTCTAGGCCGATCGCTTTACCTGAGCTCAGTTGGTTTTCAAGTACGGTTGTCCAGGTTTCACCATCGACACTTACTTGAATATCAAATTTAGACTGGCGCTCGTTACCTTTGCTGAAAGATGCTTGAACCGCATCAAATTCTTGAACTGAACCATAATCTAGCATTGCCCACTCACCGTCACCCGCTGAAGACCAACGTGTAGTTAGGTCTTGGTCAATGAGACGATCAGGTCCGTTACCATCATGGCTACTAGCGGCAACAGCAACTGGCGTCAGAAGCGCTTCACCAGTTTCTTTGTTATTTGGGAAATCAACAGTCGGTGTGCTCGTGCTCGCACAACCAACTGCAAGTAAAATAGAAGAAGCGAGTAAGGTTTTTAGAGTAATTTGTTTCATATCTAATCCATTATTATAATACAAAGACAGCGTTCGTAAGTGAAAGATAAATTGGCAAACACGAGCTATAAGGCGTTTTCTCTCTCAGTATTTGCGATAACACAAAAATATTACGTAATCTTATAATACAAATAAAACACTTCGTTGAATAAATGAGACTGGGAACACTTTTCGCTTTTTCCATACTTTAACTGGATCACACTTCCTATTGATAAAAGACAACATATGAAAATTTAGAATGCGAAATGGGCTATCAAGGGCGAAAAATCCGAGCGGTAATGGTGAGAATGTGCATCACTCGAGCAGAGCATTTATCGTTCAGAACATCTCATTTAACAGTGTCGCAGCAGTTAAAAAAAGACCACATTGTTAGGAATCAATATGGTCTTTAAAGCAGTCATTGTTGTTACTCAAACGTTAGCTAATTCAATAATGTTCAGCTCTAAGAGAACTAAAGCTCACATCAAACACTTCACCCGCATAGTCGCTATCAGGCTTAAATTGTGGGTAGATGCCCGCTTTGAAATAGAAAGCGATGTCTGTCGATGTCCAATCTGATGTTAACGAAACCGTGTCCCCATCTTTATCTGTGTAATCTTGTCCCCAAGGGATTAAATGAGAAACGGTGTTGGTTCCATCTAAATCATGAGTCGCCAAGTAGATACCGTCTTGATTGGCACGAATCGTATATCGCCACTCTTCACTTGCCGAATAAGTCCCTAACTCGACACTGAACGGGTCACAATGATTACAGTCTTGGTTGTTGCGCTCAAAATCAGAGTTCAGTATCACTCTTACTGGCTTACTCTCGCCTTCCCATAATAGTTTCACCAATGCTTGATTGATCTTCCAACCATGGATTTGTCCAAGTACCACTTTTGGATCTTGATTGTTGATGTTCGGGTAATCTTCAATTCGCAAGCTTGCGGTTAACTCGTGACTGGTAGCGTTCGTTCTAGTGTCGTCCAAATACCAACTTGTATCTTCATCGCTGGTGCTACAATCCGGTTGAACACTGCTTTGATACAACTCCCTGAGCTCAGAGCGAATATAGCTAGAGTTTTGGGTAGAGGTGCCGTATCCCATATCCGCTCTAAAGTGCATTCTTCCTTCATCAGTATTGAAGTAAGAAAGATCAATATCACTGTCGTACACATCGCTGTCATTTGAAAGAAGATCTTTACTCGATTCACAACGTTCTGGTTCTAACTCAGCAGCACTGTCACCACCGCTTCCATACCAATCATTCTTACTCGGTGGAATAGTCAGCTTCCAATCATTAATGTCCCAATCGTTTGATCCATCGATTTGAGTCGTGGTGTATCTCAACGCCTGATAGTAAGCAATCGCTTCACCATTCTCAAATTGGTTATAGATACCCGCTTTGAAGTAGCTCAATAAATGCTGCCAGTAAGCGATGTCTTGATTCACTTTTACTTCATCATTCACTTTGAGCGACAGTGTGTTCTCATAAACAGAAAGATCAAATTTGGTAAAACTGTCCAATTCCGCCTCACCTAAATCGTAGCGATTGTATGACGTGGCATAACAATCCGAAGAGTCAGCAGCGCTGCTACAATCAATGGCATTGTTTTTCATGACTGCCCAGTAGTGACCTGTGAGGCCATCTCGTTCTTGCTCCCAAACCACACGCAATAGCGGATGAGGGATATAACCCGTACCACTCTCATCAGTCCCCTTATTGTGTATCTGCAGCAACGTCACTTCATCATGGTCGGCAGGTGAACTCGCCATTGCATGCTCGATATCAGGTAAGCTTATTTCCGCATACAAGCTTCGTCTTACACCCGTTTCATTGATATCGAAGTTTTCTCCCTCACGAACCTCAGAACGCATCTTGTAGTTCGTCATTTTGAAGATAAGATTTTCCGTCTCTTCATCAGCATAAAAATAATCACTGACATAACCATCGAAGTTACCATCTTTGACTTCAGAGGTTTTATTGCCCTCCTCTCCATTAGGATCAGAGACCTGAAGATCTGAGCTGGAAAGGATGTTTTGATACTTGGTAATATCATAGGGAGCAACAACACCAGCGGGCATTCCTGGGTTATTGGTATCGGAAGGATCACTGCTGTCACTGGAGCTGCTTCCACCGCAGCCATACGTAAGCGAAGCGAGTACTACGACGAAGATTGGCTTATTCACATTTATCTCACTTATCCATAAGAATAGAGTGACAATGTATATTTGTACTATTTTATGTCAATTATATATTTATCAGAATGTGAGATGCGGCAAATGAAGTGGGATGAATGAGTATTGCGTAGAGTTAGACTCAAGAAAAACGCAGAAAGGCCACTCTAAACTCGCAAGCTATTGAGTGGCTCTCAGATCAACAACTAAACTTAGTATGTTGATTTTTAAATATAAATATTAGAAAAGTTAAACCTTAAAGCTGCTCATCAAGTCACTAACGCTGCCGTTAAGTGTTTTGATTTCTGCTGATTCAATCAACTGATCTTGGCTTAGCTTATTAAGCTCCTCAACAAAGCTTTCAATCTTATGCATGTTCTTAGCAATGCTCTGAATAAGGGCGTTCTGCTCAACAGACGAACCCGAAATATCGTTATTAAAACGACTTACCGTTTCCATCTGTTCCGTTAGCTTGGCCAACATATTTACCGCTTGAACCACTTGGGCACGCGTCATTTCACAGTTACTTTTGGTCAACTCAATCGATTTAACCAAACCATCTGATTTAGACTGCAAGCCAGACAGCGCTTCATCAATTTCAGAAGTACTGATTTGAGTTCGGTTGGCTAACGCACGGACTTCATCAGCAACCACCGCGAAACCTCGGCCATGCTCACCCGCTCTCGCCGCTTCAATTGACGCATTCAATGCCAGCAAATTAGTTTGTTCCGCAATTCCTCCAATCACAGACACGATAGACTGGATGCTCTGCGTTTCATTCGCCATTGAGCGAATATCATCAGAGGTGGTGCAGACTTGCTTCTCAAGATCACTGATATAGGTTTCCGTCACGGTGTTAATTTGTTTCGTCTCATCACTGAACACAGCGGCCTCTCTTGCTGCTTCTGCCGCCGACTGAGAACTCTTCTCGACTTCGTTTGATGCTTCAGATAAGCCGTTAATTGCAGAGACCACTTGAACCGTTTCATCAGTGTGAACTTTCAGTACATCGCTGGTTTCTTTACAACCTTCACGAATACTCAGTACCTTAGTATCGAGATCCGAGTTCTTAAATTTGACGTCCTTAACCATCTCTTGCAGACCAATGATGAACAAGTTGATGTCTTTGGCGATATGCCCTAAGTCATCATTCCCCTTCTCAACAAGCCTTTGAGTCAGGTCTCCGTTACCTTGAGATAGATCGTGGACGATTTTTCTCAGTGACACGATTGGGCGGTAGAAGCGATTCAGCAGTAAAATCATCAATATCACCGAGCCAAGCACACATGCCACGATAAGGATACGCGCACTCGACATCACGCCATTCAACTGATTGAGCGCGAGTTCAGGATCGATACTAGATATCATGTACCATTCTTTCTGGCTGCCAATATCCACTTTCTTGGCCATCAAAATTCTCTGGTTGCCATCAATCACACCCTCAATGAATTGGTCAGGTAGTTCAATAGCTTCATTGAGTTTCATTAAGGCGTCAGCAGAAGATATATTGCTCTGTGGAAGCACGTTTTCTATTGTGGATGCAATTACCATCCCTCTCTCATCCACGATGATACCTTTGGCTTCGTAGATGCTATCTAGCTGTTTGAGCTGAGTTTCCAAATCATCAAATCGAATGTCTGCCATGATGACGCGATCTTGGTATGAGTAGGTCACACCGATCATAGGCACTTGAGTACTCTTAGTGAAAAACAGATCACTAAAAGATAAGCCTGATTTCAATTTCGCTTGTTGATACCAAGGACGAGTCGTTGGGTTGTATTTTTCTTTGATTCCAACACCGTTTGGGAAAGACTCTGAAGGGCGAGAGGTATAAGAACGGCCGTCGTCAAAACCCACCACAATCTTGTCAATGCCACCCAGCTTTGCAGCATAATGCATGAGTGCTTCATTCGGCACTTGGTATGGGGATTTCATGAACTCTTGTGCAACAGAGTTAACGGTATCGATGGTGCGCTGAACGGTATTTTCTATTTGATTAATTTCTATCGTTAACGAGTGATCAATCTCGTTATAAATCGTTTGGTTTACTTGATCAGTCGCCAAGTTAAGCGTGAACCAGTTCGTAAATGCCAAGGCACTGGAACTGACGATCGCCACCATTAAAATCAATTTTCCTTTAAACCCTAGAGACAATTTTGAATTCATAAAACTCATAATCCATATCAACCTATGTCTATTATTTTTATCCGAATGAAATGGTCATTTTTTAGATATTCGAAGATACGGGAAGCAAAACTTGTTCATGCCGTTCCATCGTCACAACCATCAATTTAATTAATATTGTATGTTTAATTTACTGCACTTTCTGTGAGCAATCTTGACATATCAAAACTGGTTAAAATCACCCTGTGACATAGGTATCATTTATGAGTTTGAACTTTTAACATGATTAGAAAGGAATAATTAACCAATTAAAAATGATCAACTTTCAGATGATTACCTCACAACTTCGCCGATAATGCCTCCACTCAAATTATTCATATCACTTTCGGTCACCTGACTAGGAAAGTGAGCCTTAGGTCACATTTTCACTAACCAACCATTCACTCAAGGCATTCAATCTTAAAATTTATTTGTAATACAATAAGCCTTAAGTTATGGTGTGTTTGAATCATAACTTAAGTTCTTTCTGGATGCTTTTGTTCAGTTCAAAGTGATAATTGAAGCAGCCGCTTTAAGGTCATTGAACTCGTTTAACGTAGAAACTGTCGGGGGATCTCGTTATTCGTTTTTTCACTTTCTATTGATCATTTGTTTTTCCAGACGGCTCGTCCGAACATGCCCATACAGTCACCAGCTGTGTGGGTTTTTTTTACTTTCTTTTCAGACCCGATATACGAGCGGTGTTAAGCCATCGCCAACAATCAGTTAAGTGCACTGGTTTAAGCTTGCGAGGAAAAGTGAGTGAGTTGGTGCTAGAAGGCTTTGAATTTACAAATAGATATAGATATAGATATAGATATAGATATAGAAACAAAAATAGGAATTGAGGCAGTAACAAAGTTGAACAGAGTTTTGAGTAGGTGTAGCTGAGGAAGTAGAAGTAGAAGAGTTTAACGAGGGAACAAAGGGTTGGGTATGGCAGATAAAAACGAACCTCGCTGAGGTATCGCCGCCTAAAAAGACAGGCAATACCCTAGCGAGGTCGTACGTCGATTACTTCTCTAGTTTAGCGAAGTAGTCGAAGATTACTGGTACGTCGTTGTTACCCATTCCTGCGTCAACAGCAGCTTGTAGGCTAGTTGCAGTACCTTGAGCAATTAGAGACTCAGTACCTAGCTCTTCACAAAGAGCAAGGAAGTAACCAAGATCTTTGTTAGCGTTAGCAACAGAGAAACCTAGCTTCTCTTCGCCGTCTACTGCGTAGAACTTACAGAATTGCATGAATGGTGAGTTAGATGGACCTGCAGACATGATGTCAAACAGTTGTTGGCCATCAACACCAGCGCGTTGAGCAACAGCGAAAGCTTGAGACATAGTCGCAACAGTCGTCATACCCATGAAGTTGTTTACAAGCTTAGTAACGTGACCAGAACCTAGAGCACCTAGGTGGAATACGTTTTCGCCTTGCTCTTCAAGAACAGGTTTAACTTTGTTGAAAGTTTCCATGTCGCCAGCAGCCATGATGTTCAGAAGACCATCTTTAGCGTGTGCAGGAGTACGGCCTAGAGGTGCGTCGATCATGCCCGCGCCTTTTTCAGCTAGAGCTGCGCCGATTTTCTTAGTAGAAGCAGGGATAGAAGTACCGAAGTCTACTAATACTGCGCCTTCTTTGATACCAGCTAGAACGCCGTCTTCGCCGTAAACGATTTTTTCAACAACAGCTGAAGTTGTAAGACAAAACTGAACGATGTCACTTGCAGCAGCTAGTTCTTTAGCAGAAGTGAATGCAGTCGCATTGCCGCGATCTGTAACGCGAGCAACAGCTTCAGCGCTTAGATCCATTACGTTTACGTGGTAGCCGCGCTTTTGTAGGTTTTCAACCATGTTGCCGCCCATAAGACCTAGGCCAATGAAACCGATTACAGGTTTAGTCATGTTCAAACTCCAAATATAGTATTGTATGATTATATGGTCATTATAATAACGACGTCTTTTCCGTTACGCAATAGTTTTAGGGTAATCCTTCAATGCTTAGACGCAAGTTGTGACGGGGATTCACTTTACGAGAAAATATGGTCACGCTTTGTACTTACAAGAGCGATATCCCAATCAAAAAATAACCTATTGATGAAATAATGCACTCTAAATGTCATACGATTAATGAGAATAAGCCACTCCAATAACGATTATTAACCTGCCGTCCCTTTTTTCAGACAAGATTAAGGCTGCCCACTGTCAGTAGTTGACAAATTATTGGAAGACAGTCACTGCCCTAGCCTTAGTAAGGTTTACTGAACACGGGTTTTAAACCAAGTTTTGTCGCCACTTACTAAGCCTGGCACTCTTGCTACTTAGCCTCTAACTAACCAACGCAACCTCTTCCCACCTCGTAGGCTACTGCCTGTTCTGTGCAAACAAAAAAACTCCGAGCTTTCACTCGGAGTTTTTAGTATCTAGCTTCTGTTGCTTCAGCGAATTACAGTTCGATTGAAACCGTTTCACCATCAACATTTAGCATTAGCGTGTTGCCTTCAAGCTTGTGAGACACTTCAACTTGCTCGCCTTCGTTCTTATTAGGAACAAGAAGCGTAAGGATGTTGTGCTCTTTTGATGGCTTGAATTCCACTTCAACGTGACGGTGGATTTCAAGATCTTTGAACTCGTATGGGTCAACTTCGCCAAAACCTTCAACGTTCTTAACTGACGTGATGTTATCAGCAGACTCGTTGATGAAGTTTACGTCTAGGTGCGCAACTTCGCCACGGATAGTGAAAGACTTGTCTGCCACGTCGTTTGCGAAAGTTGTGTGCATTAGCCAAGTCATGTCTTTCTCTTCAGAAAGCGTTGCCTTGTCTTGCATTACGAATACTTTACCTTGAACAAACCAGACCTTACGCTTGTAAGATTCAATTTCAGGAACGAAGTACTTGTAAGATGCCGTTGCATCACCCTCAACCATCTTCACATCAGATTCAGTGTCGAAATCAGAGATGTTGCCGCCCGCTTCGATACAGAAGCGATCTTGATGGTTTTCGTAGCCTGTATTCTTGTTCTCGCCATACTGACCTTTACCGCCAAATAGTGGAAGGTTCTTAGAGAACGTTTGACGACGCCATTTCGTGTGCATATCAACACCGAAACCACCGTAGTAGCCAGTGATTGACGCTAGCGTTTCACCGAATGCATGCAACGTGAATGCGTTTTGGTCACCGTGAGAGTGGCTGATTGAGCCAAACGGAGAACATTTGAATACCATGTGAATATGGTTATCACGCTCAGTCATCTTGTTGTGGAATGCAGCCCAACCCGTGATTGGGAATACTTTCAACAGTGGGTCATTCGATGGTGCTTTCTCTTCAGGTGCATCCCAAAGGAAGTTAAAGCGAAGATCATCGTAACCGAAGTCCCACCAACCGAAGTTGTAGAATTTGGTGTGTGCTTCAGTATCACGGCCTTTCAGTTGGTTGTAGTACCAAACATACTCAGGCTTCTGGTTAACACCTGCGTAATGCTTGATGTTGTAAGCCAGTTTTAGACCTGGGAAATCACCGATTGAAGACTGGTCACAGAAGCTCGCGCGCTTAGAGTGAACAGGCATGCAGTAAAGCGGGAAATCACCTGTGTTTTCGTAGAATGTTTTGTTGAACATGTCTACGCCACAGTATGCTTTCAATAGGTCGAATGCTTCGCCTAGGAATGCCGTTTGCGTGTTCCAGTAGTCAGGACCTTCAGCCCAACCGCCGTCTACACCGCCCCATGGTGGGTAGTGTACTGCGTAGTATTCTAGTGCGTATGCAATGTACTCGCCTGCTTTCGGGTGATCGTGGTAAAGCGCGATACACGTTGGGATGATAGCAGAAGAGATAGAACGAACACCGTGGCTGTTCAGTGGGTTGTTCAATAGATCAACCGTCACTTTCAGGTGGTGCATGATTTCGTCTAGACGCTCAATCAAAGCATCTTGAACTTGCTGACGTTCTTCATCTGTGAAGTAGCCGTGTAGCCAGTCGTAACCCCAAGCCATAGCCGCGATAACACGGAAAGCCGCTTCATCGTTATAGCCACGAGAAGTCACGCCTTCTGGATCGTACGTAGACAGTTTTAGAGTCCAAGCTTTTGCTTTAGCAATTAGCGCTTCGTCTTCTTTCACAACACCAGCAATTGCTAGGTTACGTGTCGCGTTTAGTGCCATTTGGCAATCAACGTACATTTGACGCCAGTAAGGACGCCATAGAGAAGCTTTGCCTACCGTGTCAGCTGGGTACGCTTGAGGCTCTTCGAAAGGAGCAGTCTCAAGGAACTTAACTGTCGAGTTATTGTAGAAATCATCAAACATGCAGTGAGCTTCATCAGCTTTCACTTTCGCTTTGAATTCTTCTAACTGATCTGCTTGAACAAGAAGACGTGGACGTGCTTCGCTCAAGTTGTCTAGGAATGATAGGTCGAAGTCACGTTTCTGTACTTCGATAGGGAGTAGGTCTACAAGATTACCTGCTGAAGTATCATTCTCCAGCTTCATCTTCCTGATTGCATCAAGAGATTTTTGGTCGCTCATTCTAACTCACTTATTTTTCAAGTTGATTGAAAGGAATTAGCAATAATATACGTCTTATTGTAGGACAATTAAATCTATTTCGGTTCGATTGAACCATTTTGTACAGTTTTCGTGATTTAGGTCAGATATCTTCCACCTGACCGTTTTTCCGTTTCGCAGAGCAAAAAAAATGCGACGCCCTTTCGAGTCGTCGCATTCTATTATAATCGTTTTCTATGTATTAGCTTTCAGTTACTGCTTTCGCTTGCTTGCCGCCGTCATCGACCGCTTTAACCAATAGCACACCAACACCACCAACAATCACACCACAAAGTATGAAGACTAGACGTCCCCACATTGGGTTAGTGAGTAGAGCCATTAGCATGATACCGACACCCGCTACCGCAATCAGTTTACCAAGCATTTCACGCTGTTTGTTATCCAGTACTTTCTGTTCTGCTGACTCCGCAACTAATGGAGTAGACAGGTTACCGAAGAACTTATCAACGTCTGCTTGACGCTTCTCAGTTAATGGCTTGTAGAACAGAGTTGATAGGATGAAGAAACCACCTGTCAGCGTAATGTGAGCAATCAGACCGATAGCAACCTTAACATCAGACCATTCACGGCTTGTTAGCTCTTCTAGACCGAAGATTGAAGACACCATTTCAGCGTTAACAACGAAACCCACGTAGTAAGAAACAAAACCACCAACCACTAGCGTACCCCAACCAGCCCAGTCCGGAGTCTTCTTAATAAAGAAGCCAAGGAATGCAGGAATTGTCATTGGGAAGCCGATCAGTGCGCCTACATACATCATGGTATCGAACAGGCTCAAACCTTTAAGCGAGTTGATGAACTGTGCAATAAGGATGATAGCAATACCAAACACGGCAGAAGTAATCTTAGAAACCGTTACTAGTTCTTTTTCGCTAGCCGTACCTTTACGAACGATTGGTTCATAGAAGTTCTTAACAAAGATACCCGAGTTACGGTTTAGACCAGAATCCATTGAAGACATTGTCGCTGCAAACATCGCCGCAACTAGAAGGCCAACCATACCTGCTGGCATGTACTCTTGTACGAAGTATAGGTAGGCAAAGTCACCCGCTTTCTTACCTGCTTCTGGGTAAGCTGCTGCTAGGTCGACACCTTGACCTGCAATGTACCAAGAAGGCATGAACCAGATAAATACACCACAAAGCATTAGCACACACGCTAGTAGCGCTGCTTTCTTCGCGTTCTTTGAGTCTTTAGCCGCTAGGTAACGGTAAGAGTTAAGCATGTTGTTAGTAATAGAGAACTGCTTCACGAAGATGAAGAATGCCCAAATGCTGAAGATGCTTAAGTAGTTAATGTTGTTACCAGAAAGGAAAGAACCGCCTTCCGCTACAGGGAAGTTATTCACGATTTCACCAACACCGCCACCTTGAACAACAGCAACAACAGCACATGTCACGGTTACTGCCATGATGATAACCATCTGCATAAAGTCAGATGCAATTACCGCCCATGAACCACCCGTTACAGACATTGCCAATACAACCAAACCGGTAATCCAGATAGTTGCTGTCATGTCGAAACCGAAGATACCAGAAGCGATGATTGCTAGTGCGTTTAACCATACACCGGCAGAAACAACACTGTTTGGCATTGAAGACCAAGTGAACACTTGTTCGTTAGTCGCACCGAAACGCATACGAATTGCTTCGATTACCGTTACTACACGTAGTTGACGGAACTTTGGAGCAAAATATGCGAAGTTCATGAAGTAACCAAATGCGTTGGCTACGAAGATGACCGCTACTGCAAAACCATCGTTATACGCTTTACCTGCCGCACCGGTGAATGTCCATGCACTAAACTGGGTCATAAAGGCGGTTGCACCAACCATCCACCACAACATGTTACCGCCCCCGCGGAAGTAGTCACTGGTGGTACTTGTAAATGTTCTAAACATCCAACCTATCGCAATCAAGAATAGGAAATAAATGCCGACAATAATCGTGTTGAGTTCCATCGTGTATCCTTTGTCCGTTGTATTTTGTTACGAGGACTATAGGAAATCTCAAACTTTATTTGTAGTACAATAATCCAAATAAGTGATGGCGATCTTATTTTGATTGATTAAGTTAATTATATATATGACATAGGATGGAATATGGCCAATCCATTAAGGAAATTACTGGTGTTTGAGATGAAAACTCAAAAAACCAAGACCAAAGAACATCACACCCATTAAAATCAAAGACTTATAAAAAAAACGAGACTTTGCACACTTATTAACAAATACAACCAAACACATATAAATATAAAATTCTCAAAAATAATAAAAGCCAAATCTGAGCTAAATCCCCCTCATTTATCACACAATAAACCAGTGTTTTTATCTATTGAGAGTGGACAATTTCATTAGAATTCAACTTAAATTAATCCATATTGAAGCGGCATATCCTGTTCAAACGATGGCGGATTAAAAATATACAAAAATGAAAAATCATGGATGACGCATAATTATTTGGGGGGAGCTCGAGTGTCTAAAACGAATATCGAGCGTAATATTATTTTTATTTTGATGGTAAAGAGAACGACCGCTAGGCGTATACAAGAAGGAACTGACTTAAGAAGGAGTTAAGCGGGGGTGAACCAAAACAGTGCCACACATGGTGCAACACATGGTGCAACACGCTTTCTAAAAACAAAAAAGGCATGCACTTGGCATACCTTTTTGACTGGTTCAAATGAAGTTGAAAACCGTGTTTAGCTTGCAGTGGCTAAACGGTGGTTAGCATCTTGCAAGTGAGCCGCTGACATTGTACGAGCTTTTTCACTGTCGCCAGCCATAATCGCTTCATAGATTCTACGGTGTTCATTGATACATGTGCTGCCCTCTTCAGAAGAGTGCACGATGAAGTTAACGAACATGGTCGTCAGAATATTGCCGAATGGCAGGTAGAAATCGTTACCTGTTGCATTGAAGATCAAGCTGTGGAAACGAATGTCGATGTTTGTCCAACTTTCTTGGTCAAACACTTCAGCTTCATCTACTTCGACCATCTTTTGGAAGATCTCTGAAAGCTCGATACGTTGCTCAGCGGTCGCAAATTTAGCCGCCAGTGCACACGCTTCAGGTTCAATCGCACGGCGAAGACCTAAGAACTGTGAACAGAATTGGTCTACGTCGGTTAGGCCGTCCATCCATTCAATCAGTTGAGGATCAAGGAAGTTCCAATATGCACGGTCGACTACACGAGTGCCGATTTTCGGGCGGGACTCTAATAGACCTTTAGAGGTCAATAGTTTAACTGCTTCACGAAGTGCCGTTCGGCTGATACCAAACTGTTCACACAACGCCATTTCACCAGGAATAATAGAACCTTGTGGCAGTTCACCAGACAAGATTCCACGAGCGATTTCACGCGCTACTTGCACGTGCAGGCTGCGCTTCGAGCCCGAGATTGAATTAAAAGTGCTAACCATAAGTTCACTTATTTTATATGTTATGTTTATGTATTATTTAAGGATCACTATAACAGGATTTCAACCTAGCGCCAATTGAGTAAATTAGCAACGAGTCGCGTTCTATTAATTTACTCAATGAATCAAACACTTATAAAGCATCTAACTCCACACAGCTAGAAACATTATGTTACACCATTCATAAATCCGTCATCAAAACGCATCGGTTCTGTCATCCTCGATTTCTATACTCCCTTCCCAAAAAATCACTCAATTGGACTGAAATAATGAAACCGACAAAAACAAATCTCACGCTTAAGAGCGCTATTACTGCTGCGCTGATTTTTGCTGGTTCTGCATTAGCAATGGATACACGATACGAAGACCGCTCTGGTAACTTGGTCGCCGATGTACCTCAAGATGAATCACAATGGGTGGATCCAAACACGCTAATTTTTGCTTACACGCCAGTTGAAGATCCAGCAGTATACGCTGATGTGTGGAGCGAGTTTTTGAGCCACCTTGAAAAAACAACGGAAAAAACGGTTCGTTTCTTCCCTGTTCAAAATAACGCAGCTCAAATTGAAGCAATGCGTTCAGGTCGTCTGCATATCGCAGGTTTCAACACAGGTTCAACGCCACTAGCAGTTAACTGTGCTGGCTTTGCTCCATTCACCATGATGGCGGCTGAAGATGGCTCTTTCGGTTACGAAATGGAAATCATCACGCACCCAGGTTCAGGCATCGAAAAGGTTGAAGACCTAAAAGGCAAAAACCTAGCATTCACATCGCAAACGTCAAACTCTGGTTTCAAAGCCCCTTCTGCGATTCTGGATGCTGAATACCAGCTTCAACCTGAACGTGATTTCAAACCGGCTTTCTCTGGCGCGCACGACAACTCTATTTTGGGTGTGGCACACAAAGATTATGACGCAGCAGCCGTCGCTAACTCAGTATTGAACCGTATGCTTTCACGTGAAGTCGTGAAAGAAGGTCAAATCAAGAGCATCTACAAGTCACAAACCTTCCCAACAACAGCTTACGGCACAGCGCACAACCTAACACCAGAGCTTCAAGAGAAGATTCAAAAAGCGTTCTTCACTTTCGACTGGGAAGGCACAAAGCTTCAAGAAGAATTTGAGCGTAACGGTGAAGCGAAGTTCGTTCCGATCACTTACCAAGAGCACTGGGAAGTGATCCGCACTATCGATACAGCCAATTAAGTCTCTTACACGTGTAGCTAAGTTCAACCGAACTAAAAAGCCAATCACACACCGATAAAACTAACTGCAGGTGTAATCGCCTGCAGTTATTCACCACTCTTTCCGGTTTACTTTCCATGCCTGTCTCAGGCGAACTCTTAGTACACCGCTCTTATAGAAATTCTATGTCTACTCTTACCCTTAAAGGGCTTACCAAGCACTACTCCAGTTCTGATAAAGCCCTTACCAACGTTAGCTTGTCGGTCAATGCCGGTGAAGTGGTTGGTTTAATTGGTCCATCTGGTGCGGGTAAATCAACGCTTATCCGTTGTATTAATCGGCTCACCGAGCCCACCAGCGGCGAAGTGATCTTTTCCAATACCAATCTAGAAACGCTGTCTAAGCGACAACTGAGACAATCACGCCGTGAAATCGGGATGATTTTCCAAGAGTACGCGCTGATTGAGCGTTTAACGGTGATGGAAAACGTACTTTCAGGGCGTTTGGGTTACGTGAACTTCTGGCAGAGCTTTACTCGTCGTTTCCCTGAATCGGATATCCAAGCCGCTTATGCGCTAATCGACCGTGTTGGGTTGTTAGAACACGCCAATAAAAGGGCCGATGCTCTATCGGGTGGTCAGCGTCAACGTGTTGGTATTGCACGTGCACTTGCTCAGAAACCGAAATTACTGTTGATTGATGAACCAACGGCCGCACTTGATCCACGTACAGCGCGCCAAATCATGCGACTGATCAGTGAGATTTGTTCAGAGCAACAGCTCCCTGCCATCATCAATATTCACGATGTTCAATTAGCAAAGCAGTTTGTTGACCGTGTGGTCGGATTAAATGCAGGTTGTGTCGTATTTGATGACAAACCAAACCTGCTCACTGAAGATGTTTTAACGCAAATCTACGGTGAAGAAGACTGGAGTCAACAAGCAGAAGAAGAAGCCGATGACCTCATCATCACGAGCCCTCGCCTGTCTGAGGCAACAATATGACTCAACCATATCCAAATCAAGCTCATCAGCATTTAAAGTCAGCACAACAACATTTAAAGTCAGGAAAACTGAATTCCAAACAATACCCGACACAGTGGACAAAGCCTCCACTGATTTCTAGCCCATGGCTACGCTGGAGCTTAATCATCATTGTCGCGGTTTACTTGTACTTTGCGACTCAATCGGTACACGTCAACTGGACTCGAATTTACGAAGGCAGCGAACGCGGCTGGCAGTTCATTTTGGCTTTCATGAACCCAGATTTTGGTGGCCGATGGAACAACATCTCACAAGGTTTGATTGAAAGTTTAACCATGACCCTGACATCGACCGTGGCGGGTGTCCTTCTTTCAATCCCATTCGGATTAGGCGCAGCGAAAAACCTTGCCCCTACGCCTGTTTACTTATTCTGTCGTGCGTTTATTTCGGTTGCGCGTAGCTTACAAGAAATCATCGTAGCGATTCTGTGTGTTGCTCTATTTGGCTTTGGTACGTTTGCGGGTTTTGTCACGCTGACCTTCGCAACCATCGGCTTTCTCGCGAAATTGTTTGCCGATGAAATTGAAGCCATCGACCCAGCACCACTCACCGCAATGCGCGCAACTGGCGCAAGTTGGTTACAACAAGTGAACTATGCGATTCAAGCGCAGGTAATGCCACGCTTTATCGGGCTTTCGATGTACCGACTCGACATCAACTTCCGAGAGTCAGCGGTAATTGGCATTGTTGGCGCAGGGGGTATCGGTGCTACATTGAACACCGCAATGGACCGTTACGAATACAGCGCAGCGGCCGCTATTCTATTGATTATTATTGTGATTGTGATGTTGTGTGAATACCTATCGACCATTATCCGCAAGCATGTGCAGTAAGGAACGACCAATGAGCACGCTAAATGACACCTCTACAAGCGCCATGAATCGTACCCAATGGCAGCGTTACGACAGTAAACAGAGCCTTATGCTTTGGCTTGGCTGGCTTTGCTTTGTTGCGCTAACGGTTTTTGCATGGCAAGTCATGAACAAGGACACGATTTGGTACTTTGTGACTGACTCACCGAATCAACTTGCTGATATTTCGTCACGTATGTGGCCACCAAGATGGAGCTACTTAGAGTCACTTTGGAGCCCTTTGTGGGACACCATTAACATCGCAACAATTGGCACACTGTTGGGGATAGTACTAGCGTTTCCAGTCGCGTTCTTAGCTGCACGTAATACAACGCCAAGCATGACGTTTATCAGACCTATCGCGCTGTTCATCATCGCGGCAAGTCGTTCAATTAACTCGTTAATTTGGGCATTGTTATTGGTAGCAATCATCGGCCCAGGCTTGTTGGCCGGTATCATTGCGATAGCGCTACGTTCAATTGGTTTTATGGCGAAGTTAATGTATGAAGCGATTGAAGAAGTGAATGCAACACAGATGTCTGCAATCCAATCGACTGGAGCTTCTCCGCTGCAGGTATTGAACTACGGTATTCTTCCGCAAGTGATGCCAAGTTTCATCGGCACGAGCTTGTTCCGCTGGGATATCAATATTCGTGAGTCTACCGTCTTAGGTTTGGTGGGCGCTGGCGGTATCGGCTTAAAACTGCAAGAGTCGATGGCAATGCTGGCATGGCCTCAAGTGACTGTCATTTTCTGTGCGATTCTAGTGACGGTCATCTTCTCTGAATGGGTGGCAGCCAAAGCAAGAAAAGCCCTTATCTAAATACTAAAAACAACGTCAAATAGACGGTTAGCTAAGATCAAAGCCTACTCACTGAGTAGGCTTTTCGTTTGTTGAAACGTTCTATTCTGTTTCCTACACGCATAAAAAAACCGAGCAACTCGCAATGAGTTACTCGGTTTGACTTATTCCCGATGTATTCAGTCGTTGTTGGTATCAACGAACGATTTGCAATCACGACTGAACTCAATGTGATGCTTCGTTCCCGCAAAGCACCACATCAATACATGCCATCGTTAAACGGCATGTATGTTAATCATTTACAGTTGAGCAAATGATCCTTCCCACGAGTATGTCTCACCCGCGAACTCAACAGTGTGAGTTGCTTGCTGCGTGTCTTCAGCTTGGTTTGAGATACCGTAGTGGTAAGTGTTGCCAGAAGTAGTCTGAATGCGAACAACAGTCCCGACACTGTTATGGCCCACAACAGATACTGATTTAACTAGACCACGAGCGCCTACAGAGGCTTCGATAGACTCGTTAAAGTAACCATGCGTTTCTAGTACAGAAGCAAACACGTGGTTTTGACCAGACTGACGTAAGATGAACGCAGGCTCACTCTTAAGGTTGAAGTCTGGATCGTTAGCACCAGTGCGAGCAAAAATCACTCCGCTGCCCGCATTCGCGCTGGTTACTAGGCTGTAGTAGCTGCTGTCATGTAGCCAGCTTACTAGAGAACCTTCTTCGTTCACTTTGCCTGAAGCAACGTTCCATAAATGTTGGTAACCGTTGTCTTCACCTAATGGCTTAAGCGTTGTTTCCATGTTGTAATCAAAGTCAGTACGGATGATCTGGCCAGAGTGGTGAACTGGTAGGTCATACTGGTGCTCAGCGTCAGCTTCGATGCGGTACACATCAATCACTAGCGGTTTTTCGAACTCAGGAAGTTCAGCAAGAATCACGCTGCGTTGCATGTCTACGCCAGTGTAGTACTCAGAAATAGTGCCGCTCATGCCTTGTAGAGACTGGTCGTCTGCTACGAAGAAATGCTTCTGACCAAACTTAGACTCAGCCAATGCTGTGTTGAAGTTGTTCTGTGTTTTCTGATCAACCGTTACTGTGTTGTGAGCAACCGTCTGCTTACAGTAAGACTTGTTCTCTGGGATGTAGCGACCGCCAAACTTAGGCTCAACGTTTACCCAGCGACCAAAACCGTAATCGTGCAGTACTTCGTGGCCACGGTTGAATACGCTTAGGTGTAAGCCATCGTAGTGACCATGGTCTAGCGCAGAGTGGTACTGGTGGTCAGAACCGTGCTGACCAAACCAGATCAACGCCATGGTATCTGCGGTCTTAGGGTCGTCGTCTTTCTCGTCACGGTGACGAAGAATGCTAACGCCGCCTTTCTCGCCTTCAGGGCCGTCCGTTACAAACAGGCTACCCCAGTTAAATGCTTTGATGTCGGTTGCTGCATCAACCGCGTCAGACAGTGTTTTACCCGAAGCATGAACCCAAACGTTTTGTTGGTGATCAGCCATGCCAAGCAGAGTTTCAGTCTGCTCGTAACGGTGGTAACACACAGACGTTGCCATGATAACGCCTTCATCGTTGATAGAGATTGTCTTCGATGAATCGTTCAGAGCTGGCAATGTACCGTCTGGGAATGCTGTTTTGAATACAGAGTACGACGTTGTCTTGATCACTGAGTCGTTGAATTCATAGATACCAACTTCAGGCTGACGACGTTCAATTGCTTCTGCGAACAGGTAGATTGGACGTAGCGAGAAACGGTGGTAGTAAGGACCTTCCATGTAGTAGCCGTCTGGCGAAAACAGTTGGTCAAGTTGTGCTAAGAAACCGCCGCTTACTTTGTCTAGTTTCAGGCCGTAAAGCGCTTTGTCTACAGACTCTTGATCGTTGATTGCGTAACCACAGATACCTACCGCTGCCACAGCCCATAAGCCGTGGTTGTGTACGATATCGAAGTCGTGTGCGTAAGTCACAACGAACATTTCGATCATTTGCTTAAGAAGATCGTCTTCGATCAGACGCTTTTGCTCTTCAGAAATGGTGTGGTAAATACAGCTGTACGCACAAGAAGCGTAAAGCATCCACATGTTCTCGTTCAACGTTTGGTGGAACAGCTTACCCGGAGGGTTAGAGTCACGGCTTACGTTGCTTTCAAGTGTTGGGTACACCGTCGCGTACGCTGTTAGCATATCAACGATGTAATCACGGTACTTTGTTTCCTCAGTGATAAGGAACAAACGGCCCGCTAGATCCATATGGATGTAGTTTTGCTTGTGACGGTTGTGCTCGTAACCGCCGCCTTCACCGTGACCAGGTACTTCAATGCCAACTTCCGCCATGTAAGCGTCAGTTTGTTTAATGTCGCGAGTCAGTGCGTTACCTAAAAGGCTATCCTTGCCAAGTTCTTTACGAAGCTCTGCTGCTTCATCAAAGTTAAGTAAAAGTGGTTGATAGCTCATTATTATTTCCCTTGCTCTGCTAATTCTGGGTTTAAAGTTTTTTCTACTGAGTAGAAGCCTGTCCAGCTGTATACTTTGCCGTTCAGCTCTACTTTGTGTTCAGTGCTGTCAGTCGCGCCAAGTTGGTTGCTGATCATCACTGTCACGTTTGATTTCTCTGTGGTGATCTCAACTACCGAACCAATATTGGTGTGAGCCACTACCTTGATGTCTTTCACAACACCACGTGCATTAACTGATTGCTCGAACTCTTCGTTGAAGTAACCGTGCGTTTCAACAACAGAAGCAAACAATGTTGTTTCGCCTTTGCTGCGTAGAATGAACGCAGGTTCTGAACGTAGGTTGAAGCTTGGGTCGTTAGCGCCAGTGCGAGTAAAGATAACTTCAGCATTGTCGTTAGACGTTGCACCTAGCCACGTGTAGTAGGTGTTGTTCTGTAGCCAGCTTACCAGTGCTGTGCCCTTCACTTCACCGCTTGCCACGTTCCATAGGTGTTGGTAACCGAAGTCTTCACCTAGCGTGTTCAGCTCTTTGTTCGCTTGGTATTCAAAGTTAGTACGAACAATCTGACCGGCATATTGGTGCGAGTAATCGTATTGGTGTTCGCCTTCGCCACCTTTCTCAGAATCTAAGCGGTAAAGATCCAATAGTAGCGGAGATTCCAACTCTTCAAGATTTAGCATGAACACGCTGCGTTGCATGTCAAAACCTTGGTAGTGATCGTTAGCAAACGCACTCATGCCGTTGATTTGCTCGTCTTCTACTTTGAAGAAGTGTGGTAAGCCGTGTACTGCGTCTGCACGTTCAACATCAAAGTTGTTCTGGCATTTTTCATCAATCGTTACTGCGTTGTGAGCAATCGTTTGACGAGCGTAAGATTTGTTTTCGTCTAGGTAGCGGCCGCCAAATTTTGGCTCCACGTTAACCCAACGACAGAAACCGTATTCACGTAGCACTTCTTGACCGCGGTTGAAGAAAGAAATACCCAGCGTATCGAAGTTGCCGTGACCCATGCCGTGTTGACCGTAGTTCATCACTAACTGAGAAACGTCGCCTTTCTTATCCTGCATACGGATAAAGCCTTGCGCGCCGTTGTGACCTTGAGGGCCTTCGTTCAATTCAACACTTGGCCAGAAAGGCATGCCGATTTCTTGCTCAGCAGACGCCGCTTCATAAGCTTTAGATAGCTCAAGACCACATGGGTGCATCCAAACTGCGTCTTGAATCTTCGCCATACCAAGAATGTTTTGGTCAACGCCGTTTTCAGATGAGTAATGTTTGCTGTAAACGCTCACTGCAACCTGAACACCCATGTCTGTAATACCCATTGTGCGAGATGCATCGTTCAGAGCTGGGAATTCGCCGTTCGGGTAAGCCGTCGCAAGCATCGCTTGTACTGTGTTACCAATCACGCCGCCTTTGTAGTTGTAGATATCCACTTCAGGCATATGACGGTGAATCACTTCAGCGAACACACACGTTGGACGAATCGCATAACGGTGGTAGTAAGGACCTTCCATGTAGTAGCCAGACGGTGCAAACAGCTGAGAAACTTGCGCTAGGAAGCCGCCAGTGTCGTTACGGTCAATGCCGTACACCGACATTTCAAGGTACTCACGCTTGCCAAGAGCAAGACCACAAATACCGACAGCCGCTACTGCCCAAATACCGTGATTGTGAATTCGGTCGAAGTCGTGTGCGTATTTAACCGTGAACATTTCTAACATTGGTTCAAAAATGCGAGACTCAATATTGTCGCGTTGTTCTTGTGTCAGGGTTGAAGCAACACAAGAGTAAGCTAAGCTTGAGAACATTAACCAGCAGTGTTCGTTCAGGATTTGGTGGAACAAACGACCTGTAGGGTTAGTGTTTTTCTGTACGTGGTAATCAAACGTTAGGTATTTGTCTGCGTACTCTTCTAGTAATTCTGTAACAAAGTCAGCGTACTTTTGCTCTTTAGTGATCAAGAACATGCGACCAGCTAGATTCATGTACGTGTAATTTTGCTTATGGCGGTTATGTTCGTAACCACCAGCCTCACCATGACCTGGGACATCAATAGGTAAACGCATGAATGCTTCTAGATCTTTCGCGTTCGCTGCAATGGTTTTGCCCATTAAGCTAGAACGGCCCACTTCAAGATGAAGCTGCTCGATTTCTGCTTCAGTCAACAATACTGGTTTAGTCGTCATATTCTTTGTCACCCTCAATAAAGAGTTTATCTGCTTAAACTTTGATTAAATTTTCAAACTTCATATAAAGTAATACAATATGAGCTTTAATTATACCTATTCGTCGCTAAATGATGAGTAGAGTCACACAATTAGCCATAAGTCATTGATGTAGCTGACTAATGGTAAATATTGGCCATTTATTAAGTTGTTGATTTATTTACGCTATATAAAGTATCGCTTGATCGATATCACACAAATTTAGATATATTGTATTACAATTGAACTCATTCCCTTATGATGGATGCAAGTTAAGTAACACTTAAAAGATTTAAACAGATTAGGAGATACACAATGAACTCTTTCTTTATCCTAGATGAAAACCCATGGGAAGAACTTGGTGGCGGCATTAAGCGTAAAATCGTTGCTTACACTGACGATCTAATGGCAGTACACCTATGTTTTGATAAGGGCGCGATTGGCCACCCTCATACTCACGAAATCCATGACCAAATCGGTTACGTAGTTCGTGGTAGCTTCGAAGCTGAGATTGAAGGCGAAAAGAAAGTCCTTAAAGAAGGCGATGCTTACTTCGCTCGTAAACACATGATGCACGGTGCAGTTGCACTAGAGCAAGACAGCATCCTTCTTGATATCTTCAACCCTGCGCGTGAAGATTTCCTAAAATAATAAACAGCGCAACCTCAGTTGCTAAGGTAAGCATATGAAATCATTAAACATCGCGGTCATTGGCGAGTGCATGGTTGAGCTACAAAAGAAACAAGACGGGCTTAAGCAAAGTTTCGGTGGCGATACACTAAATACTGCACTTTACTTGTCTCGCTTAACAAAAGAGCAAGATATCAACACGAGCTACGTAACAGCACTAGGCACTGACCCATTCAGTACCGACATGTTAGAAAAGTGGCAAGCGGAAGGTATCGACACTAGCTTAATTGCTCAGCTTGATCACAAACAACCAGGGCTTTACTACATCGAGACCGATGAAACTGGTGAACGCAGTTTCCACTACTGGCGTAATGATGCTGCAGCAAAATTCATGTTTGACCAGGAAGACACACCTGCTCTACTTGATAAGTTATTCTCTTTTGATGCGGTTTACCTAAGTGGTATTACGCTTGCTATCTTGACAGAGAATGGACGCACGCAGCTATTCAACTTCTTAGACAAATTTAAAGCTCAAGGCGGCCAAGTATTCTTCGATAATAACTTCCGTCCAAAACTTTGGGAAAGCCAACAAGAAGCGATTTCTTGGTACTTGAAGATGCTTAAGTACACAGACACGGCTCTACTGACGTTCGATGACGAGCAAGAGTTGTACGGCGACGAAAGCATTGAACAGTGTATTGCACGTACGTCTGAATCTGGTGTGAAAGAGATCATCATTAAACGTGGTGCTAAAGACTGCCTAGTAGTTGAGAGCCAAAGCGCACAGTACGTTGCTCCAAATCCAGTAGACAACATTGTTGATACAACAGCGGCTGGCGATTCGTTCAGCGCGGGCTTCCTAGCTAAGCGCTTAAGCGGTGGCAATGCACGTGATGCAGCGTTAGCAGGTCACATTGTGGCAGGGACTGTGATTCAGCATCCAGGTGCTATCATTCCTCTAGAAGCGACGCCTGATCTGTCTCTATAATTACGCACTTTAACTATTAATCAAGGGTTTGCTTAGTTGAAAGCAAGCCCACATTTAACGTGAGAAAGAATTCATGACGACATTAAATGAACAACTAGCAAACCTAAAAGTAATTCCTGTAATCGCTATCAACCGTGCTGAAGACGCTATCCCTCTAGGTAAAGCACTTGTTGAAAACGGCATGCCATGTGCAGAAATCACGCTACGTACAGAATGTGCAATCGAAGCGATTCGCATCATGCGTAAAGAATTCCCAGACATGTTAATTGGTTCAGGTACTGTACTGACTAACGAGCAAGTTGACGCATCTATCGAAGCTGGCGTTGATTTCATCGTAAGCCCAGGTTTCAACCCGCGCACTGTTCAATACTGTATCGATAAAGGCGTTGCAATCGTACCGGGTGTTAACAACCCAAGCCTAGTGGAACAAGCAATGGAAATGGGCCTTCGCACGTTGAAGTTCTTCCCTGCTGAGCCTTCTGGCGGTACTGGCATGCTTAAAGCACTAACAGCGGTTTACCCTGTTAAATTTATGCCTACTGGTGGTGTAAGCTTGAAGAATGTAGATGAATACCTATCGATCCCTTCTGTACTTGCGTGTGGCGGTACTTGGATGGTTCCAACTAACCTTATCGACGAAGGTAAGTGGGAAGAACTAGGCAAGCTTGTTCGTGACGCAGTTGATCACGTTAACGCTTAATCTGTTTTAGATTGAGTGATGAAGCCTCACCTCGGTGGGGCTTTTTGTTATCTGTCATTTATTGCGCTGACTAACCGTAAACACGCTCAATCAACGTTCTGTTTCCCCTATACCCTATCGCCTTTCTCCCTATGGGCTCGTAAAGATCCGTGACTAAGACAGGCAAGAACGAGTAATGTAAGGCTTTCAATCTACGTCAGTATGCATCTAGCGAAGCGTTACTGGTGCCCCCTATCGCCTATCCAGTTTCTTATCCAGCCCCTTACCCAGCAATGGTCCTTTTCGATACGTCATCAAGCATCTCTCATGGCATGCACTGAAGACCACAATAGACAAAGTGAGCCGCAAAATGTGTCCCGTCGTCCAGTTTAACGCCCACTCAGTGACAAAAATTCCAAATACGCACCTCTATGATGAATAAATAGCATAGAAAGGCTTCATGGCCGCAGATAAACAGAAAATAGCGAAGTGAAAACAATGAGCTACACTTGAAATCTCAATACAAAATTTTCAGTATAGGGTTCCAAATTAACGTGAATGTCGTCGCACAACACACCAATTTGTAGCACATTTGTTACGGTTATAATTAAAATCTTATAGATACGGCAAAGTAAGCGCTTTTGTTTATATTGTAATACATATAAACATTTAACCCTCAATTTATTTTAGATCTCAAACAAAATACACTCACATTTAAATTCAATTAAAACAAATACTTATATAACCACGCGTTAGAGGCCGAAAAATCAATGCGACCTAGATCATACTAAAGACATATTGTAGTACAAATAAACCTTGGGACGCGTT
Source organism: Vibrio sp. 10N.286.51.B11 (assembly GCF_041469245.1). Taxonomy (NCBI): domain Bacteria; kingdom Pseudomonadati; phylum Pseudomonadota; class Gammaproteobacteria; order Vibrionales; family Vibrionaceae; genus Vibrio; species Vibrio sp. 10N.286.51.B11. Next base: position 138,811 of record NZ_JBFRKI010000030.1, on the reverse strand, counting down.
AATCTAAGCCCAGTTAATTATGATATTTAAAAGGCTGAAAAGATGACTATTGATACTTTTGTTGTTCTCGCCTACTTCTTCTTTTTAATCGCGATTGGTTGGATGTTCCGTAAGTTCACCACCTCTACAAGTGATTACTTCAGAGGGGGCGGCAAAATGTTGTGGTGGATGGTTGGTGCAACTGCCTTCATGACACAATTTTCAGCATGGACGTTTACAGGTGCCGCAGGACGCGCATTCAATGACGGTTTCGTTATTGTAATCCTATTCTTAGCCAATGCTTTTGGCTACTTCATGAACTATATGTACTTCGCTCCAAAGTTCCGCCAACTTCGTGTGGTAACGGCGATCGAAGCTATTCGTCAGCGCTTTGGTAAAACGTCTGAACAGTTCTTCACATGGGCAGGTATGCCGGACAGCCTTATCTCTGCAGGTATCTGGCTAAACGGTCTAGCTATCTTTGTAGCAGCGGTATTCAACATCCCAATGGAAGCTACCATTGTGGTAACGGGTATGGTTCTAGTATTGATGGCAGTAACCGGCGGCTCTTGGGCGGTTGTTGCTTCTGACTTCATGCAAATGCTTGTAATCATGGCCGTGACAATCACTTGTGCGGTAGCAGCTTACTTCCACGGTGGCGGCTTAACTAACATTGTTGCTAACTTCGACGGCGACTTCATGTTAGGTAACAACCTAAACTACATGAGCATCTTCATCCTTTGGGTTGTATTCATCTTCGTGAAGCAGTTCGGTGTAATGAACAACAGCATCAACGCATACCGTTACCTATGTGCAAAAGACAGTGAAAACGCACGTAAAGCGGCAGGCCTAGCATGTATCCTTATGGTTGTTGGTCCACTAATTTGGTTCCTACCACCTTGGTACGTTAGTGCATTCATGCCTGAGTTCGCTGAGCAATACACATCAATGGGCGACAAAGCCGGTGATGCTGCTTACCTAGCATTCGTACAAAACGTAATGCCAGCAGGTATGGTTGGTCTTCTTATGTCAGCAATGTTCGCTGCAACGATGTCTTCTATGGATTCAGGTTTGAACCGTAACGCTGGTATCTTTGTAATGAACTTCTACAGCCCGATTCTTCGTAAAAATGCGACTCAGAAAGAGCTGGTTATTGTAAGTAAGATAACGACTATCATGATGGGTATTTTCATCATTGCGATTGGTCTATTCATTAACTCTCTGCGTCACTTAAGCTTGTTCGATATCGTAATGAACGTAGGTGCGTTGATTGGCTTCCCAATGCTTATCCCTGTCCTACTAGGTATGTGGATTCGTAAGACACCTGACTGGGCTGGTTGGTCTACTCTAGTGGTTGGTGGTTTCGTTTCTTACATCTTCGGTATCTCTCTGCAAGCAGAAGACATCGAGAACCTATTTGGTCTAGAAACAGCGCTTACAGGCCGTGAATGGAGCGACTTGAAAGTAGGTCTTAGCTTAGCTGCTCACGTAGTGTTCACAGGTGGTTACTTCATCATGACTTCTCGCTTCTACAAAGGCCTATCGCCAGAGCGTGAGAAAGAAGTTGACCAACTATTCACTAACTGGAACACGCCGCTTGTAGCGGAAGGTGAAGAGCAACAAAACCTAGATACTAAACAGCGTTCAATGCTTGGTAAGCTTATCAGCACAGCAGGTTTCGGTATCCTAGCAATGGCTCTGATTCCAAACGAACCAACAGGACGCTTGTTGTTCCTACTATGTGGTTCAATGGTACTAACCGTTGGTATCCTATTGGTTAACGCATCTAAAGCTCCGGCTAAGATGAACAACGAGTCAGTTGCTAAATAACTAAATAAGCAGCTAACAAGTTAAACCAAAATGAAGCCCATGTTATTCGATAACATGGGCTTTTTGTTTGTCTTCGGTTTATCAAAACGGAATATGAAACGCACCTCGATCAATGCTCACAAACCATAGAAATACCTATCTCCTGCCCTCGTTTCATCTTCTTTTCCAACCTTTCCAATGGTTTGATCTCTTTCTCTGATTGTTTCTGTTACTTTGAATGACAACACAAACACAACAGACAATTACAATGAAAAAAACATCACTATTACTTGCTTCCATTGCTCTGGCACTTTCTGGTGTCGCACACGCTGACCAGCTAGAAGACATTCAAAAATCAGGTACTCTGCGTGTGGGCACCACAGGTGACTACAAGCCTTTCTCTTACTTCGATGGTAAAAGCTACTCTGGCTACGATATCGATGTTGCACAGCACATCGCGGAACAATTAGGCGTTGAATTGAAGATTGTTCATACCACATGGAAAGATCTACTGGCCGATCTAGACGACGATAAGTACGACATCGCAATGGGCGGCATTACACGTAAAATGCAGCGTCAGTTAAACGCGGAACAAACTCAAGGCTACATGACCTTTGGTAAGTGTTTCTTGGTTGCAAAAGGCACCGCAGAACAGTACGACAGCATTGAGAAAGTGAACCTCTCTTCTGTTCGTGTGGGCGTGAACATTGGCGGCACTAACGAGATCTTTGCCGACGCGAACTTGCAGAACGCAAGCTTCACACGCTACGAGAACAACCTCGACGTACCAAAAGCAGTAGCAGAAGGCAAAGTTGATGTGATGGTAACAGAAACCCCTGAAGGTCTATTCTATCAAGTAACTGATGAACGTCTTGAAGCGGCACGCTGCGAAACTCCATTCACCAACAGTCAGTTCGGCTATCTGATTCCTAAAGGTGAACAACGTTTGTTGAACACGGTTAACTTCATTATGGATGAGATGAAATTGAAAGGTGTTGAAGAAGAGTTCCTGATCCACAACTCCCTTAAGTAACTCTTTTCAATTTATACCGTAACAAAAAAGAGGCCAGCAATGCTGGCCTCTTTCGTTATGGTTTAATGGTTCGCTTTTAGTTTAATCGTTAGATTCTAATAGCTAGCCTCCAATTTAGCGTTAACCGTGAGTGATGACATTTTGTTGCACTAACGCATCCAAAATATCCGAGGGCATGGTGCTACTTAAGGTTAGCTGTGGCGCAAGGTCTTCAACCACAATCACCTGTTCCGTAGTACCTAAGCCATCCGGGTTGATCGTAAGCTCAATATCATCCCCGTCCACTTTCGCGTCTATCTGTTGTAGCAACGCGGTCATGTCTGGAGATGTATTTTTAAGCTCCGGCAACACTTCTCTCAAGTCAATACTGTCCCCTTCCGACAAATCAAAGTCGGTAATCGTATCTTCAACACCATCTTCGATGTTAAGCCATACGAACGAGTCCATACCATCACCACCAGTCAGAATGTCTGAGCCTCCGCCGCCAATCAGGGTGTCGTTACCGTCACCGCCAACAAGCGTATCGTCACCTGCGCCACCTTCAAGTCGATCATTCCCTGAACCACCCGTTAAGTCAGTCGCATTAGCACCAGCCAGTAACTGAACATCATCGGTTTCCGAAGCCAAGTTAATATCAACTGCGTTAGACACAATGTTCAAGTTAAGGTCAATCGATGCAGAGGTTGCTGTATCGTTGTTGTCAGTCTCTTCAGAAACCGCCTCGACTTTCAGTGTGTAGTTACCTGGAGTTTGAGAAAGCCCAACCGCTTGCAAGCTTTCAATTGCATCTGCCGTTGCTACCCAAACACCACCGCCAAGATCCGTCACAGAACCCGCAGCACTGGTGATTTGAGCGCCAGCAGGTACATCACTGATATGCAGCGTTAGCTCTTCTGTAATGTCCGTTAAGGCTGCGATAATCCCAACTAAAGGAATGCCACTCGCACTCACAGACTGACTCGCAGTAATGTTTCTCACGTAGTTAGTCGCACTATCGATAGACAGGGTTGGTGCATTCGCCACTGGCGTCACCGCGATGTTGTAAACCACAGGTGCTGTCTCTATCGCAATACCTGAAGGGTTGCCGCTGTCTTTGGCAACAACTTCTAATCCAATGCTATTGGTTGGAGACAGGCTCGCATCAAGGAAAACACCATTTGGACTGGTTGGCGTATCAATCAACGCATTCAGGTCACTCAATGTCCCCACTAAGATGACTGAACCCGTGTTGTTGCCGTTAACAACAACCGTCGTCACTGCTGGAAGTGATACATTCAATGTACCGTAATCCACCGTCAGCGTGACGGTCATCAGATCATCAGAAAATGTATCTACATAATCAGGGTCACTGACATTGATACCACTCAACAGTTGACCAGCATCCTCGTCAATAACCGTAGTGACACTGTCACCATTAACGACCGGTGTATCGTTCACTCCATCGACAATCGCGGTGATCTCCGCTGTATCCGTTAGGAAGTCATTAGCGCCGTTGGTTGTACCATCATCCTCTACGGTATAGGTAAACTTAACGTTGCCGTTGTATTCATCAGCTGCCGTAAATACCCAGTATGGGCCAGTGATCGTAGCATCATCAGCACCACCTACGTTCTCGAAGCGTTGTAGTTGACCTTGGCCTTCATCGAGCGCCAGATTAGTCACGGTAATCGTGTCGTTTTCCGGATCGCTCGTCGCAGCAATTAAATCGCCCTCTTTGATGATCAACTGACCTTCTTCAAGGATGTTGCCTAAGTCGATGTCCGTTGCTACAGGAGCGTCATTCACTTCCGTTACCGCAACGCTTATTTCAGCGGTATCCGTTAAGAAATCATTTACGCCGTTAGTTGTACCATCGTCTTCTACGGTATAAGTGAACTTAACGTCACCGTTAAAGTCGTTGTCCGCTACAAATAGCCAGAATGGTCCGGTAATCGCCGCGTCATCGGCGCCACCTGCATTTTCAAAGCGGGTTAGTTGGCCTTGTCCCTGAGTCAGAGTTACACCAGTTACTGTTAAGTTGTGGTTTTCTGGGTCAGAGCTTGCTGCAATTAAGTCACCTTCAACGATAACAAGCTGGCCTTCCTCGGCAATCGAACCTAAATCAACATCTGTCGCGACAGGCGCATCGTTCACTTCCGTCACCTTAATGGTGAACGTAGTTTGATTAGTTTGAGCCGTATTCGGATCACCCGCGTCAATCAAGCCGTTATTACCACCATCATCGAGCGTTGCATTGATCGTGACTAAACCACTCTGGTTGAGGTAATTCTGGTCTGGATCGGGTTTGAACGTCACTGCTCCATTGGTCAATGCGGTATTGATATCGGCTTCTTTACCGGTAATCACCAATGAGCCACCAGGTTGCAATACAAACGTCACGTCAGGTGAGCTCGTAAACTCAAACACACCTTGCGCTCCCGGAAGTGTTTGATCGACTTGCAACGTAAGAACATACGGAGCGTCTGGATTATCAAAGTTAGCATCAACGTCGTAGATACTAAAGTTGTCGATAGCAACACTAATGTCTTCCGATGTTTCAATATTCGTTACGTTCACAAAGATCGGTTGATCGTTAATAGGATCAATCACCAGATCAACATCGAAGCTGGTTGGCGTCCCCAAATATTCGGTGTTATCAGCGTCAGTATCCACAGAGCGAACGGTAATCTGCAGCGGGCCATTAATGCCTAATACATTACCCGTATCGCTATTGTGTTCACCTGAATTGAATACGATCTTATCGAGCGACTGTGCAGGAACATCAAGTGTCCAAAGCTGCGTAACTGGATCATAACTAGCCAAGGTTGTGCCGTCTGGATAATAGATAGAGGCATCTTGAGGAACGCCCGCAACTTCTACTCGAAGTGTCTCTGGTGCATTCTCGGTATAAGTGCCGTTGCCCGTTGCAGATAGCTCTTTATCCAAAATCGTCGCATTGATTTCGATATCAATGTTTTGACCTTCGTTACCTGTCACAGAATCTGTTGGATTAGTATCAACATCATCACCCACAGGTACCACATGCAGCTTAAAGCTTGGCAGATTTGATGCTGCAGTAGGCACACCCAACAAAGATTCTTGAGTAAATACGGCAACACCAAATTCAGCCGTACCACTGAAGTCCTTAGGCGGTAAAATCGAAATCTCACTCAAGTCGAACGATAACCCTGATGCTTGAGGTAGTTGAACACTCCACTCACCACCACCATTATTCTTCACCGTGTATGCCGAACCAGCATCTGCACGCATCTGGAAGCCATCAGGTACATCTGTAAACTTAATCGACACAAACTGTTCTGAGCCATCAAGGTCAGTCAGTGCAATCGATACAGGCCCTGTGCCCGACAAAGAAATCAGCTGGTCCTCAGTACCCGTAATCTCGATAACATCAGGATCGCTACCCGGGCCAGTGACAGACACGTCATCCACCACAGGAACGACTTCAAAACTGACATTGGTAGAGAAAGTATCGGTATCAGTCGCGCTGCCAGTTGGCGAAGCTGCATCATTGTATGTAGCAGTATCGGTAATCGTCCCGCTGACATTCACTTGCACCTGATTTACGTCATTATCTGTTGGGTAATTTAACGCCGGTCGGAATAGTACATTATCCAACGCGCCTGCATTAATCTCAGCTTCATTAAAGGTCACCGATGTGCCAAGCGATACCCCTGCGCTGGTATAGAAAGCCCCAACACTCGTGTCATTTAACGTCAGTGTGATAGAGGTGAATTTTTCATCACCACCTTCAACTCCACTTACTTGATCTGTAATGGTCGAGCTGAAATCCAGTTGGATATAGGTATCTTCGTAGCCGACTGGATCTTGCCCTGTTTGACCGTCGGTATCGACAGGGTTAAACGAATCGTCAAGCGAACCAACGACAGTAACGTCAATATCTGGGTTACCTTCAACATCAGGAGCAACTTTAATGACTACTTCTGTCACTAAAGTTTTCTCATCACCCGACAATACGTCTTTAGTTACTATCGTCAACGGCAACCTAAAGTCGCCGGAGTAGTCGGCTGGTAAGTTAAGTAGTAGTCCAGAGAAGTCAGTCGAGACCCCTTGATCAACGGTAGTCTGGAATACATATTTCCCGTTAACAAAGTCGAGGTCGCTGCTTCCCGATAAACTAATTGGGAAGGTGACTTCGTTCGCCGCTCCTGGATTAATGGTCACACTGTCATCAATAATGATGGTCACTTGATCAGTTGAGTCGTCTTCGCCCGAGAACGTAATTAGACCATTCAATGCCGTCCCCAGATCTAACTGGGTGTCCTCAATCGCATCAACAACACTGTTTGGTGTAATATCAATATCGGCAGCAACCTTGTTACTCCCAACCACCACTTGAGGAAATGACAGAGTGACTTCTCCGTCCCTACGAGCGGCCGTAGATGACTCAACCTCAGCACCATCACCTCGGTCTATCACCGTACTAAAGATGTCCATCTTGATGTCATTGAACCCTCCAGCCCCGCTGTTTCCTGAAGGAAGAACAAGGCCGTTCGGTGCACTGATGCTAAATATGTCTTCATTCGTTACAACCCAGCGCCCATTGCCTTCATAAGCAGCGCCAATAACGAGCAGTTGATTGAGTACAGCATCTGATAGAGCCGAGTCGTCCACATTTGTTAATTGAATAACTAACTGATCCACTTCTTCGATAACGGACGAAGCATCTGTTTCTTGATATCGAATGACGAACTCATCCGTAACCGATGTATTATCGCTATTGGTAGTGAACTTAAGCACGCCAGTGTTTGCATCAGCAACTACGGTTGCTAGTGCTCCAGTACCCAGCACATCATCGACGATAAGCTTGTTGCTCGCATCTTCAGGCTCAACCACAGGTCGCACTTGAACGTTAATGATTCCGGTTATATCTGGATCGGCTTCGACATAACCACCATCTTCATCCTCTAAGCCGCTAGGCGTATACTCATGATCTCGCTCTTCCATTTTAAGTTCGGTGGTCAACGTAAAATCTGCACTAGAATCAGCCGGGGGCGTCATTTGAATGAAGTTATTCGCTAATGCAATTTGAGTAAATTGCTCCGGTGTTTGACTAGCGTCTTTAGGAGTAATAGTTAACGTACCTGCACCATCATTTACAACAGTAACATCACCATTTACGGTAGGTGTGACACCCGATGGAATACCGGAAATCGTAATCGAAGTGAAATGCTCATCAGAATCAATATAGTCTGCACCTTCGGGGTGCCAATCAATGTTGATAGCCGTATCTTCATCACCGTTAGTCGTATTGACATAAGTTGCTGATGTGTCGATTCTAGGTATAACAAGCACGCGCACTTCTTGGTCAAACGTAAGCGTATGACCGTCATTCTCAGTCACGATCACTTTACCCTGAATGTGAATGTTCTCTGTTGAAGAATCGACAGGTCTGATGCGAATTCCTGAGGTTTTACCTGCGTCAGTGATGTTAGCTTCGTAGATAGGTTTAGACAGATCAGGGCTACCACCCGGACCGGTTTCATAACCAACAAAATTAAGGTCAATCACTGTACCATCGCCATCTTCGAGGATGACCCCGTCAGGGATACCCGAAAGGATTACAGTGATTGCTTCAGACCCATCTCCTGTTAAAGGAGAATCCGCGAGATCATCAGGTTTACGTTCACCAGACAACACCGTGAAATCAAGCTCTGCAAAGCTGTCGCCGTTTTGACTCTCTTGAATCGTAGTTTGAACGCCGCTTGCAGTACCATCTGTAATTGAGGTCCAATCGGTACCATTCGTCCCACCATACGGAACATCTGCAACACCTTTAACCTCGACGTTGACCGTCTTAGTACCCAGAATTTCTTCATCAACTTGTTGAGGGTTGGTTGACAGGTTTGCAGTATCTTTGACTACACCGGTAACATCAAAGGTGAAATCTACGTTACTGTGTTTAGTTGGAACAACCTCAACATTAGCCAAATCGGAATATGCGATTTCTTGATAATTGGTACCATTAACGGTAGGAACTACCGTGGTTGTACCTACAAAGTAAAGCACTGCGCCTTCTGTGATATTACTGATACGGACAAACAGTTCTTCAGAGCCATCTGTGTCCACCGACCCTGTCATGGTAATGACTTCGTCTAACGTGAATGCGTCTTTGTTGTCCAAAGGGCCAATGTAATCAGGGTCATCGATATTGTCTTCGTTGATCTTGATACGACTCACACTGAATTTTCCTGGGTCGGCGTCAGCAGTGACATCAATAATGATGTTTTGCTCTACAGAACGAGCTTGAGTTTTATCATTTGCTCCGCCATTGGCGGTATCTTCATAAGGGTTCAGTGTTTCCTTTGTAACCGCTATTGCTTTGAATTCAATCTGACCAGAGAAGTTATCGATCGGGTTAACTACGGTGCTGTTAATGTCTTCTGCCGCTATTTCATATACACCATCCGTCGTCAGCGTAAGCACATTGCCGTTCTTATCAAGCAGCTCGAACTTCCCATCACCTTGAACAGCCTCAAGTTCATAGGTAATCGTCTCAGTATTACTGTTATCTTGCGACTCTGCGTTCAGCTGCAAAGTAACGTTGTCTTCATCTTCGTTCACTTGATAATGATAAGTGCTGTTGGAATCATCCCAAGTCGCTATATCAGCCACCGCTTCAATCTCGATTCTGAAGTTTGAGTTGATGGTGTGATCCGTGGAGCCATTTTTCTCAATTTCAAGCTCATAACGAACTCGCCCACCAGTTTCATCCGAACTAGCGTGTTGGTCCGGAACAAAGAACAGGTTGTCTATCGTCGCGATAGTTTGTCTTGGTTCACTCGGGTTTGGAGCAAAGCTTTGTTCAAGTTCAGGAGAACCAAATATAATGCTTCCATTTGACTCAGGTACCAATTCAATGTAATCAGCACCATCAAAGTAATAAAAAGTACCTTGGTGACTATCACCTCCGTTCGGGCTTTTAATCGTCAACTGCCCAATAGATTCAGCATTATCTTGGTCATACAGACTAACTTGCAGCGCAACTTGAGCTGGTGCATTAGGCAAACCATTTTGGTTATCTTGAACGTTCTCAAGAGTCGGTTCATCACCCGTTGCGTAAGGTATCGTTAAATCTCTACCCGCATCCTCGAAGGTAGTCACTTTCAGCGCGATTCTTGTAGAGTCCCTATCTGTAATCGTGATATCTAACGGTGTTTCAGAGGTATCTAAATCGCCGTCCGTCGCAATCACGTTAATCGAGAAGTCGATGGTGTCAAGACCGTCATGATCGAGATAACCGTTAGCTCTGAATTCAACCTCGCCATTTGAGTTGATACGCAAACGCCCTAGCTCACGGGTGTCCACGCCACCACTACCATCGTCGGTTTGTTCGTACACTCGTACTTGTTGACTACCGCTATTTAAATCGAAACTGCTGCTGTACGGCCCGCTGTTTCCTGTACGGAAAACAATATCTGCACCATTACTGGTAATGCCCTCAATTCGACTCAGTACCGCGCCATCCGCGCCGACATCCGTCGCATTAGCAAACATGTCAACTTTGGAATTACCATAGCCCTGGCCTTCAATTCGTGTGATCGATTGAGTTGTCACCAATGGAACATCATCAGTCACCGTGATTTTCAAATCGATCGCGTTTGATTGGTCTTGATCAAAATCTTCTGCAACAACAGAAAAGTTAAGGTCAATTGCGTTTTCATTCGCGCCATCAGGGTGCTTAAGTGGTTTAAACAATTCAAACTGATAGCTGTTATCCGAGGTATCGAAAATAATCTCAAACACAGCTTCATTACTCGTTGCAGTTTGAGCAACGTAAGTAAATGTTGTGCCGCTTTGTGAAACAGCAAGCCACTCTAAACTTTCTCCGTTGGAGGTTAAGCCAGTCAGAACCAAATCTTCATCAACCAGTTCATACTTCACAACACCATCCGCGCCTTCATCGACAGTGAACAGGCCATTAATAATGGTGTCTTCAGATTGATCGGAACCAATACCAGTAAGATCGTCTTCATCGACAACCGTTTCACCCGTCGGCGCACTCATTACTGGCGCATCGTCTAGCACCTCGATTGGCAATACATATTGGTTAGAATCATCGCCGTCACCATCAACCGCAACGACATCAAATGGAATCGTTAAGGTATTGGAATTCGGGCTTGTTGGATGGTTTAGAGGACCTAGCAACGTAAACGTATAAGAGCCGTCATTCGCTAGCGCGAGCGTGAAGATAGGAGTTCCACTTGTCGTCGTACCTTGATAGGTCGTTGTGTTGGCGGCACCTGTGACTTCTGTAATAGAAATCGCTTCAGTTCCAGAGGTCAATGTCGCTTCAAGCGCAGAGATATTACGCAGTTCGTAAACCTCTACTTGGTCTGCACCTTCTGTGGTAACAAATGCACCTGTTGCTTGAGAAATCGCAGAGCCGAGATCATCTTCATCAACCACAAATGTGCTGGTCGCTGTCGTATCGGTAATGACAGGCACATCATCGGTGATAGTAACGGTCAAAGGTTTCATCACAGAGTCGGTATTGTCTTGGTCGACCGCGATCACTGGCAGAGTGAATACTTGATCGTTGTTGCCTTGCACAGGCAGATGATCGAGCTCTTCCAACAAAGTGAAGGTGTATTCGCCTAGCACTACACTATTAAAAGTGATGGTAAAGATATCCGTTTGAACACCCCCACTCTCAACGAAACCAATATAGGTTCCGCTGTTGGCTGGATCTTCTTTAAGCTGAACCACTAGGCCATCCGATTTCAAATCACCAGACGTGTTGAACTGAGTGGTATCAATACGGAAATAGCTCACATCATCACTTCCCGCTGTGAAAGCAATGGTTTCAGTTTGGCTCACAGGTAAGCTCGGAGATGAACCATCCACGAGATTCGCTTCTTCCAATGCAACCGTTGGTACAGTATCAATTACCGGTGGAGCACCATCTGAAATCGTCAATGTCACGGTCGAAGTAACAATATCACCGTCTTTATCTTCTGATGTCACGGTAATCGTCTTAACAATATCACCACCAGAATGATTCAGGTTTCGATTAGGCTCAAAGCGCACATCACCTTCAAGCGTGATAAACAACGAACCTTCCGTAAATACAAACTCTTGCTCACCAGTGTTGGTTTGCACCAGAGACTCTTCAGGCTGACTACCATAAGTAAATTTGGTTATGGTGGCGCCATCAGCACTTTGCGCAGGCATCACATCAAATGTCGTTGTGGTAGGTGTGCCCGTGCTTGGTTCAGTGATGCTAAGCGCACCAGACTTCATTAACTGGACATCATCGGTGATGGTTACTGAAAGCGGTTTAGACGCTGAAATATCGCCATCGGTGTCTTGCGCGTAAACAGAAAGATCAAAACTCAGATCGTTGCTTCCTAAGCCATCAACGTGATCCAAACGCTCAAGCAGCGTAAAGGTATACTGGCTAGGATTAGTATCATCAAAATCTAGGGTGAATATGATTTTCTCACCACCCGAACCATCCGTCGTAAACGCAATGTAGTCGCCAGAACCCGCAGGCTCCTCACGTAAACTCAATTCAAGGCCATCAGACTTCAACACGCCGTTGGTATTGAACAGCCCAGCTTCAACGACTATTTTTCCAATGTCATCACTGCTCGCTAGCGAGGTGATAGTCTGAGTCACACTGACAGGCGTTCCGCTAGGTGTCGAACCATCCGCAAGTAAGCTTTCCGACAAACTGACACTTGGCACAACGTTGATTGTTGGTCCATCGCCATCAACAATCGTAAGCGTGACTGTTGATGAAAAGGTATCTTTATCAAAGTCAGAAGACGTAAACACAATCGACTTAACAATGTCGCCCGCAGAATGATCTAGATTTCGGTTTGGTTCGAACCTTACATCACCGCTTAGCGTGACAAACAATGAGCCTTCAGTGAAGGTAAACTCTTGCTCGCCATTGTTAGTTTGATCCAAGGTGATCGCTGAACCGCCACCAAAAGTAAACTGAGTAATGGTCGCCCCATCAGCACTTGGTGTAGGCATTACATCAACAGTAGCAGTGGTTGGTGTGCCAGTATTTGGCTCTGTGATGCTTAACGTGCCATCTTGCATCTGTTGAATGTCATCTTGTATCGTTACCATGACATCGCGTTTAACCGAATCATCACCATCGGTATCAACGGCGTAAACAGGCAGGTTGAAGTTGAGGCTGTTATTAAGATCACCATCAAGGTGATCTAACGCCTCAATCAAAGTGAAGGTGAACTGCCCTTTATTAACGCTATCAAAATCAATGGTGAATACATTAGTTACGTTACCGGCCCCGTCATCAGTAAACCCGATGTAGTCGCCAGGTGAAGCAGGATCTTCTTTTAACTGAACAACAAGACCATTTGATTTGAGTAGGTCGCCAGGATTGAACTCGTTGGTTGCAATTCTAAAGTGGCTTAAATCATCACTACCCACGGTATAAGTGATCGTTTGTGTCGAGCTAACCGCTGAACCACTCGGCATAGAGCCATCAGCAAGACCAACTTCCGATAGGTTAATATCTGGCACTACATCGATAACCGGATCAATTCCGTCTTTGATCGTCAACGTGACATCCGCGGTATCGGTATCGTTATCAAAATCACTGGTCGTCACGACTATCGTTCTCACGATATCGCCAGATGAATGGTCTAGATTTCTACTTGGTTCAAAGCGCACCTCACCTTCAATCGTGATGTACAGTAAGCCATCGGTTACGGTAAAAACTTGTTCTGTAGACACAGTTGGGTCTAACGTAACAGCCGTGCCACCATCGTAGATAAACTGAGTCACTTTCGCGCCATCAGCACTCTGTGTCGGCATAACGTCGATTGTTGGCGTGGTTGGCGTACCTGCTGCTATATCAGCAAGTGAAGGCTCAGTGATACTTAACGCCCCATCTTGAACGCCTTGTACATCATCGGTGATCACCACGGTCATTGGCGACATTGCAGAATCATCACCATCGGTATCAACCGCTAAAACAAGGACATCGAAACTTAGAGTATTGTTTTGTAATCCATCTGTATGGTCTAACGCTTCAAGCAGTGTGAACGTATATTGCCCTAGATTGGTTGTCGAGAAACTGATCGTGAAGACGTTAGTTTCGACGTTAGAACCGTCCTTGACGAAGCCAATGTAATTACCAGAATTCGCTGGCTGCTCTTTAATCTCAACCTCTAATCCATTCGACTTCAAAGCCCCCGAAGTATTGAACTGAGCAGGGTCAATTCTGAAATAACTAACATCGTCACTACCCTCTGAGTAGGTAATAACTTGAGTCATCGCCACTGGATTGCCGGTTGGCGAAGAACCATCAGCGAGATCCACTTCTGAGAGCGTAATTCCAGGGACCAAATCGATCGTTGGAAGATCACCATCGGTAATCTTCAATGTCACGGTAGATGAGACGATATCACCATCAAGGTCAGTAGATGTAACAACAATCGTCTTAGTAATATCACCACTCGTGTGATCTTGATTTCGCACAGGCTCGAATCGTATCTCACCTTCTGTGGTAATAAATACAGAACCTTCAGTGAACACAAACTCTTGCTCGCCATTCACATTGAGATCAAGGCTTTCTGCACTGTTTCCATCAAACACAAATGAAGTGATTTTTGCTCCATCTGCGCTCTGATTTGGCATCACGTCCAGAGTATTCGATGTTTCGACGACTCCAGCAGGCTCACGACTGGTTATTGTGCCGCCTTGCATCAACTGCACATCATCACCAATAGTCACGCCAAGCTGAGAGACTAACGAATCGTCGCCGTCACTATCCACCGCATACACAGGCAGATCAAAACTCAGGTCGTTGTTGCCACGTGCATCTTGATGATCCAAGGCTTCGATTAAGGTAAAGGTGTATTCACCTAAGGTTGTCCCAGAAAAACTCAACGTAAATACTGTGGTTACCGCATTCGACGAGCTGGTTGTAAATCCGATGTAGTTGCCCGACCCTTGCGGATCTTCACGTAATTCAACAGCTAAACCATTCGATGTGAGTGCATCATTGGTATTGAACTCTGTTGGTTCAAGGCGGAAGCGGACCACATCATCACTTTGATTAGTGAAGGTGATGGTTTCGGTTTGACTTACCGCACTGCCACTTGGGGCTGAACCATCCGTCAGGTTCGTTTCAGATAAGCTAACCGTTGGAATAACATCAATGGTTGGAATATCACCATCGGTGATCGTTAACGTAACGGTTGACGTGACTGAGTCTTTGTCGAAATCGCTTGAGGTCACCACTATCGACTTAACAATATCGCCGGCCGTATGGTCAAGATCTCGATTAGGCTCAAAGCGAACTTCACCTTCGAGGGTAATGTACAGTTTGCCTTCTGCGAAGATAAACTGCTGTTCGCCTGCAATATTTTGATCGAGGGTGTTTACGACGCCATCATAAGTGAACTGAGTGATGGTCGCGCCGTCAGCACTTTGGTTTGGCATGACATCAAAAGTAGCCGTGGTCGGTGTACCAGCCGCTAAATCAGCGACGGTCGGCTCGGTAATATTGAGCGCACCACCTTGCATGATTTGAACATCATCATCAATCGTTACATTAAGCTGCGATACCAGTGAATCATCACCATCACTGTCTACCGCATAAACAGGCAGATCAAAGCTCAGATCATTGTTCGCTAGGCCAGCAACATGGTCTAGCGCTTCAAGTAGAGTGAAAGTGTATTCACCTAACGTGGCTGAAGAGAAGCTAATGGTAAACACGGGGACTTCAGCGCTCGAACCGTTGGTAATAAAGCCTATGTAAGTGCCCGGATTAGCAGAATCTTCTTTTATCTCGACCGCAAACCCATTCGATTTCAGTACACCACCGACATTAAACTCAGTTGGTTCAATGCGGAAACTCGTCACATCATCACTTTGGTTAGTGAAAGTAATCGTCTCGGTTTGACTTACAGCGCTACCGCTCGGGCTAGAGCCATCGCTAAGGTTAGTTTCAGATAGAGTAACGCTTGGCACGGCATCGATGGTTGGGATATCACCATCGGTAATCGTCAGCGTAACCGTTGCTGTCACGGGATCGTTATCGAAGTCACTTGAAGTCACCACAATCGACTTCACGATGTCTTCGCTCGTTGTGTGGTCTAAATTACGATTTGGCTCAAAACGCACTTCACCTTCAAGAGTGATAAACAACTCACCTTCTGTGAAGCTAAATTGCTGCTCACCATTGTCAGTTTGATCCAATGTTCGAGTTTGACCATCATACGTAAATTGAGTGATCGTCGCGCCATCGGCACTTTGTTCTGGCATCACATCGATGGTATTGGTTGTCACTGTGCCGTCTGCAAGATTTGGTTCAGTGATATCTAACGTACCACCTTGCATGATTTGAACATCATCACCAATGGTCACGTTAAGTTGAGACACCAACGAGTCATCGCCATCGCTATCGACCGCGTAAACCGGTAAGTCGAAACTCAAATTATTATTTGCGAGGCCATCTACATGGTCTAGTGCTTCAAGTAACGTAAATGTGTATTGACCTAGATTTGTATCCGAGAAGCTAATGGTAAAGACGTTGGTTTCAACATCCGACGTGTCTTTAACAAAACCGATATAATCGCCAGCACTGTTAGGATCTTCTTTTAGCTGAACCGCCAAGTTGTTTGACGTTAACGTACCTAGAGTATTGAACTCTGTTGGCTCGATACGGAACGACTCAACATCGTCACTCTCATGAGTATACTGAATGACTTTGGTGTCGCTGACCGCAGAATTCGACGGATCAGAGCCATCGGTTAGATTCGTTTCAGATAGTGAGATTGGTGGAATGACATCTATGGTTGGGACATCGCCGTCCGTAATCGTAAGCGTCACTGTCGAGGTAAGAACGTCATCATCGCCATCGCTTGATGTCACAACGATATTTTTAACAATATCGCCTGCTGAGTGGTCTAAATCTCGGTTCGGCTCAAAGCGCACTTCCCCTTGAGTCGTAATAAACAGTGAGCCTTCGGTGAAGGTAAACTCTTGCTCGGTCGCATCATTCGGGTCTAGAGAGTAAGCGGTGCCGTCATAGGTAAATTGAGTCACGCTCGCGCCATCGGCACTCGCGAATGTTAATACATCGAAAACGGATGTCGTTGGCGTACCTGCAGCTAAGTCGGCGACAGTAGGCTCTTCAATCGTCAGATCTCCACTAGCCATCACTTGAACATCATCGGTAATAGTGACTGACAGAGGTGACATTAAAGAATCATCACCGTCGGTATCAACCGCGTAAACTGGTAGTTCAAACGTGAAGTCGTTATTGCCACGACCATCCTCGTGGTCGATATTCTCCAACAGCGTAAAGGTATATTGCCCCAGAGTCGCAGCGCTAAAGCTTAATGTGAAAATCTGTGTTTCTACATTCGAGGCACTAGTTGTAAAACCAACATAGTTACCTGAGCCTGTCGGATCTTCTTTCAGATCAATTGGCAGACCATCGGATTTCAATGAGTCATCACTGTTGAACTCACCTGGCTCTAAACGGAATTTCTCAACATCATCGCTTTGATTCGTGAATGAGATGGTTTCTGTTTGACTCACCGCACCCATGATTGGTGACGAGCCATCCGCTAAATCTGCTTCAGCAAGCGCGATGCTTGGCACCGATTCAATCGTTGGGATATCACCATCAATAATCGTCAGTGTGACAGTGGCCGTTTCAACATCGATATCGCCATCGCTTGACGTAAAGACGAGAGATTTAACGATATCGCCATCTTCGTGGTCTAAATCACGGTTTGGCTCAAAGCGCACGTGACCTTCGATGGTGACGAACACATCACCCTCAGTGAACGTAAATTTCTGCTCACCTGTGATTGTTGGATCTAGAGTTTGAGCGGTACCACCGTCATAAGTGAACTGGGTAATCACTGCGCCATCGGCACTTTGCGCCGTCATTACATCAATGGTGTTGGTTGTGATTGTTCCGTCTGCAAGATTTGGCTCAGTGATATCTAACGTACCGTCTTGCATGATTTGAACATCATCACCAATGGTCACATTGAGTTGAGACACCAGTGAATCATCGCCATCACTGTCTACCGCATAAACAGGAAGATCAAAACTCAGATCGTTCTTATCTAGGCCATCTGCATGGTCTAGCGCTTCAAGTAAGGTGAAGGTGTATTCGCCCAACGTACTTGTAGAGAAAGCAATCGTGAATACAGGAACTTCAGTATTCGAACCATCGGTAATAAAACCGATATAAGTACCCGGATTAGCCGAATCTTCTTTTATCTCAACCGCAAATCCATTCGATTTCAGTGCACCGCCCACATTGAACTCTGTTGGCTCAATACGGAAACTCGCCACATCATCACTTTGGTTGGTAAACGAGATAGTCTCGGTTTGGCTCACCGCACTGCCGCTTGGTGTCGAGCCATCGGCAAGCTGTGTTTCTGATAGCGTCACGCTTGGTACGGATTCGATGGTTGGAATATCGCCATCAGTAATCGTCAGTGTGACCGTTGACGTCACCACATCGTTATCTAAATCACTTGAGGTCACCACAATCGATTTGACGATGTCTTCGCTAACCGTGTGGTCTAGATTGCGGTTTGGTTCGAAGCGTACTTCACCTTCAAGTGTGATAAACAGAGAGCCTTCAGTGAAGATAAACTCTTGCTCGCCGATATCCGTTTGGTCAAGTGTTAGTGGAGTCCCACCATCATAAGTGAACTCAGTAATGGTCGCACCATCAGCACTCTGCTCTGGCATCACATCAATGGTAGTTGTGGTCACCACCCCTACGCCCAGATCAGCGACGGTTGGCTCTTCGATATTCAGGATGCCATTGCTCATGCCTTGAACATCATCTTCGATGGTCACAGTCAGTGACGACATCACTGAGTCATCACCGTCACTGTCTACCGCATAAACAGGCAGGTCAAAGCTCAAACTGTTATTCACCAGACCATCTTCGTGGTCAAGCGCTTCAAGTAACGTAAAGGTGTATTGACCTAAATTGGTATCCGAGAAGCTAATCGTGAACACGTTAGTTTCAACGTTCGAACCATCAGTCACAAAACCGATGTAGCCACCCGGTGTAGTTGGGTCAGCTTTCAGTTCGACAGCCAATCCGTTCGATTTCAGAGCACCACCAACATTAAACTCAGTCGGTTCAATACGGAAACTCATCACGTCATCACTTTGGTTAGTAAAGGTAATGGTTTGAGCTGAACTTACCGCACTTGCATTCGGAGCAGATCCGTCGCTCAGATTCGTTTCTGACAGAGTAACGCTTGGCACCGTGTCAATCGTTGGGATATCGCCATCAGTAATGGTTAGCGTTACCGTTGAAGACACAAGATCGCTATCGGAATCACTTGAAGTTACGACTATCGACTTCACGATATCGCCACCAGTATGGTCAAGGTTACGACTTGGTTCGAAACGAATATCGCCTTGTAGAGTGATATATAATGCCCCATCAGCAACCACGAACTTCTGCTCACCTGTATCGTTTTGATCAAGCGTTAATACCGCCCCACCATCATAAGTGAACTGAGTAATGGTCGCCCCATCAGCACTCGCGGATGTTAATACATCAAATACTGATGTTGTTGGCGTGCCTGCAGCCAAGTCGGCAACAGTAGGCTCTTCGATACTAAGCGAACCACTCACCATCACTTGAACATCATCAGTAATCGTCACCGATAGTGATGACATTAACGAATCGTCACCGTCGGTATCCACTGCGTAAACTGGCAAGTCAAATGTTAGGTCGTTATTGCCTTGAATTGGTGTGTGGTCAATCGCTTCCAGAAGCGTGAAGGTGTACTCACCCAAAGTGGTACTGTTGAAATCGAGTGTAAACACAGTGGTTTCGACATTCGAAATATCGGTCGTGAAACCAATATAATTGCCTGATCCTGTTGGTTCCTCTCGAATCTCAATGATCAAGCCATCGGACTTGAGCGCGTTGTTAGTATTAAATTCACTTGGTTCTAGACGGAATTTCTCAACATCGTCACTTTGATTAGTGAAAGTGATGGTTTCCGTTTGACTAACCGCGCTGCCACTTGGCGATGAGCCATCAGTTAAATCAGCTTCTTCAAGTACAACGCTCGGTACCGAATCGATAGTCGGATTGTCACCATCAGTAATGGTCAGCGTAATGGCTGAAGTCACCGGATCGTTATCGAAGTCGCTTGAAGTCACTACTATCGACTTCACGATGTCTTCGCTAACGGAATGGTCTAGATCGCGATTAGGTTCGAAGCGCACTTCACCTTCAAGGGTGATAAACAACTCGCCTTCTGTGAAGCTGAACTGCTGTTCACCAGTGTCATTTTGATCAAGCGTTCTTAGCTGACCGTCATAAGTAAACTGAGTGATCGTCGCACCATCAGCACTTTGCTCGGGCATCACATCAATGGTGTTGGTTGTGATTGTGCCGTCTGCAAGATTTGGCTCGATGATATCTAACGTACCATCTTGCATGATTTGAACATCATCACCGATGGTCACATTCAGCTGAGACACCAGTGAATCGTCGCCGTCCGTATCAACCGCATAAACAGGCAGATCAAAACTCAGATCGTTCTTATCTAAACCATCCGCATGGTCTAACGCTTCAAGCAGAGTAAAGGTGTATTCACCCAACGTACTCGTAGAGAAAGCAATCGTGAACACTGGAACTTCAGTGCCCGAACCATTGGTAATAAAGCCGATGTAAGTACCTGGATTAGCAGAGTCTTCTTTTATCTCAACCGCAAAACCATTCGATTTCAGTGCACCGCCGACATTGAATTCAGTAGGTTCAATACGGAAACTCGCCACATCATCACTTTGGTTGGTGAAAGTAATCGTCTCAGTTTGACTTACTGTACTTCCGCTTGGCGCAGAGCCATTGGCTAAATTAGATTCCGAAAGCGTAACACTTGGTACCGCATCAATCGTTGGGATATCGCCATCAGTAATCGTCAGCATCACTGTGGAAGTCAGTACATCGTTGTCTAAATCGCTTGAGGTCACCACAATCGACTTCACGATGTCCTCGCTAGCCGTGTGGTCCAAATTACGATTAGGTTCGAAGCGCACGTCACCTTCAAGCGTGATGAACAACTCACCTTCAGTGAAGCTAAATTGCTGCTCACCATTGTCAGTTTGATCCAGAGTGCGAACTTGACCGTCATACGTAAACTGGGTGATAGTCGCGCCATCGGCACTCTGATTTGGCATCACATCAATGGTGCTAGTTGTGATTGTTCCATCAGCCAGATTTGGCTCGATAATATCTAACGTACCATCTTGCATGATTTGAACATCATCACCGATGGTCACATTCAGTTGAGACACCAGTGAATCATCACCATCGCTATCAACCGCATAAACAGGAAGATCAAAAGTCAGATCATTCTTCGCTAAGCCATCTACATGGTCTAGTGCTTCAAGTAAGGTGAAGGTGTATTGGCCTAAATTGGTATCCGAGAAGCTAATCGTAAACACGTTAGTTTCAACATTCGGAGCCGTTGTCACAAAGCCGATGTAGCCACCCGGCGTGGTTGGGTCCGCTTTCAGTTCGACGGCCAATCCATTTGATGTCAAAGCGCCACCAACATTGAACTCCGTTGGTTCAATACGGAAGCTTGTCACATCATCACTTTGAGTGGTGTAAGTAATGGTTTGAGTTGAGCTAACCGCGCTGCCACTTGGTGCAGAGCCATCACTCAGATTTGTTTCCGACAAGTTCACTGTTGGCACATTATCAATGGTTGAGATATCACCATCGGTAATGGTCAACGTGACGGTTGAGTTCAGCACATCGTTATCGGAGTCACTAGACGTCACCACGATCGATTTCACGATGTCTTCGTTCAGCGTGTGGTCTAGATTACGATTAGGCTCAAAGCGCACTTCACCTTCAAGAGTGATGAATAGTTCACCTTCCGTGAAGCTAAACTGTTGTTCGCCATTGTCATTTTGGTCAAGTGTTCGAAGTTGGCCATCATAAGTGAATTGAGTGATCGTCGCGCCATCGGCACTTTGATTTGGCATCACATCAATGGTGTTAGTTGTCACAATGCCAGCGGCCAAATCTGCGACGGTTGGCTCGACGATATCTAACGTACTATCTTGCATGATTTGAACATCATCACCGATAGTGACATTTAACGGAGACATCAGTGAATCATCGTCATCACTGTCTACCGCATAAACAGGCAGTTCAAAACTGAGGTCGTTGTTGCCACGGGCATCTTGGTGGTCCAACGCTTCAAGCAAAGTGAAGGTATATTCACCTAATGTGGTGCTAGAAAAACTCAGCGTAAATACCGTGGTTTCGACATTCGTCGCACTAGTAGTAAAACCAATGTAGTCACCCGACCCTGTCGGATCTTCACGTAACTCAACGGCTAAACCGTTCGATTTAAGATCGTCGTTAGTATTGAACTCAGTTGACTCAATACGGAAACGAACCACATCATCACTTTGATTGGTAAACGTGATGGTTTGAGTCGAGCTTACCGCGCTGCCACTCGGAGCAGAGCCATCGCTCAGGTTAGTTTCAGAAAGGGTAACGCTTGGAATGACGTCGATCGTAGGGTTATCACCATCCGTAATCGTCAGCGTTACGGTTGAAGTCAGAGCGTCGTTATCGAAATCACTTGAAGTCACTACTATCGACTTCACGATGTCTTCGCTAACGGAATGGTCTAGGTCGCGGTTTGGCTCAAAGCGCACTTCACCTTCAAGAGTGATAAACAGCTCGCCTTCCGTGAAGCTGAATTGCTGCTCGCCATTGTCATTTTGATCAAGCGTTCGTAGCTGACCATCATAAGTGAACTGAGTGATCGTCGCGCCATCGGCACTTTGATTTGGCATCACATCAATGGTGTTGGTTGTGATTGTTCCATCAGCTAGATTTGGCTCAGTGATATCTAACGTACCGTCTTGCATGATTTGGACATCATCACCAATGGTCACATTAAGCTGAGACACCAATGAATCGTCGCCGTCTGTATCCACAGCATAAACAGGTAGATCGAAGCTCAGATCGTTGTTATCTAAACCATCCACATGGTCTAACGCTTCAAGCAGAGTAAAGGTGTATTCACCCAATGAGCTCGTAGAGAAAGCAATCGTAAACACTGGGATTTCAGCGCCCGAACCGTTGGTAATAAAGCCAATGTAAGTACCCGGATTAGCCGAATCTTCTTTTATCTCAACCGCAAATCCATTCGATTTCAGTGCACCGCCCACATTGAACTCGGTTGGCTCAATACGGAAACTCGCAACATCATCACTTTGATTGGTGAAGGTAATCGTCTCTGTTTGGCTTACTGCACTGCCGCTTGGTGAAGAACCATCTGCAAGATTCGTTTCAGAGAAAGTGACACTTGGCACCGCATCAATGGTTGGGATATCACCGTCAGTAATGGTCAGAGTGACCGTTGACGTCACCACATCGTTATCTAAATCGCTTGAGGTCACCACTATCGACTTGACGATATCTTCGCTAACCGTGTGGTCTAGATTGCGATTTGGTTCGAAGCGTACTTCACCTTCAAGAGTGATGAACAACTCACCCTCTGTGAAGCTAAATTGCTGCTCACCTGTGTCCGTTTGATCCAGTGTTCGAACTTGACCGTCATACGTAAACTGAGTGATCGTCGCACCATCGGCACTTTGTTCTGGCATCACATCGATGGTATTGGTCGTTACAGTACCACCAGCCAAATCAGCAACATTCGGTTCAACGATATCTAATGTGCCGTTTTGCATGATTTGGACATCATCACCGATAGTCACATTGAGTTGAGACACCAGTGAATCATCACCATCTTTATCAACAGCGTAAACCGGCAGGTCAAAGCTTAGGTTGTTATTTCCTAGCCCATCAACGTGATCTAACGCTTCCAACAGTGTGAAGGTGTATTGACCGATATTGGTATCCGAAAAACTAATCGTGAACACGTTCGTTTCAACATTAGGCGCCGTCGTCACAAAGCCGATGTAGCCACCCGGCGTACTTGGGTCGACTTTCAACTCAACCGTCAGTCCATTCGATTTTAGAAGGCCGCCAATATTGAACTCAGTAGGTTCAATACGGAAACTCGTCACATCATCACTTTGGTTGGTGAAGGTAATCGTCTCAGTTTGACTGACCGCGCTACCGCTTGGTGCAGAGCCATCACTCAGATTGGTTTCCGACAAGTTCACAGTTGGCACATTATCAATGGTCGGAATATCACCATCGGTAATGGTCAGCGTGACGGTTGAGGTAAGCACATCGTTATCGGAGTCACTAGATGTCACCACGATTGATTTCACAATGTCTTCGTTCAGCGTGTGGTCGAGATTGCGGTTGGGCTCAAAGCGCACTTCGCCTTGAAGCGTGATGAATAGTTCGCCTTCAGTAAAACTGAATTGCTGTTCACCATTGTCATTCTGATCAAGGGTTCGTAGTTGACCGTCATAAGTAAACTGAGTGATCGTCGCGCCATCAGCACTCTGATTTGGCATCACATCAATGGTGTTAGTTGTTACCGTACCATCTGCAAGATTGGGCTCGACGATATCTAACGTACTATCTTGCATGATTTGAACATCATCACCGATAGTGACGTTTAACGGAGACACCAATGAATCATCGCCATCACTATCTACCGCGTAAACAGGTAAATCAAAACTGAGGTCGTTGTTGCCACGGGCATCTTGGTGGTCCAACGCTTCGATGAGTGTGAACGTGTATTCACCTAATGATCCAGAATTAAAGCTTAATGTGAATACTGGAGTTTCTACGTTCGTCGCACTGGTCGTAAAACCAATGTAGTCACCCGACCCTGCCGGGTCTTCACGTAACTCAACAGCTAAACCGTTCGATTTAAGATCATCGTTAGTATTGAACTCCGTTGACTCAATACGGAAACGAACCACATCATCACTTTGATTGGTAAAAGTAATAGTTTGAGTCGAGCTTACCGCGCTGCCACTTGGAGCAGAGCCATCGCTCAGGTTAATTTCAGAAAGCGTAACACTTGGAATAACATCAATCGTCGGGTTATCACCATCAGTGATCGTCAGCGTAATGGTTGAAGTCACCGGATCGTTATCGAAGTCGCTTGAAGTCACCACAATCGACTTCACGATATCTTCACTCACTGAGTGGTCTAGATCGCGATTAGGCTCAAAGCGCACTTCACCTTCAAGGGTGATAAACAGTTCGCCTTCTGTGAAGCTGAACTGCTGTTCTCCTGAAATACTTTGATCCAGTGTGTTTACGACACCGTCATAAGTGAACCGAGTGATCGTCGCGCCATCAGCACTTTGATTTGGCATTACATCAATGGTGTTGGTTGTGATTGTACCGTCAGCAAGATTTGGCTCGGTGATATCTAACGTACCGTCTTGCATGATTTGAACATCATCACCGATAGTCACATTAAGCTGAGACACCAATGAATCGTCGCCGTCCGTATCAACCGCATAAATAGGCAGATCAAAGCTCAGATCGTTCTTATCTAAACCATCTACATGGTCTAACGCTTCAAGCAGAGTAAAGGTGTATTCACCCAATGTGCTCGTAGAGAAAGCAATCGTAAACACTGGGATTTCAGCGCCCGAACCGTTGGTAATAAAGCCAATGTAAGTACCCGGATTAGCCGAATCTTCTTTTATCTCAACCGAAAATCCATTCGATTTAAGTGCACCGCCCACATTAAACTCTGTTGGTTCAATACGGAAACTTGCTACATCGTCGCTGCCTGCGGTAAAGGTAATCGTCTCGGTTGCGCTAACTGTACTTCCGCTGGGAGCAGAGCCGTCATTAAGGTTGGTTTCAGAGAGAGTCACAGGCGGGATCAAATCAATGATCGGATCTTGGCCATCGGTAATACTTAACTCAAGCGTCGAACTATCAGTATCCCCATCACCATCTTCGGCTAAAAATGAGAACTGTTTGACGATAGTTTCACTGCTTGAGTGGTCGATATCACGAGCGACTTCAAAACTGAAGTCACCGTTTAATGAGATAGTGACGACACCTTCAGTAAAACTGAAAATCTGGGTAGCATCGGGGAGCAGGCTTTGATCGAGTGAGTAATCAACACCGTCGTAGTTAAACGATTGAATTGTAGAACCATCTGCGCCTTCAAAATTGAACAGGTTATACGAAACAATAGTATCGCCCGCTAAGGTCGGCTCGGTGACTGATTCAACCTTATCAACTAATTCAACGACATCGTCTTTAACATTAACGAGGATCTCAGCAGCTTCTGGTGTGTTCGAACCTCCAGACAGTGCAGAACGGTCGCCATCGGCATCAACAGCATAAATTGGCAATGCAAAAGTTAACAGCGCATCTTCAGCGCCTTGATGAGAAAGTTCTTCATAAAGATTAAACTCATAGTTGCCCAATGAAGGGCTATCAATTTTAACGTCAAAGACCGTAATTCTCGAACCATTGACCTCAACATAACCTTCGTAAGTTCTTACACCGTTGGTTTCATCAATCAACTCAAGTAGCACAGCCTCGCCATTTGAAACCAAGGTGCCATTAGTATTAAATTCAGTGGGTTCTAGCTCATAATGGTCAATGATGTCACTTTCAAAAATGTCCGCGGTGATACTGCCAGTGCCAGACACTGGCGCCGTGCCCTCTTGTGAGCCGCCAACAATGCCCGCTTCATCAACATCAATACTGTCAACATTAGTAATAACAGGGCTATCGCCATCAGTAATGGCAATGTTGATCGTATTGGTTACAACATCTTGGTCAAAATCGGTAATCGTGATTGGCAAAGCGAACGTCAGTGAATCGGTACCCACTTGTTCTATCGGATTAGACTGCTCGAATTTATAGGTGCCATCGGTATCTAGAGAGATAGTGAGAACAACCTCACCTCGACCTTGGATGGACAGAGTAATCGTTGTTCCATCATCAGAAAGTCTCGCAAGCGTGTTTTGATTATCACTGAGCAACCCATCAAACTGGTCCAGTGCACTTGCATCAAATACGGCTGATTGAAGGTTATCACTACCAATATTTGAGAACGTCCCTTCGATTGCCGCGCTGCTAGTTTCAACGTTAGTGATATTGACACTTTCAACAGACGGATCTATCCCGTCAAACACTGAAACTTGTGCGTTAACGGGTGTTGCTAGCGGGTTCCCAGCGGTGTCTTCACCTTGAATATCAAAGGCAATATCTATTTGATCGCCAGTGTAAGAAACCTGACCACCGCCAACCGACGGTACATGATCAATCGGCTGGGAAATCGTTGTGGTTAGAGAAAGCTCAATGTTATTGCCAACACTGACGGCATCAATGTCGATACGTAATACTTCGTCGGTACCTTGAACACCAACGATAGAATTAGTCGTCGCGTCATAGGTGAAGATAACGGACTGACCACTTGAAGTAATGTCGCTGTTTAATTCACTAAGTAGTGAAGCGAGGGATAAAGTTTCTGGAATGAAAGAGTCAGGGGTGAGAGCTAAACTACCAGCAATAATCGTTTCTGTCGTTGTTACAGATTGGGGATAGGTATTGCCAGATATGGAGCCTTCAGTCAGTGTTTCACTGATTGATTGGCCACCTGATGAACGAGTGATAGATCTGAATTCTTCTCTGTCTTCATCAACAGTTTGTTCTGCTAGACCAGCGGTCTCAAAGAAAGTCGATGGATGAGTTTCAGTGTAGTTATAGTCAATCGTCACAAAGCCAGCATTTGCAGAACCTAGTCCGCCACCAGCAGCCGTTGCTTCTAAGATTTGAGTCGGATCAGCACCACCTAAAATGGCTTCTTGAATTGCAGCAAGGTCGTCTTCAGTGAAGGTTTCTGCGTCTGCTTGCTGTAAGTCAAAATTAACCTCACCAGCTATTGGGGCATCTACCCATGCAGCGTTTTCATCAACACAACCGACGCAATTCTCTGCAACCGGAATCGAATCATTCTGAACGCCTAATACAAGCTCTGACTTGTTGGCCGTAATCACGATCTCATTTTCACGGATGGTATCGCCAACTGAAACTTTTCTTGCGCTGCCGTCTGGCTTAACTACGACGACATCTCCACTCGTTGCTTCAACTACCGCAACCTGGCGCGAAACTTCAATATCCATACATCCCCCGTTGTCACAAAGCACTATTTTTAAGCGCTGTGAAAATTATTTGTAATAGCAATTTCAGGTTTTAATTGAACGCATACTTAGCTCTCATCAATGGCAATCCATTGTTATGCCCAATCGGCTTGAAAAGAGAGAAGTATTTCACCTGTTTTTTTATAGTTTACTTACCCTTAAGCCTAGTCTTCCCCATAAAAAATGCCATGTCTGTGCGAAGAGACATCTTTTCGCAAATCCAAGTATTCTTTCAAGGCTTAAAAACCCTAGTCAAAAGTTAGTAGGATGCTGATTAATATGCAAATGAGCGCGCAATATAAATACACATCTTCGTTTTATAAATATATACAGTAACAAAGTTGATAAATCATTAGCGAATACAGGGTATTAATAGCGGTAAGCTCTGCATCCTTAGTAAAGCAGAGGCAAGTCCCATCTTTGAGACACCTCTCAGAATCAATGTGATGATTTTTCGCTCACAAACCATGAGATAGACCGTAGAATACGAGCCTTTTAGCCTATTAGTTCACAGCCAAGAAAAGACTACTTACTGAGATGCGAGAATAGAATTTTTGTTGCTCGACAAAACAAAAAAGCCCACTAAGTTGAAACTTAGTGGGCTTTAAAATCAGTATGTAGCGTTACGCTTTTAACAATCAAACACTATGATTTAGCGAGGCGGTTCGCCGTCCAAACGTAAAGCAGCTCTAGAGCAATCGTCGCACCAGCCAATGCTGTAATCTCGCTTTGGTCATACGCAGGTGAAACCTCAACAACATCCATACCAACCATATTAATGCCCTGCAAACCGCGGATGATTTTCAGGACTTTATCTGAGTTCAAACCGCCGCATACTGGCGTACCTGTACCCGGAGCAAAAGCAGGATCCAGACAATCGATATCAAACGTTAAGTACACTGGCTTATTACCAACAATACCTTTCACTTGAGCAATGATCTCGTCAACGCTCATGTCATTGGCTTGCATCGCATTAATGACATTGAAGCCGTGACCTTCCTGCTTGTACTCTGTACGAATACCAATTTGCACTGAATGTTCAGGCGAAATTAAACCTTCATTTGGCGCATGGTAGAACATAGTACCGTGATCGTAACGACTGCCCTGACTGTAAGTGTCAGTGTGCGCGTCGAAGTGAATCAGAGCCATCTCACCGTACTTCTTGCCGTATGCTCTTAACAAAGGCAGTGTAATGAAGTGATCGCCACCTAAACCTAACAGAGTTTTACCACTATTTAGAATCGCATCAGCAGCCGCTTCTAAACGTTGAGTTAAATCTTCAGCATCACCGCAATCAAACACAAGATCGCCAGCATCAATCACCGAGGTATGTTCAAATACATTGAAGTCCCAAGGAAACTTTTTTCCTTCCCACGCCAAGTTTACTGACGCACGACGAATCGCATCAGGCCCCATACGAGCGCCCGGGCGACCCGACGTCGCCATATCTAACGGCGCGCCCAACACAACCACGTCAGCGTCGTTATCGATTGGGTTCTGCACCAGTGGACGACGCATAAACGTCATCGCATTGGAATACAGCGAGTAATCTGGTTTGGTAAATAGATCGTTCATTAAAAATCCTCAAGATAGGTGTAACCCATCAAGCCTTGCTCTAACTCTTCAAGTACGCTTTGTTGCTCTTGTGCTGGTACTTTCGCCGTGACCAAATCTCTGTAGTTCTGACGAATCAGATCTGTATCGATGTGAACATAACGCATCATGTCTTCAACCGTGTCGCCTTCGTTGATGTAATCGATGTTCGCTTCACCGCTTTCGTCAACGTTGACCACTACGCTGTGCGTATCACCAAATAGGTTGTGCATATCGCCCAAGATCTCTTGGTATGCGCCTACTAGGAAAAAGCCCATCAGATAAGGTTCATCTGGGTTCCATGCAGGAACTGGCAGTGTTGTTTCAATACCTTGACCATCAACGTACTGATCAATCGTACCGTCAGAATCACAGGTGATATCCAGTACTACAGCGCGTCGCTCGTCCGCATTATCCAAACCGCTCAGTGGCAACACAGGGAACACCTGATCGATACCCCACGCGTCTGGCAACGATTGGAACAACGAGAAGTTCACGAAGAACTTATCTGCTAGACGCTCGCTCAACTCGTCCAAAATAGGACGGTGGTAACGGTTCTTAGTGCTCATACGAGAGCTAAGTTCGTAGTTAATACGCAAAGACATCTGCTCTGCCCAAGCACGGTGCTGAAGATTCAGCATGCCTGTTGCAAATTGGTTGTGCGCTTCTGCGATATCACTCTGCGTGTCGTTATAGATCTCGATCAACGCTCGATCATCGTTACCTGCATCTAGTTCTAAAAAATTCTTCCACATGTTATTTAGCAACATTGGTGCATCAACTTCAGGCGCAGCCATATCTTCCGGAGAATAGCTTTCTGTACCGATCACGTTAGTAACAAGCACAGCGTGATGCGCAGTCAACGAACGACCAGATTCAGAAATGATCACAGGTTGTGGCTGATTGTAGAGCTTACAGATATCCCCTACTGTCATCACAATATTGCGAGCGTACTCAAGCAAGCCGTAGTTCATTGAGTTTGAAGATTGACTGCGTGTGCCGTCGTAATCAACCGCCAAACCACCACCAACATCTAAGTACTTCAATTGAGCACCGATATCGCGCAGTTCACAGTAGAAACGAGCCGCTTCACTCACACCATTTCGTACATCACGAATATTCGCCATTTGCGAGCCAAGGTGGAAGTGCACGAGCTCTAGAACATCCAGTTGATCTTCTGCTTTTAAACGTTCAATAACAGTCAGCACTTGTGATGCAGACAAACCGAACTTCGACTTCTCACCACCACTTGCTTGCCATTTACCTGCGCCTTGAGAAGCAAGACGAATACGCAAACCTAAACGAGGTTTCACACCA
Source organism: Vibrio sp. 10N.286.51.B11 (assembly GCF_041469245.1). Taxonomy (NCBI): domain Bacteria; kingdom Pseudomonadati; phylum Pseudomonadota; class Gammaproteobacteria; order Vibrionales; family Vibrionaceae; genus Vibrio; species Vibrio sp. 10N.286.51.B11. The sequence goes on along the minus strand of NZ_JBFRKI010000030.1, from coordinate 107,988 downwards.
AGCGCTTTCGCTTCAGAAAGAACAAGATCAAGCTCAGATAGCTTCTCTAGAACGATAAATACTTTATGACCTAGCTTTTCGCCAATAAGAGCAAGACGGATGTATTCTCTGTCTTTGTAACCGTTACACACGATCACCGAGCTCGCTTTTTGAGCCAGTGCCAATACCGCTAATAGTTCAGGCTTGCTGCCCGCCTCTAAACCAAGCTGCTTCTGCTCTAATTGAGCTTGGCTCGCTAAGATCTCGTCAACCACTTCTTTCTGTTGGTTAACTTTAATCGGGTAAACAAGTAGGTAACGGTTATCGTACTGATATTCGTCGATCGCTTGGTTGAATGCGTTACAGATATTGTGCACACGTTGATGCACGATTTGAGGAAAACGCACAAGAGCAGGCAAACCAATATTTCTCTGCTCTAACTGTTTTACGATCTGACTAAGAGGAACTTGATGATCGGTTTCGCTCGGTGAAACATACACCTCGCCATTATCATCAATTCCATAAAAACCTTGGCTCCAGTGCTTTACATTATACTCAGCACGGATGCGTTCCAAATTAACCGAATTTTCCAATTCTAGAGACCTCACACTATAGGGCCATCGACAGAAGATACCTCATTGGAATAGCGAGGTATAACCCAACAAAAAACGTTCGAAAACGATTTGTTGGCTGCATTAACCGATATTATTAAGAGTGAGTCCAACCATTGATATTTGTGGTTACGATTACGTTTTTTTATCGTCGATCCGACTTAAAGTGACAGGTAAGGTATTACAAGGTTTTAGACCAAAAACCAGGCTGAAGCGCATGAGATTTAAAGCACTTTCTAACAAAAAATCAGGTGAATAAAATACCAAAGACACATAAAACTCTTGGCTAATCAGGTCAAGTTAAGTCAGGGTTTTGACAAATATGACCACTTCCCAATCTGAACTCTCGCTATCACAAACACTACTTGTATCCCACGATTCGAGGCCTATAAACACTTCGTTCTTCCTACTAAAACTCGCTCACTTCAATGTTGTAACCGCTCAATTTTTGAACTTTTCTCGCGCATACCTTGTATTCGGTTGGATATTCTTGTAATTTCAACTGACCAACCAATCGGTCAGCTTTCGAATTTAGGGGATACTATGAGCCATAATCTAGACCTTGAACCAAACACGTCGAGCATCAACGACATGGATCAAATGTTCAACCGACAAAAAGATCACTACCGCAATAATGTTAATCCTACGCTTGAGCAGAGAAGAAAAAATCTCTCTACCTTAAAAGCATTACTTATACGCTACCAAGAGCAATTGATTAACGCAGTGTCTGAAGATTATGGTCATCGCGCAAAACACGACAGCTTGATTGCTGATATCACCCCTTCTCTTCACCAAATTAATTACAGTGATAAGAACCTTAAGAAGTGGTTGAAGCCATCTCGTAGAAAAGCAGGCTTGATGCTGACACCAGCGAAGATCACTGTTCACTATCAACCGGTAGGCGTTGTAGGCATTATCGTTCCTTGGAACTTTCCCATAATGCTCTCTTTAGGCCCTCTGATCACTGCGTTAGCGGCGGGCAACACTGCAATGCTCAAGATGTCCGAGTTTACTCCTGCGACCAACCGAGTTTTGAAAACCATGCTGGCCGAAGGCTTTAGTGAAGATCAAGTCGCGATTATCGAAGGCGAAGCTGACGTTTCCGCTAAATTTAGCCAACTGCCGTTTGACCATATCCTTTTCACAGGCTCGACCTCTGTGGGTAAGCACGTCATGAGAGCAGCAGCCGACAACTTAACGCCAGTAACTTTGGAGTTAGGCGGCAAGTCTCCAACGATTATTGCGCCGGACTTTGATGTCGCTGACGCCGTTGAACGCATCCTGTTTGCAAAAAGCTTAAACGCTGGCCAGATTTGTGTGGCGCCCGATTACATCTTATTGCCACGAGAAAAAGTCGATGCGTTCATCACAGCTTATAAGCAATACTTCAAAAAGTTGTATAAAGCAGGCATTGAGAGCAAAGACTTAACTTCAGTGATCGATATGCGTCAATACAATCGTTTGAAGGGGGTGATTACAGATGCTCAATCTAAAGGCGCAGTCGTTCACACCGTCACCGAACAAGCGCAAGACGATGTAAACCACAGAATGACGCCGCACCTTCTCACCGAAGTGAACGACGACATGGTCGCAATGCAAGAAGAGTTGTTTGGCCCCGTACTGCCTATCGTTCCTTATGATTCTATTGAAGAAGCGATCAGCTACATCACAACAAGAGAACGTCCGCTTGCTTTGTACCTGATGAGTCATGATAAGCAGACTCAAGATCTAATCTTATCGAGCACGCACTCTGGCGGCGTGTGTATTAATGATTCTTTGGTGCATGTGGCTGCAGAAGACGCGCCGTTCGGTGGCATAGGCCCTTCAGGTATGGGACACTATCATGGCATTGAAGGCTTCAAGACCTTTAGTCATGCCAAAACCGTTCTAAGTAGAGGAAAAATCAACTTCACCAAGTTAATGCATCCTCCTTACAACAACCCAATCAAAAAACTGATGTTCAAAGTACTCAATAGATGATCACTAAAAGACAAAAAATCCTAGATGCTGCACTCTTGCTCTTCTCTCAACAGGGGCTAGAGGGCACATCTACTGGACAAATAGCGAAAACAGCTGGTGTGGCGAAAGCGACGCTGTTTCACCACTTCGAGAATAAATCTCTATTGATTGACGAGCTGTTTCGCGAGCTGAAGTTGGAGCTATTCTCTACCCTTCAACAACACACTGATATTGCTGAGCAGGATCTCTATCAAGCCTTTAAGTTCATGTGGATCACTGGGATTGAATGGGCACTAGAAAATCCGGTTGCGATGAAGTTCTTCACCAATGTTCATTTCGACCCAACAACTCAAACTCGAGAAGTGATCGTCTCGCAGATGTTCGCGTCGCTAGACGAGATCATTTTGAAAGGACAAGAAGATGGTGAATTGATGGTGTTAGACATTAACCTTGTTAGACACTTCATCCATAGCCACTTTCTGATTTGTGCAAACTGGCTTATTGAGCAAAACGAATCTCCACCAGAGCAAACATCGAAGTACATCAATGATAGCTTTGATATGTGTTGGCGAGCCGTTGGTGGGCAAACCAAGTAGCTTTAGTTCTAAGCTCCAAAATATAAGTTCTAGACTCAACTTATTTCCAATAATGATCACTAAAGCGCCACACAGGCGCTTTAATCATTTGAACACAATTTAATCACTTTAGCATATTGACTCAGAGTACGTTCTTTCAGTACCATCCCACCATCATTTCAAAAGAGAATAACGCCATAATGAAGTACTAACATCCTGACATCCGATTTATTTTTATAAAAATCATTTGGACACTCGGGGTTAGTGGGCGTTACTTCGTCATCTATTTTCGCGACAAATCAAGCTCTTAAAGATCCGTTTTTTGACAAGCTACATCTTTAAGATCAGCACCTTAAAGACAGAAATCTGATCAGCACTCTATTTCCTATCTTTGATTGGTACGCTACCTAAGTAACGTCTTTGGCGATCTATACATAGAATTCTGTGTAGGGTTCTATATAGAAAAAGCGCCTCACCCCTTTTACTCGTTTACACGTAAAGGGAGGTATTTTTATGCCTACTATATTAGCCAACAATCTCTCATTCCAACTCGATACTGGTGAGTGGTTATTCAAAGACATCACCTTTAATTTGAGCACTCGCCTCACCGGCCTAGTCGGAAGAAATGGGGCTGGAAAGTCACTACTTCTTTCGTTACTGATCGGGCAAAAACAACCCACAACAGGCAGTATTTCGCGCCAAGGTTCGATCGGCTTTTACTCTCAGTTGCCATCAACGCTACTGGATTCCGCCACCACCATCGCTGACTTCTTAGGGCTCACCGAAAAGTTAGATGCATTAAAAGCGATAGAGCAAGGGAGTTGCGAACTTCAGCACTTCAATATCGTTGGCGAGGATTGGGATTTACAAGCGAACACAAAGCAACTTTTAGCCACATTGAAAATAACCAGTGGGTTAACCACGCCGTGCCATACATTGAGCGGTGGGCAACTCGCCCTGTTACAGCTTCATCGGATATTCACATCAAACCACAACATACTGATTCTCGACGAACCTACAAACCATTTGGATAGCGACGGGCGCAATTGGTTACTCGAACAGTGTCAGTTGTTTGAAGGCAAAGTGCTTGTCGTCAGCCATGATCGAAGCTTATTGAGACACATGGAAGGGATCTATCACCTCAACAGTTTGGGCATGCGTTTCTACAAAGGGAATTACGATGATTACTTCACGCAAATGTTGAGTCAAAGTGAAGCACTGGACAAGCAGATAACGCATCACCAATCGGAAAAAAAACGACTCGAGCGCCAAGCTCAGACTAACAAGGAAAAAGCACAACAACGTGAGGCTCAAGGTAACCGACTCCGAAAATCGGGTAGCCAACCCAAGATATTATTGGATGCAATGAAAGATAAAGCAGGGCGAACCCAAGGTGCATCGGCAACAAGCCACAAGAACTTAAAGGATCAAAACCAACATAAGCTTCAATCTCTTAAAGAACAACAAGAGCAACTGAAGCCGCAAGCGTTGTACCTACAACAAGCGAATTGTTCTAAACAACACTCACTATTAAGCGTTGAAGAGTGTCGCCTGAGTTTTGGTTCTGGTGCTCCTATTAGCTTCTCTCTATCACAGGGAGAACGATGTTATCTAACTGGGGCTAATGGGTGCGGAAAGTCGACACTGTTAAAAGCGATTCACGGTCAACACGCCAATTATAAAGGCTCGATCAAGCGCTTGGGGGCGACCGTCTATTTGGACCAACACTTTGGCCTGTTAGACACCAACGATACGATGTTCGATAGTTTAATAACGCATAGCTTTGGATTAACAGAGAGCGACGCGCGAACCCTGCTAGCGGGAATTGGATTCAGGCGAGACTCGGTATATCGAAAAGTCGCTCACCTCAGTGGTGGCGAGAAAATGAAGCTAGCGATGTTGATCGTCAGCCATAAACAGGATGCCCCACTTCTTCTACTTGATGAACCAGACAATCACTTGGACATAAACTCAAAGCAAATATTGGCTTCGGCTCTACGTGAATACCAAGGTGCGTTCATCTTGGTCAGTCATGATAGCGATTTTGTTGAGGAGGTCGGCGTTAGCCAAAATCATATACAACTTTAACCTTCGTAAATTCGTTCACTTAGTTTAGTTAGGCGAGTATTCTTCCGGATACTCGCCTTTCTCGGTTGAGACAAGTAAACTACGCGCCTCGAACATCTATTCATAAGGCTAAGGTTTGCATACTCTAGAACAATTAAAATCAGGGCAACTTAAAGGTATTAAGCGTCTAAAACTATCAGAAGGTCTCACAGAGTTCCCTCTAGAAATCATAGAGCTTGCAGATTCTCTTGAGATCCTAGACCTTTCAGGTAATCAGCTGTCAGACCTACCAGCCGAGTTATCAAAGCTAACTAACCTGCGTATTATCTTCGCGTCGAATAACCTGTTTACGCACCTGCCTGATGTTCTAGGGTCACTTCCTAAGCTCGAAATGGTTGGCTTCAAAACCAACCAAATCAAAACCGTTAGCGAACAATCTCTGCCGACTCAACTACGTTGGTTAATCCTGACCGACAATGAGATTGAGGCCCTGCCTAGCTCACTAGGTGAAAGACCGCGACTACAGAAACTGGCATTGGCGGGTAACAAGATTCGCGTGTTACCAGAAAGCATGGAAAACCTATCCAACCTTGAGCTAGTTCGCCTGTCTGCAAACCAGTTGACTGAATTCCCAGAGTTCCTTATCAAGCTACCAAAACTGGCTTGGTTAACGTTTGCGGGTAACCCGTTTTGCAAACACCCTAGCAGCTTAGATAGCGTGCCTGCGGTTAGCTCTCAAAGCTATTCACTGAATCAAGTACTTGGCCAAGGCGCATCTGGCGTGATCTCGCATGCAAGCTGGCTAAACAGCGACTTCGATTTTCCACAGGAAGTGGCGGTTAAAGTGTTTAAAGGCGAAGTCACCAGTGACGGCTACCCACATGATGAACTGGAAGCGTGCTTGCAGGCTGGACACCATAACAACTTGGTAAAATCTATCGCCCAAGTAGAGGAACAAGATTACCTAGCTTTGGTGATGGAACTCATTCCAAACAGCTACTACAACCTAGGGCTACCACCAACACTCGAGACTTGCACGCGTGATACTTTCCCAGAAGGTTTCGAACTTTCAATTGCTCAAATCAATAGCATTACAGAGCAGATGATTGATGTGTTTGAACACCTTCATGCCAATAAAGTCTCTCATGGTGATCTATACGCTCACAACACTTTAGTGAACGAACAAGGTCAGATGATCTTTGGTGACTTTGGCGCTGCGACTATCTACGGCTACCTAACTGAAGAACATCAACAAGGTATTCGCCGAATTGAAGCACGTGCATTGAAGTACTTTATTGAAGACCTACTGACGATTTGTGCAAAGCAAGATCAAGACAGCGAGCTTTATACTCTATTGGCGAACTTCGAAGCTTAATAGAAGTATTCAGTCAGATTGAAGACAACAAAGCCAACATCACTGTTGGCTTTTTTATATGCTAATTAAACGAACCAGCGTTTAGCTTTCAACTTGAACAAGCTTCAAGTACGAATGCAGCTCTCCGCTCTTATACTCAACCGCAGAGTGAATATTAAGGTCAGCACGAGCCACAACAGCAAACTGGTAGCAGTTCTCACCCTTCAGAATCTCGACGTGTAACAAACCGTCTTTTAGTTGCCACTGCCCTGTTGTTTCAAATCGGTCGAACAAACGATATTCAATCAAAGAACCGTCAGCATTGAAGTGCACTTCAGTGATGTAACCGCCGGGGCAGCTCTTCACCCAAACTCGATTCTCGATATCACTGACCGTAAAGTTACGCCTTGTGTCACGCCACGCTAGAAAGCCTTCGCTATCATAAAGAGCAATGTCGAGATCAGTTCTAGAGATTAACGGCTGCTCATTTTGCTCACGACAATAAAGTTGAAGCAAAATTTGCTGAACTGTTTCGCTCTGTAATTCACTCATTGTGGCTTCCCTTTATCATTGCTCTGCGTTAGACGCAGTATTGATCAACAAATTCTATTTAAAGCGGGCTACACAAGCTCGTAAGAAACCACATACAGTTGAGAGATACCCGGGTAGATATCTTGAATCACGTCTTTCAGTACTTGCAGCGTCATGTTCTCTTGCTGAGCATGGAACTCACCTAAGTCATCAAACAAAATTGGCTCAACGCTGATGATCTTAAGATTACAGAACACACGGTCTTGCTCTAGCGTCGATACTTCCACAACACTGCCTGGCTGGTAGTCTCGCTCAGATTCATCACGAATAGTAATCGTCTTCTTGCCAGATAGGATGTCAGTTTCAAAACGTTCGAAGAACGTCATAGTGGTCGGTGCGGTCATTTATTTCGGTCGCTTTACATTTAAAGGTTAGGTAAATGTTTATATACCAGAATGCGTGTTCAAGCGAATAAAAATTAGGTGCGAGATGCGAGATGCGAGATGCGAGATGCGAGATGCGAGATGCGAGAGAGTATGGCAAAGCCAAATTACAGGCAATAAAAAAGGAGAACCGAAGTTCTCCTTTTCTTAAACCTTTAAGCTAACTCTAAATTATAGAGATGCTTTCGCTTTTTCAACTAGAACAGCAAATGCTGCTTTGTCGAATACTGCGATGTCAGCAAGAATCTTACGGTCGATCTCGATAGATGCTTTCTTTAGGCCATTGATGAAACGGCTGTAAGATAGACCATTTTGACGAGATGCCGCGTTGATACGTGCAATCCAAAGTTGACGGAATTGACGTTTCTTGTTGCGACGGTCACGGTAAGCGTATTGACCAGCTTTGGTAACTGCTTGGAAAGCTACGCGGTAAACACGTGAACGTGCTCCGTAGTAACCTTTAGCTTGTTTTAGAACTTTCTTATGACGTGCACGAGCTTGTACACCACGTTTTACGCGAGGCATTATGCTTCTCCTAAACTAAACGAATTTATAAACTAAAAAGAATTAAGCGTATGGCATCATACGTAGAACTTGAGCAACTTCACATTTAGGAAGGATCGAGTTCGGACGTAGCTGACGCTTGTTCTTAGTAGTACGCTTAGTCAGGATGTGACGTTTACCAGCGTGCTTAAACTTAATACCACCAGCAGTTTTCTGGAAACGCTTAGCAGCACCTTTGTTGGTTTTCATCTTAGGCATGATGAATAACTCCGCATTGTTGAGTTGTTAATAACATAGTAATTAGGGCGAATAAAACCCCGCAACCTGAGGCTGCAGGGTTCAATTACTTGCAAAGCCGTTAATTACTTCTTTTTAGGGGCCAACACCATGATCATCTGGCGACCTTCAATTCTCGTTGGGAAAGATTCAACTACTGCAAATTCTTCAGTATCCGCTTTCAAACGATTAAGAACGTCAACACCGATTTCTTGGTGAGCCATTTCGCGGCCACGGAAGCGAATTGTTACCTTCACTTTGTTGCCGTCTTCTAGGAAACCAGTCAGGTTGCGTAGTTTTACCTGATAGTCTCCAATATCAGTTCCAGGTCGGAATTTAATTTCCTTGATCTGAACCTGCTTTTGCTTCTTCTTCTGCTCTTTCGCAGCTTTGCTCTTCTCGAAGAGGAACTTACCGTAGTCCATCACACGACAAACTGGCGGCTCGGCGTTAGGGCTGATCTCTACAAGATCCATACCAGCTTCATTTGCAGCTTCCATCGCTTCAGCGATTGATACTACACCAACAGCTTCGCCGTCTGCGCCAGTTAGACGCACTTCACGAACGCCACGAATGTCACCGTTTAAACGGTGCTGGTTTTGTTTGGCCGGTTGTTGGCCACGTCTTCCGCCTTTAATAGCTATTCCTCCAGATTGAGCTTACGGCTTGAAACCTCGGCTTGGATGTATGAAATAAAGTCATCCACTTTAAATTTGCCAAGGTCCTTACCTTTACGTGTACGTACTGCAATTTCGCCGGCTTCCATTTCTTGGTCACCACACACAAGCATGAACGGTACACGTTTCAAAGTATGTTCGCGGATTTTAAAGCCAATCTTCTCATTTCTCAAGTCTGCTTTGACTCTAAATCCACTTTTTTGCAGTTTTTTCGTAATTTCTTGTACATATTCAGACTGTTTGTCTGTAATGCCCATTACAACTGCTTGTTCTGGCGCCAACCACGTTGGGAAGAAGCCAGCGTATTCTTCAATAAGAATACCAATGAAGCGTTCTAGTGAACCTAAAATCGCGCGGTGGATCATAACTGGCGTGTGACGCTCGTTATCTTCACCTACGTAAGTAGCACCTAAACGTTCTGGTAATGCAAAATCGAGCTGCACTGTACCACATTGCCAAGCGCGGTCCAAACAATCATGCAAAGTAAATTCAATCTTAGGTCCGTAGAACGCACCCTCGCCTTCTTGAATCTCGTATGCAATGTCCATTGCCTCTAGCGCTTGCTTAAGGTCAGCCTCTGCACGGTCCCACATTTCGTCTGAACCTACACGCTGTTCTGGACGAGTAGATAGCTTAACAACGATGCTTTCGAAGCCGAAAGTTGTGTAAGTATCGTAAACCATTTCAATACAAGCTTTAACTTCTTGTTGAACTTGGTCTTCAGTACAGAATACGTGAGCATCATCTTGAGTGAAGCCACGAACACGCATAATGCCGTGAAGTGCGCCAGACGGCTCGTTACGGTGACATGAGCCGAACTCAGCCATACGTAGCGGTAGATCACGGTAAGATTTCAAACCTTGGTTGAAGATTTGAACGTGACCAGGACAGTTCATTGGCTTGATAGCGTATTCACGGTTCTCTGAAGAAGTAGTGAACATCGCTTCAGCGTACTTATCCCAGTGACCAGAGCGTTCCCAAAGAACACGGTCCATCATTAATGGGCCTTTAACTTCTTGGTAATCGTACTCAGTCAGTTTTTGACGAATAAATACTTCTAGCTCACGGAAGATAGTCCAACCGTTGTGGTGCCAGAACACCATGCCTGGTGCTTCTTGCTGCATGTGGAATAGGTCAAGCGCTTTACCGATTTTACGGTGGTCACGTTTAGCGGCTTCTTCTAGGCGCACAAGGTGAGCTTTAAGTGCCTTCTTGTCGTGGAATGCAGTGCCGTAGATACGTTGAAGCATCTTGTTGTCACTGTTACCACGCCAGTATGCACCCGCTACGTTAAGTAGAGTGAAGTGCTGGCAGAAGCTCATGTTAGGCACGTGTGGACCACGACACATATCGATGTATTCTTCGTGATGGTACAGGCCTGGACGGTCATCTTTAGAAACGTTCTCGTCCAAGATTTCAATCTTGTAAGTCTCGCCGCGAGCTTCGAATGCGTCGCGCGCTTCCTGCCAGCTAACTTTCTTCTTAACAACCTGGTATTTGGTCTTCGCTAGCTCTTTCATGCGCTTTTCGATCTTTTCTAGATCGTCTTGCGTTAGAGAGTGCTCAAGATCGATATCGTAGTAGAAACCGTTATCGATAGTAGGACCGATCGCCATTTTCGCTTCTGGAAAAAGCTGCTTAACCGCGTGGCCTAAAAGGTGAGCACAAGAGTGACGAACGATCTCAAGGCCATCAACTTCATCTTTAGCTGTGATGATTTCTAGGCTTGCATCGTTTTCGATAAGATCACAAGCATCAACACGCTCGCCGTCTACACGACCAGCAATGGTAGCTTTCGCAAGACCAGGACCGATTGATAGGGCAACATCTAGAGTTGATACAGGGTTGTCAAATTGACGCTGACTACCGTCAGGAAGAGTAATAATTGGCATTATTTGTCCTTTACAGTGGTGTTGCACACCAAGCAACACATGAAAATGTTTAATATATGTCTTTCAATCAACGAGTACGCTGATTGGGGATATATGCATAATAAATATACCCACATAGAAGCAAATACAGATGCCACATCTGTGAGTAGCCGAACATTGTAACGAAATAATATGAAATGACAATGTTAGTCCCGCAGCACCACAAAACTATATGACTGAAATGTCTCTTCTATATAGATCCTTCTAACGCCTAACCCATAGTTCAATCAGTAATTCGTTGGCTTTATCTACAATACAAAAAAGCCGAATGGTTAAGTTCGGCTTGAAAAGTTGTATTGTCTCTATTAATTAATAGACAGAGCGACTGCTAACAGAGAGGGAACTACGCACTCATGATTCTTGATACAGCGTTGCGAATGTCTGAGTCGGCCGCATTAGCAGGTAAGCTGAATGAGATGTATTGGTCGCCGCGGAAGCTCATTGAGCGGTCGATTTCTGCTAGGCAGTGAACCATTGAACCTTCAACGATGAATGACAGCTCGATCTCTTTATTATTCATGAAGCCGCCGCTGCGAAACTCAATCTCTTGGTAACAGCCCGAACGAGAAGCAAAGCTGTTGCCTTTTAAGAAGCCCTTCTCTACGTCTGCTTTCACCATTGCCATGCCCGATGCTTCCACACCTTGGATAATTTTAGCGACTGTTGGCAGTGGATGAACGGAGATAAAGTCACGGTCTTTAGGATCAATCGCAAAGCCGATATCTAGGTTGGTTTCAACCCACACATGGCATTGGTTCATTTGTGCGTTCAACGCCGTGACTGGTGTTTCATCATTTAACTTAAGACGGTACGGCACCAATTTGGTTTCACCCGGTTGGATCACAAATGGTTCTACCGCTTGAATACGACCCAACGAAAAAGTTTCGTAGCTGGTGCTATCTTCCGTTTCGACTTTTACTTCTGTGTTGAGAACCAAGTTAATCAGGTCGATTTGTTGCTCAACGTCGCCACCAACAATGTGAACATTGCCAGACAACTCTCCACCTTGGAAAACTTCAATATTATCTAAGACGGTATCAACCTTTGCTGCACCGATGCCCAACGAGGCCTTTAATTTCTTAAACATATTATTTCCCTTTCTAATTATCTGATTTACGAATAGTTATTGCGTGACAATTTGCGACACTTGCCTCACAGAATCAAGCAATTTGCCCCATCTATGTTGAATAAGGTCACATTGCCCGAGGAAATGTTGAAATCGTGAAAAATTCCGTTACTCTATTTGTATAGTCAAATAAGGTTTCATTATGTCGAAAGCACCGCTCTACCTTCAGATAAAACAGTTCATAGACGAGAATATCACCAGTGGTCACTGGCCAGTGGGTTACCAGATAACCACAGAGCTAGAACTCACTGAACAGTTCAAAGTGAGTCGAATGACAGTGAATAAGGCCATTCGAGATCTGGTGTCTGAAGGTAAGCTAATCAGGAAACCAAGGCTGGGTACTTTTGTTTGTGAACCAGACGAAAAAGCACAATCTCCCCTGCTTGATATCAACAATATCGCGCAAGAGATCAAAGACCGAGGCCAAACGTATGCTAGTCAAGTTATCAAGCACGATAGTATCAAGGCTGATGAAAGCACCGCCACACGGTTAGGTGTAATGATCAATGCCGAAGTATTCTATAGTGAAATCATCCACTTTGCGGACAACGCGCCGATTCAATTGGAAGCGCGCTGGGTGAACTCTCAAGCCGCACCAAAATACCTAGAGCAAGACTTTTCAACCTCTACGCCCAACGAATACCTTTCAAAAAACTGCCCGTTGAGTGCTATAGAGCATACGGTTGAAGCCATTATTCCTGACTCTCAAATCAGAACGTCACTAAAACTTTCTGAATCAGAACCTTGCCTTCTTTTGAATAGAAGAACATGGAGTAAAGAACGTCTAATCAGCTTTGCATTGCTCTACCATCCTGGTTCTAAGTACAAATTAAGCTCCAAGATACTTCTAGATTAAAGAACATCATCCTGATCGCCGATCACATTTTTGCAACATCAACTTGATTCGGGTCAGCGTTTAGCCTATTTATTTGTATATACATTTAATGTTTAGCAAAGATCTAGGTGATTATGAATTTGATCCTCAAAAACGCACGAGTGGTCTCGATGAGCTCGGGAGCTGACGGTTATCAACCTTCTTCCCCGCAAGATATCGTTATCGAGAACGGTAAGATCGTATCCCTGTCACACTCAAGCGATGAGTCACTTCATTGTGAAACGGCGAGTGCTAGCCGCTCTGTTGATCACATCATCTACGACTGCAAAAACAAGCTCGTCACACCAGGACTGATTGATTGCCACACTCATCTGGTGTTTGCAGGTAATCGTGCCAATGAATTTGAACAACGGTTAAATGGTGTCTCCTACACCGACATCGCAAAACAAGGCGGTGGTATTTTAGCGACGGTAACGGCGACACGAGCCGCACAAGAAGCCGAACTGGTTGAGATGGCGCTGCCTAGATTAGACGGCCTGCTAAGAAGTGGTGTCACCAGCGTTGAAGTAAAGTCTGGCTATGGTTTAACACTTGATGACGAGCTTAAGATGTTACGTGCTGCTAAAGCCTTAGAAAACCACCGTCGTATTAAAATCACCACCACACTCCTTGCAGCACATGCTGTGCCACCCGAATACAAAGAGCAACCGGACAGCTATATCGATCTGGTTTGCCAAGAGATCATTCCTAAAGCTGCAGAGCAAGGGCTCGCCGATGCAGTTGACGTGTTTTGCGAATCTATCGGCTTCAACCTAGAACAAACCGAACGTGTATTTGCAGCAGCCAAAGCACATGGCCTCGCGATTAAAGGCCACACTGAACAACTTTCGAATATGGGTGGCAGCGCGCTTGCAGCTAAATACGGCGCACTCTCTGTTGACCATGTTGAATACCTTGATGAAACCGGAGTAAAAGCACTGGCAGAATCAGGCACAGTTGCCACCTTGCTACCCGGTGCTTTCTACTTCCTGAAAGAGACTCAACAGCCACCTATTGCTTTACTTCGTGAACACAAAATCCCAATGGCGATCGCGACCGACCTAAACCCCGGCACATCTCCCTTTGCAGACTTAACGCTGATGATGAACATGAGCTGCACCCTGTTTGGTACGACGCCTGAAGAAGCGCTACGCGGTGTAACTTGTAACGCGGCGGCTGCCATTGGTGAGTCACAAACCAAAGGCAAAGTCGAAATCGGTTATGCCGCAGATTTGGCTATCTGGAACATCGACCACCCTGCAGATCTAAGCTATCAAGTCGGTCTTCCTCACCTGCATAAACGCATTGTTAATGGCGAGGTGTGTCATGACTCAATCTAAATCCAACGGTATCCAAGAGAACGCAACAACCGTGCATAACTTTGTGTGGACCGGACGTAATGATCTTGAAGATGGCGCACTCGGTACTCGCGTTCATCACATTACCAAGCAAGTGCAAAGTAGTGAGTTAAGTGACAAGCTGACTGACGGTGATATCGCCTTGGTAGGCTTTGCCAGCGATGCCGGTGTTGCAAGAAATAAAGGACGCGTGGGCGCGAAACAAGCACCTAACTTGATACGCCAAGCGTTGGCGAATATGGCTTGGCACAGTGACGCACACATCGCCGATCTTGGTGATATCGAGTGCAATGATGGTCAATTAGAAGTCAGCCAAAAACAGTGTGCTTCTGTGATTGCCAATGCCTTAGCAACCAACAAAGTGATTACCCTTGGCGGTGGTCACGAGGTGGCTTGGGCAACGTTCCAAGGTCTCGCTGAGCACCTAAATAAAATTCAATCAGAACACAATCCTAAGATCGGCATCGTTAATTTTGATGCTCACTTTGATCTTCGTGAATTTGAAAGCGACATCACCGATGTTAAACCGAGCTCCGGCACGCCTTTTAACCAGATCAGTGATTACTGCCACGCACATCAATGGCCGTTTCATTACGCTTGTCTTGGTGTGAGTGCCGCCAGCAATACCAAAGCGCTGTTTAACAAAGCTGACCAACTGGGCGTGTGGTATGAACACGACCGCAACATGACCCAAGTGAATCAAGTCGCTCAACTGATCAAGTTACAAAAATTCATCGTTGAGTGTGATTATCTCTATCTCACCATTGATCTCGATGTTTTCCCCGCAGCTACTGCGCCGGGCGTAAGTGCACCAGCGGCAAGAGGCGTGAGCTATGAAGCGCTTGCTCCTTTTCTAGAACAGATTTTCCAACACAGTGAAAAACTCATTATCGCGGACATAGCGGAATACAACCCAGACTACGACGTCGATGGCCAAACGGCTCGATTAGCGGCTCGTTTATGTTGGGATATTGCCAGTGCAATGGCCAGCGACTAATCCAGCTATACCGATAACTACAACTACAACTACAACTACAACTACAACGATATAACGTGAAACAGAAGGAATTCCAAAATGACGGAACACCACAACAGTGACCCTCGTCTCGACACGACTCGCGAAATTCGCGCACCTCACGGCACCACTTTGCGCGCTAAATCTTGGTTAACAGAAGCACCACTGCGTATGCTGATGAACAACCTAGACCCTGATGTGGCAGAACACCCACATGCACTGGTTGTGTATGGCGGTATTGGTCGCGCGGCACGTGATTGGAAATGTTATGACAAAATTGTTGAAGTATTAGAGCGTTTAGAGGACGACCAAACGTTACTTGTTCAATCCGGTAAACCTGTGGGCGTGTTCCCGACTCATAAAAACGCACCTCGCGTACTGATCGCTAACTCGAACCTTGTTCCACACTGGGCGAACTGGGAACACTTCAACGAGCTCGATAAAGAAGGCTTGATGATGTACGGCCAAATGACCGCGGGCAGCTGGATCTACATTGGTTCACAAGGCATCGTTCAAGGTACTTACGAAACCTTTGTCGCTATCGCGAAGAAGCACTTCCAAGGTGAAGCAAACGGCAAGTGGGTTCTAACGGGCGGTCTTGGTGGAATGGGCGGCGCTCAACCTCTTGCTGCAACGATGGCTGGCTTCTCAATGATCGCAGTGGAGTGTGATGAATCACGAATCGACTACCGCTTGCGTACTGGCTATGTAGACAAAAAAGCCACCAGCTTAGATGAAGCGATGGCAATGATTAAAGAGTCAGACACGCCAATCTCTGTTGGCTTATTAGGTAACGCCGCAGACGTCTTCCCAGAGTTAGTTGAACGCAATATCACACCTGATGTGGTGACTGACCAAACCTCTGCCCACGATCCTCTTAACGGCTACTTGCCGCAAGGTTGGACGATGGAGAAAGCCGCACAAGAGCGCTCCATTGATGAAGCAAAAGTGGTGAAAGCCGCTAAGCAATCTATGGCGATTCAAGTACAAGCGATGTTAGACCTGCAATACCGCGGCGCAGCGACCGTGGATTACGGTAATAACATTCGCCAAATGGCACTGGAAGAAGGCGTAGAAAACGCGTTTGATTTCCCAGGTTTCGTTCCGGCTTATATTCGACCTTTATTCTGCGAAGGTATTGGTCCTTTCCGTTGGGCGGCACTATCTGGTGACCCAGAAGACATCTACAAAACAGACCAAAAAGTAAAAGAACTGATTCCAGACAACCCACATCTACATAACTGGCTAGATATGGCACGTGAACGCATTCAGTTCCAAGGCCTACCAGCTCGTATTTGTTGGGTTGGCTTGAAAGACCGTGAACGCTTAGGCCAAGCATTCAATGAAATGGTCAAAAATGGCGAACTTAAAGCACCGGTTGTTATTGGTCGTGACCACCTAGATTCAGGTTCAGTAGCAAGCCCGAACCGCGAAACAGAAGGCATGATGGATGGATCAGATGCCGTATCAGATTGGCCTCTATTGAACGCCCTTCTAAATACGGCAGGTGGCGCAACTTGGGTTTCTCTGCACCATGGTGGTGGCGTTGGCATGGGCTTCTCACAACACTCAGGAATGGTGATTTGTTGTGACGGCAGTGAAGATGCATCGCAGCGTATTGCTCGCGTACTTCACAATGACCCAGCAACCGGCGTTATGCGTCATGCTGATGCAGGTTACGATATTGCCAAGCAATGTGCCAAAGAGCAGAAGCTTGATTTACCTATGCTAAACGAAGAACTTCGTCGCCTTTAATGTCTGGAGAGAACATGTTGAACTTATTACTTAAGCCAGGACTTCTTGGCCTATCTGAACTTCGAAAAATCAGCCGTAGCCCTGTGAACTTATCACTCGATCCTGCAGCAATCCCGGATATCGAAGCGAGCATGCAAGTTGTCGAACAAGTGATTGCTGAAGACCGCACTGTGTATGGCATCAACACGGGTTTTGGCTTATTAGCAAACACCAAGATTGCGCCTGAAGATCTCGAAGTTCTACAGAAAAGTATCGTACTTTCTCACGCTGCGGGCATTGGCAAGTTCATGTCTGATGAAACCGTACGCTTGATGATGGTATTGAAGATTAACAGCTTGTCTCGCGGTTACTCTGGTATCCGCCTCAAAGTGATTAACGCTCTTATCGATCTTGTGAACGCGCAGGTTTACCCGTGTGTTCCACAAAAAGGATCAGTAGGCGCATCTGGAGATCTTGCTCCCCTCGCCCACATGAGTACCGTTCTGCTAGGTGAAGGCCAAGCACGCCACAACGGCAAGATCATCACTGGCTTAGAAGCAATGCAGATCGCAGGTCTTGAACCAATCACACTTGCGCCGAAAGAAGGCTTAGCGCTGTTAAACGGCACACAAGCATCGACTGCCTTTGCATTAGAAGGTCTGTTCGCAGCGGAAGACTTGTTTGCGTCTGCAACCGTATGTGGTGCAATGTCTGTTGAAGCTGCACTGGGTAGTCGTCGTCCGTTTGACCCTCGAATTCATCGCGTTCGTGGTCATCGTGGTCAAATGGATGCCGCGCTTGCTTATCGCCATATGCTTGATCAAAAGAGTGAGATTGGTGAATCACACACTTGCTGTGAAAAGGTTCAAGACCCTTACTCGTTGCGCTGTCAGCCTCAAGTGATGGGTGCCTGTTTACAGCAAATTCGTAATTCAGCAGAAACGTTAAACGTTGAAGCGAACTCGGTATCGGATAACCCACTGGTATTTGCTGAAGACGGCGACATTATTTCAGGTGGTAACTTCCACGCAGAACCTGTGGCAATGGCAGCGGATAACCTAGCACTTGCGATTGCAGAAATTGGTAGCCTTTCTGAACGAAGAATGGCACTGCTGATTGATAGCGCACTAAGCAAACTTCCACCTTTCTTAGTCGATAACGGCGGCGTTAACTCAGGCTTTATGATTGCTCAAGTAACGTCTGCTGCTCTGGCAAGCGAGAATAAAACACTGGCACACCCAGCTTCAGTAGACAGCCTTCCAACATCGGCAAACCAAGAAGATCATGTATCTATGGCAACCTTTGCGGGTCGTCGACTGCGTGACATGGCAGAAAACACCCGTGGCATCTTGGCTGTTGAATACTTAGCAGCAGCACAAGGCTTGGATTTTAGAGCACCAAATCTCTCTTCTCCTCGAGTAGAAGAAGCAAAACAGATACTGCGCGAGAAAGTCAGCTTCTACGACAAAGACCGTTACTTCTCTCCTGATATCGAGCAAGCTAACTTGTTACTCAAATTGTCTGTGCACAACCACTTAATGCCTGACGGTATTTTGTGTAGCTTTTAAGTCGTGAAATAACACGTCATATAAACAAGGGCTATCGATTAGCCCTTGTTGCATTGAGCCAGTCACCATATCCCCTGTAAAACTGCCACATACCATCCAACGTATTTATCTAATTGACTGATATATAAGCAAAGTTAACTGGATAGACCATTAGAACGAAGTTAGTTAGCTATAATCCACCCCAGATTTTATGACTAATAGCGATACTATGTTTCTGACACCTTACTTTTCTACTGAAGACAATCAATTTCAATTCACTCGTGAACAAGCAAGCCACTTTGCTAAAAAAGTAGCTGGCGATTTCAACCCGATTCACGATGAAGACAACAAGCGCTTCTGTGTACCTGGCGATCTTTTATTTGCAGTACTTCTGCAAAAAGAAGGCATCAGCCAAAAAATGCGTTTTGATTTTTCAGGTATGGTTGGTAACGGTATTGCGTTAAGCGTTGATAACAAGTGTGAAAAAGAGAGCTCACTTATCGATGCAAATGGTAAAGAGTACCTACACATGTCTTGTGAAGGAGAGAAGAGCCATGATCAAGCATTCATCGAGCACGTAGTAACAAACTACGTTAAGTTCTCTGGCATGAACTTCCCACACATCATGGTTCCTCTTATGGAAGAACAACAAATGATGATCAACTGCCAACGTCCTCTAGTGATTTACGAGAGCATGGAAGTTGAATTTACTCGCCTAGACCTGTCTCACCCAGAAGTTGAATTCTCTGGCGCGACTTTTGATGTTGAAGGCAAACGTGGCATCGTGACCCTGAACTTCGATTTCAAAGAAGACGGCGAAGTAGTCGGTAAAGGCGTGAAGCGTATGGTAGCAAGTGGCCTTAAGCCATACGACCAAGCTTCTGTAGACGACCTAGTAAACCGCTTCAACGAACGCAAAGAGATGTTTCTAGCTCAGTTCACAGCCGCTGCTTAATCAGCTCTAGAACAAGATCAATAAAGCCCAGCTTGATAATCTCAAGCTGGGCTTTTTTATTTCGATTACTAAGCCAGCACTCAAATCATCACTAAATCCAGCGTCTAACCTTTTGTTTGTAATCAACATATTCTGCGCCGAATAATTGTTCTAGTGCTCGCTCTTCGGGTTTGATTTGGAAGTAATTCATGTAGATTACGAAGCCAAAGCTAAGTAGTACACTGAAGATATTCTGGAAGAAGTAGCCAAAGCAAAATAGCAGGATGAACAACCCTAAGTACATTGGGTTTCGCGTGTAGCCAAAAATTCCACTGTCCACGACGGCTGAAGCGGTTTCTACTTTGATCGGGTTAACGGTGGTTTTCTGTTTTCGAAATTCCAATATGCCGGATATTCCGATCACACCACTCAATGTGACTCCGATTCCTAACACAATCATTCCATGAGGCAATGCCAGTGTCCCTTGGCTCAACTGTTGAGCGCAGAAGTATGATGCTACGAATACAATAATGAACAGTGCAACTGGTGGTACTTTTAATTCTAGAAATTTCATACTTTTCCTTATTAACATTCCTTTGTTAGTTTAGAAAAAAGCCCAGCAATTGCTGGGCTAAATGTATTAGAGAATTTTTGCTAGCGCCTGTAATGGGTGAGCAAGCTTCTCACCTTCAAAACGCTTCACTTGGCTGCGGCAAGAATAGCCCGTCACCAAGCAACGATCTTTTGGTAAGTCCTGCATTTGAGGCTTCCAGCTTAAACCATATATGTCTTTCGACATTTGTAGCTTATCGACTTCGTGGCCGAAAGTTCCCGCCATACCACAACAGCCGACAGGAACGCTGGTTAACGCCGCCCCAAAGTGTTTGAAGATAGTACCCCACTCTTTTTCAGCGTTCGGCATTTTGGTTTTCTCAGTACAGTGAGCAAACAAGTACCACATATCTTCACTTGCTGAGCGTGCTTCGAACTCACCTAGCGATGGCATTAACCATTCATGCACAGTAAGTACATCAAAGTCGCCGCGCTTGTCACCTAAGATCTCGACGTATTCATCGCGGTAACAAAGCACCAGTGCAGGATCAACACCGACCAAAGGAATTCCGATATCCGCCACCATCGACAAGAAATCCGAAGTCGATTTCGCCTCACGTGCAAAACGATTTAAGAAGCCCTTGATGTGCAACGCTTTACCATTCGGTTTGAACGGCAGCAGTACCGGAGTTTTGCCAAGTTTTTGAGCCAGAGTGACGAAGTCTTCAATCACCTCGGCATCATAGAAGCTGGTAAACGGGTCTTGAACGATCAGCACATGCTGTTTCTTCTGTTCAGAAGACAAGCCTTCTAAATACTGTAAATCGAAGAGTTGCAGCTCTTTACTCGCTAGACGATTTTTGAGCGTAGGCACCGACATCAATGGTGCATCAACATAACCGACCGTTTTAGCTGTTGCCGTTTGGATCCACTTTTGACCCAATGCAGCGTTGACTACTTTTGGCGCTTTCGCCATCAGCGGCAGCATGGTTTCAATGTTGGCAACTAGATAATCTTTTGCAGGGCGCTGGTAACGCGAGTAGTAGATGTTCAAGAATCGAGAACGGAAACTTGGTACATCGACTTTGATCGGACATTGACTCGCACACGCTTTACACGCCAAACAACCGTTCATCGCCTCATGAACTTCATGCGAGAAATCGTACTCATGGCGTTTGTTCATCGTATTGCGAACACGCTCAATCATAGTCTTAACGGGTGTGTTGTCTTTCAACGCTTCTTGCTCAAGGTCGAGAATATCAACGCCTTGTTCAGTCAGTTGACGCAACCACTCTCTTACCAAGCCTGCGCGGCCTTTGGGTGAGTGACGTCGGTCAGCCGTAACTTTCATTGAAGGACACATTGGCGAGCTAGTATCGTAGTTGAAACACAAGCCGTTACCGTTACATTCCATTGCTTGCTTGAAGCTGTCACGAACTTGTACGTCGATCTGACGGTCGTAGAAACCACGCTTGGTATCGGTGACTTTCACCAATTCAGCGTCACTTTCTAAAGGCGTACAGATCTTGCCGGGGTTCATCTTGTTGTGCGGGTCGAATGCTGCTTTAATACGTCTTAATTCGGTAAACAGCTCTTCACCAAAGAAGTCTGGGCCATACTCAGAACGGAAACCTTTACCGTGCTCGCCCCACATTAAACCGCCGTATTTCGCCACCAGCTTAACCACTTCATCAGAGACTTCATGCATCAATGCTTCTTGCATCGGGTCACACAGATCCAATGCTGGACGAACGTGTAATACGCCCGCGTCAACGTGACCAAACATGCCGTAATTCAACTCTTTTGAATCGAGTAACACTCTAAATTCAGAGATGAAATCCGCGAGGTTTTCTGGTGGTACACAAGTATCTTCAGCAAAAGCGACTGGCTTAGCTCGGCCTTTCGCCGCACCTAACAGACCCACTGCTTTCTTACGCATGTTGTAGATTCGGCCAATGCTCGCCAAATCGCTACAAACTTGAAAACCAATCACGCCGGCTTCTTCGCTTTCAACCATGGTTTCAAGGCGTGCAGTCAGCGCTTGAACTTGCTGTTCAACTTCCGCTTCATCTTGGCCTGCAAACTCAACCATGTTGATGCCAAGCATCTCTTTGTTCGGAACATCAGTCAGCAAATCGCTCACGGTGTGCCAAACGATGTCTTGCTTCGCTAGGTTCAATACTCTTGAATCTACCGTTTCAACAGACAGTGCTTTCGCTTCCACCATGAACGGCGCATTACGCAGCGCAGAATCAAACGTGTTGTATTTCACGTTAACCAGTGTGCGCGCTTTTGGAATCTTGGTTAGGTTTAACTTTGCTTCCGTGATGAATGCTAAAGAACCTTCAGCGCCACATAGAACGCGAGTTAGGTCAAAGCTGTCATCTTGTTCGTTGATTGCATTCTTTAGGTCATAGCCTGTTAAGAAGCGATTCAGCGGAGGGAATTTATCTAAGATTTGAGCGCGTTTGTCTCGACAAACCGCCTCTGTCACCGCAAGTGCATGGTGAGCGAATTCACCCTCTACAGGTAAGCCGTGTGATAAATCAGATTCTAGACATGAACCATCTGCGAACACCGCTTGCAGCGACAATACATGGTCAGACGTTTTGCCGTACTTCAATGACCCTTGGCCCGAAGCATCGGTATTGATCATGCCACCCAAGGTTGCTCGGTTACTGGTAGAAAGGTCTGGAGAGAAAAAGTAACCATAAGGGCGAACAGCGTCGTTCAATTGATCTTTAACGACACCAGACTGAACTCTTACCCAGCCCTCTTTCTCGTTAATCTCAAGAACCTTATTCATGTATCGCGACAGGTCAACCACGACACCTTTTGTTAAAGATTGTCCGTTGGTTCCGGTACCGCCGCCACGAGGGGAAAAAGTCACGCGTTCGTAAGCGGATTTAGAAACCACTTTACCGATAAGCACAACGTCTTGCGTTGTTTTAGGAAGGATGACCGCCTGCGGCAATTGCTGATAGACACTATTATCAGTCGCCACAGCCAAACGGCTAGAATATTGAGATTCAATGTCGCCAGTAAAGCCCGCTGTTTTTAGTTCATCTAAAAAGCGTACAACAACTGGATCGACATCAGCATTGAGTTGAAGTCTTGGTAACATTTGCTTCCTGCCCCTACTTCGCTGATCCTATCAGCATTGGGTTATCTGAGATTTTTAATAATTTTCTTTGAATTTCGTCACTTTACTACTATTAAGATCATATAAAAAGGTGATCAAATCAGAATCTCAGTGCAAGAATGGAGAAATAGTCACTTTCGTCTTAATTCAGTAACAATATACTGAATAACATTTTGTTTAAGACATCTCCACGAGCACATCACAATGAAAAAAAACAAAACAGTCACAACTGAAGATATCCTTCTTAAACTATGCCAATCAGTCTCAAGCGTACTGACTTCAGCGACGGCTTCTCAGGTGTCCTATTCAGCCATGGTTCAAAAGATCAACAAGACAAGCCTAAAGCCAGATTTTGGTTGCTTCGTTCTGTTTGACGGCGGCTTTTCTGGTCTCGTTGTTATTAATTTTACGTCCAAAGCAGCGCTAGAGATCTACACCAATTACATGCGCAATATGGGCATGCCTGAAAACGAGCTTGCTGTGCTTCATACTTCAGACGAAGTGGGTGATGTATTGGGTGAGTTGATGAACCAATTAGTTGGCGATTTCACCAATAAAATCCGCAAAGAGCTGCAAACCAACATCACACAAAACCAACCGAAAATGCTGGCTCTGAACAAGCAAGTTAACCTTTCTGTTGATACCAATCTCGACCGTCCACAAGCTCGTCGTGTGACCTTCTCTACCGCTAATAACAACATCTTCTACCTTGAGCTTGCGATGGATAAGACTGAGTTCATTCAATTAGAAGAATTTGAAATCGCAGAAGACGAATGTCCAGATAGCATTCTTGAGGCGACTCAGAAAAAAATGCAAGAAGCGAACAAGCCAGCTCAAAGCTCTGGCAATGATTCTGCGGCAGATCTACTCGATGAACTGGGTATCTAGTTTACGAATGCTCTAGACATATTGAAAAAACGTGTCACTAACGCCATCAATACGCTTGATGGCGTTTTTGTTTTTACCGCCAACTGGGCTCATGCAGTTCAATGTTCACCGCCTTCCTTGTTCATCAAACCAGTTTTGCCTTTCTGTTACCCGCGAAAACATGTAAAATGTTGGACTTTTAAAAATTTGCGGTACTGATTAAATTGTCGATGGATAAGAAAAAAGCCCTAAAGAAAATTGCCAAGTGTCTTGAGCTTGGAAATTCTGCGAACGTCAATGAAGCTGCCAATGCGATAAAAATGGCGCATAACTTGATGCTGAAATATGGTCTCGAAAAAGACGATATTGAATTTATCAAGATGGGGAAAACTCAGTCCAGTCACCTGTTACCTGCAAATATCAGTTCTACACTGCTGCGTGTTATTCGCGGTATCAACACCAAATTTGGCGTAGAAGCCGTATTGCTGAATCATAAAGGCCTCAAGCGTGTTGAGTTCATTGGTGAAGCCGACCGCGCGATCTTCGCAGCGTTCGCTTTCGATATCATTTATCGTGAACTGAATGAACACACCGGCCAATTCAGAAATAGCTTTGCTGGCTCTGGCACAGGGTCCTTAGAAGTGACACGCCGCGTGAACTCGTTTGTTTCAGGCTGGGTTGAAGGTGCGCTTGAAAAGCTACCAACCATTACTCCCGACGACGAATCAAACAACAAGATCAATAACTACATTGATAAAGAATTCAAAAATATCGACCGTGAAACGTTCAAGCAGCAACTGAGAGAAGCGATGAAAAACCTCACCGCCGATTATGAAGTTGGTTTGAAGAAAGGTCGTAAATTGTCTGTTAATCGACCAGTTGGCGGTACCCAGGCAGCTAAAAAGATAACTAAATCATAGAGCCACTTTACATTGCTTCGACGTATTGATAAAAACCATCAATAAGATTTACAGGACTATGTTTGTCACTCGGATTCATTCGTTTGACAGAAGTACATGATGGAGAAATACGTTAAAAAAATCACACTAGCCCTAGCGCTTACTATCGCTTTAACGGGTTGTCAGGCAACTCAACGCCAAAACGCGACAACTGGCGAATCTGAGGCTAACTCTGCAACTCAAGGCGCTCTAATTGGTGCACTCGCTGGTGCCGTTGCTGGTGCTGCAACTGGTGACTCTAAAGACCGTGGTAAACGTGCACTTATTGGTGCTGCCGGTGGCGCCGCTGTTGGTGGTATTGGTTACTACTTTGACCGACAAGAAGCTGCCCTTCGTGAAGAGCTAATGAATTCAGGCGTTCAAGTTGAACGTGTCGGTGAGAACCAATTTCTACTTCGCCTAGAAAACGGCATCGGTTTTGATTCTGGCTCTTACGCTTTGGAATCAAGCATTCACAATACCCTTCGCGGCGTTGCTCGCATCCTAGTTGAATACCCAGACACTAGCCTAGTGATTGAAGGTCACACTGACAGCGAATCGACGAACCAAATCCTTTCTGAGCGTCGAGCTGAATCTGTTCGTGCATTCTTGATCTCTCAAGACGTTGCTGCAGGTCGTGCTATTGCTCGTGGTAACGGTGAGCGCTACCCTCTATGTGACAATAACACCTCTCAAGGTCGTGCTTGTAACCGTCGCGTAGAAATTCAAATCTTGCCGCTTAAGTAGCACGATTAAAGCCCAGTCCATCTTTATCTATTGAATTAACCTCTATATAGTTGTTTATCAGTTATGTTACTCATTTAACGTGATAATAATAATCAACGACCATAAAGCGTATTCATACTGACATATCGATTCTGGGCTTTTTTACGAGACTTATCTTTTGCTGATCCTATCCAACATTCTGTCATCATCATTTCTTAGAACACTATTTCTAGCCCTCATCTTTTCCACGATTCAACTGTCCACCACACATTTCGTGCACGCAGCAAGCAGTGATGAATTTTCACTAGAATCACAACCTCAAGATCCAGTTTCTCAATACCAATTGGCTCAAGCTTATGAATCGGGTGTCGACGTTCCTGTTAGCACCAGTGATGCATTGTATTGGTACACGCAGTCAGCAGAAAACGGCAACCCAAACGCGCAATTTAGACTGGGTGAATGGTACTTGGCAGGTACAGGTGTTGAACAAAGTAACAAGCTTGCTTTGGAATGGTTTATTAAAGCGGCGTTGCAAGGTAACCAGCGCGCACCTATCGAGGTAGCAAAACTCTACGAATCCTCGCTAGAACAAGACCTCCTTCAACCATTAGATAAAGCGCAGCTATGGTATGAAGCAGCCTTAAAAGATAATCCACAAGCAGAAGAGGGCTACAACCGCATTTTGGAAGCACAATTCAACCAGCAACGTGCAAAACAGATCTCTTCAATAGAACAGCTCGATGACAGCATCGACTCTGAAATAGACACCAGTCAGGGGGTATCTAAGCACGTTCAATCTCACCAAGCATCACGCTCTAACCTCTCCAGTTCTAACCTAACTAGCTCTGACTATATGATTGGTGCTGCGTTGGCCGTGTTGATTTCAATCATCAGCATTATTGCGACGCTCGTTATCTCAAGAAAAAGACAAGCTCTAAAGTCGGGTGATTCGCGACAGCAACAACAATCACTTGAAGCGCAGCTTAGCTCGAAGGACCTTACGATTAAGCAGCAAAAACGCCAGCTGAACACTATGTTCCACGAATTGAAGAAGCAGAAAAACAGCAAAGGTCTGAGTAATTTGCAGGTGGCCTGCGCGCTATTTGGCTACACACCTAGCTCAATCCCCGACCAGAAAAGCATCAAGATCCGATACAAACAGCTATCAAAGATCTACCATCCAGATGGTCACGGATGTGACGAAGAAATGAAACGTTTGAACAATGCGCTAAAAACCATTTTACAAAATGTTACAAAACCGTAAACAAACACACATCTTCATTTTCCTAGATCTCAAAGATATCGATTTTATTGGTGTTGCAATCGATCCCCCTCTCAAAAATGGGTAACAAACTATTAACTAATGGGTCTTACTTGTGTCATAATTTTCGCCGAAAATACACCTGACTTAAACAGGTGAGGAGAGAATATGTTCACAATAGAAGGCGTTTGTGATTGGTGCAAAAAGCCAAGCCTAGTTAAAAAGCACGACTACCTAGATGGTAAGTGTCATCATGCATGTAACGAGTGCAATGATATTGCAACCATTGATGTTCGCCAGTTCAATATTGGTGAAATGGAAATGAGAGCAAAACTCTCCCAAGCGACATTGAGATAAGCAACACCGTGAAATATAAGAAAGCGCCTAAGGCGCTTTTTTTGTGCCTGTGGTTTTAGATCTTCTTTCTTCTTTCTTCTTTCTTCTTTGTTCTCTCTTCTATACAGGTATATACAGTACTTTTCTGCAAAAACCAGTGTATACACCTGTATAAAGCTCACATTTATTCAACTTATGATACAAAACAGCAGATTCATTCAAATTTAATTTATCGAATACTTTCAATGATTTAATCATTTACCATCCATAACCTCAAACGAAATCGTCCAATAATCCCGCAAAAAACGCTTGATCTTATAAGCAACTAAAACTACTGTATACACATACAGCATGTATATAGGGACAGCAAAATGATTCAAGCACACGTTAAAGCACAACACTCTAGCCCGCTAGTTCACTGCGCATTTACATCAGTTTCTCGTAAAAGCAAAAATTCAAACGAGGAAGCGTTGTTTGCAAGAATGGCGTTGCTGTCCAATCAACATCAGTGGTTACTGTTTACGGCTCAAACACCAAGACCATCGGCTAAGCAGCTTAAGCAACATAATGTTTGCTGCGACCGCGTTATTCATATGAAAGCCTCTCATCAAATGACTGAGGTAGAGACTGTCGAGAAAGCAATCCGCTCTAAGAATGCGAGCGCGATTGTTGCAAGTGCATCGATTGATCAGTTCAGCCAACAGTACCTAAGAACATTAGGGTTACGCTTTCAATGTGAAGTCTTCTTTATGGATGCAAATTCAGAGCGTATTCACTAAGCCACCTTGCTTAATAACATTTTGGCTCAAAAACATGGTCCACAAACATAGCTTAATCTTTTAGCTAACAAACTTAATTTAACTTAAGAAACAATTCGCCAAAACACAGTCCAAACATACTGCCTTCCCCTGCCCTACAATTCGCCCATTTTTTAGCGGATTGTTAGGCGGGGGTTTTTATTTAAACAACAGATTTAGCAATCGTTTGCTTTTTCTCTGGAAGCAAATAGTAGATTGGGTATAATGCCCGTCTAATCATGTGCACACCGCACTTCTCTGTATGACGTTTGATAAAAGATAGGAATGTCTAAATGAGCCTTGCTGATCAAGTTCTTGCCGTAAATGATGACCTACCAATCCGTACTGATAAACCTGTCCACAGTGGCAAGGTTCGTTCGGTCTACTGGTTAACTGAAGAAGATAGCCAACGACTAATTAAAGAGAAAGGCTACGATGTAGCACCAGATGCGCCTTTAGCAATCATGGTGATCAGTGACCGTATCTCTGCATTTGATTGTATCTGGCGTGGTGAAGGGAATCTTAAAGGTGTTCCAGGTAAGGGAGCGGCTCTGAATGCTATCTCTAACCACTGGTTCAAATTGTTTAAAGACAACGGACTTGCTGACAGTCATATTCTTGATATCCCTCACCCGTTCGTATGGATTGTACAAAAAGCTCGCCCAGTCATGATCGAAGCGATTTGTCGTCAATACATCACTGGTTCAATGTGGCGTGCATACGCAAACGGCGAACGTGAATTCTGTGGTATCGAGATGCCTGAAGGCCTTGAGAAAGACAAGAAGTTGCCTGAGCTACTGATCACGCCTTCAACAAAAGGGATTCTGAAAGGTATTCCTGGCGTTCCAGAAGCTGACGATGTGAACATCACACGCAACAACATCGAAGATAACTTCGCAGCATTCAACTTTACTCAAGCAAGCGACATCGCGCATTACGAAAAACTTCTTAAAGAAGGCTTCAACGTAATCAGCCAAGCGCTAGCAAAAGTAGACCAAACCTTTGTTGATACCAAATTTGAGTTTGGCTACGTCAACGATACTCAAGGCAAAGAAAAGCTTATCTACATGGACGAAGTCGGTACTCCAGATTCATCTCGCATTTGGGATACTCAGGAATACAACAACGGCAACATCGTTGAGAATTCAAAAGAAGGCTTCCGTCAGTTCTTGCTTAACTACTTCCCTGATGCCGACATTCTTTTGAACAAAGAACGCATGCCAGAACGTGAAGCATTGGCTCGTGACAATGAACTGCCTCTTGATTCGCTAATGTCTCTGTCTCGCACTTACCTTGATATCGCAGCGAAAATCACAGGTGCGGAGATCGTACTGAGCGAAAATCCTAAGCAAGAGATCATTGATGTACTACGCGCTGACTATGGTCTAATCGACTAGTCGCTTAATCTCAAAATAAAAAGCTAGAAAGCTAATAAGCTCGTAAACACAGATTTTAGATACTAAAAGGGCCTCAACATTGAGGCCCTTTTCACGTGTACGTTTTACTATTCCTGAGAGAGGTTATCGGCGAACTGAAGTTACAGCCTAATAGTGAACTCTTCTCCTGAATTACCCGCAATCACTAAATGACTGCGCGATTCAATATACTCGATCTGCTCTTCTTCAAGAGAATATGGCATCACCACTTTGAGCTCATTGATTCCTTCCAGCTTCGCGAGCTTGAGTAAGGTCACAATGTTCGACTCATCACTTTTACGCGTCGACATCGATTTCAATGCCATCTGCCATAAACGATCTTCAGGGCTTGCTAGCTCTTTAATGCTATCTCGCCAGACGGTACTAAACACTGGCGCAATTGTGGTGAGTGCTTCCAGAAAAGTCCATTTTTTACTGCATGAGGCGCCAAGAAATGTTGTGTAATCGAACTCTACACGCGTCTCTTCCTGTTTATCCATGATGTCCCCCGACACTTTGGCAACACAATATACTCAATATCTATCAACTCTTTCTTTATAGCAATAGGATATAGAAGAATAGTCTTTTATGACCTTTTGATTGGTTAAAAAGGCATATAAAAATCAAACTTGTAACAAAATAAGCACTGAAAAATCATATATGCACCTATTTGATTAATATTTTAGAGATAAAACTTATCCATCTATTTGATATCAATTATTCGGCTCGCTTTTTTGTACTGAATACGCCAGCCTGACCATGTCGGCAGCTCCCAACGTTTTGGCGATAACTTTCGACTACCCGATTGATAGTGAACGTAAATCAGCTTTCTCGCAGGCAAGTATTCTACATCGAGTTGCAAGTCGGCAAGGCTCAATGCAAACGGATATTTCTCCGAAAATTCTGAATAGAACCAAGTTGGAATGCCATCGAACGGTATGTCTGCGTGGTCAAACATTTCCAATTCGCTGACATCAGTAACACCTAACACTTCAAGCTGCTCTGTAAACCATAGCTCAAAGTTAATGTTCTCAATTTCTGGTGTGTATTGTGTTTGCTCATCGAGACCGAGTTTCACATACAGTTGCCAGTGTTTGATTTCTTGAGTGCGAACCTTTGCAAAACCGGGAAGCTGAACCCCACTTAACACAAGGTCGACGATAGGTTTTAACGATAGTTGCCCTTCAGCGGCGACGAGTTTGGTTGTAATCGTGCGGCCTGCGTACACCAATGCCATCTCGGTAAAAACACCATCATCATTCACAACGGTTTCGCCTTGCTCCCACTCTCCTAGTTCAGCATCAATGAGAAGCTCAAGAGGAATGGGTGTCGTGACCGTCGCTAAGGTCAGTGTTTGCTTAACGCCTCTTCCCGGCAAGCTGTGAGTATCCAACACCAACATCGCTTGTGCATTATCAGGGAAACGGTTCTGACGACCGAGCACCACTTCTAAAACACCATTGGCAAAGGCTTCTTTCCTTTTCAGTCGGCGCACAAACACCAGTTCAGGATGCAGATTCACAATGGTCTTGAGCAATTCAATGCGTTGGAAACGTGACGCGACTTCTAGCTGAGGAAGTTCAAATACCTCCCGCATTTGCTTCGCCAATCCTTGAGCTTCATTCAGAGCCTGTTGGTCGATGTCTAAATGCGGATATTCTCGACCGCGCACAATCTGAATCAACAGGCTTAAATCACACCCTTCCTTCTCTTGTTGCGCGAGCGCTTCAAGATGTTCTGCATTGTTTGGTAACTGATACAAGCGAGCAGGAACGGACAGCGCCGCAGTGAGATCAACCATCGCCTCTTTTAATGCTTTGGTTTTGATTCGAGTAACGATATCGGCATACAAAGCATCAATCGGCAACGGATACAGCTTTTTACCATGCTCGGTAACTTGATGGTCGGCGTTAATCGCTTCCATCGTCAGCAAGGTTTGAGTTGCACTGTTGAGTGATTTCTCTGGAATAGGGTCAAGGAAGGACAAGCTCTCAAGCGGAGATCCACAACATGCTGCGGCCAACATAGGTTCAGTCAGCTCTTCACGCTGCAATTCAGGCGGTGTGACTAACTCTAACGCCGCATGTTCACCATATAGACGCACGCAAACGCCATCCATTACCCTACCCGCGCGGCCAGCTCGCTGTTTGGCACTCGCTCGTGATATGGATTTAAGCATCAGTGTGGCTCTGCCATTACGCTGAACGGTGCGTCTCTCTAATCCTGAATCTATCACCACGCCAATGTCAGGAATGGTTAATGAGGTTTCTGCAACGTTGGTCGCAAGGATGACCTTTCTCAAACCATTACCTTCAGTATGGATATTCCGACCCGATAACGCTGAATCTCGCTCTTTATCACTGACCGACGCATGCAATTTAACAACTTGGATATCTGGATTTTTCGCTAAGGCTTGTTCGCATTGCACGATCTCTTTTTTACCCGGTAGAAAAACCAACATATCGCCAGAAGAAGCGATCAACTGATGATTAACTTCTTCCACGATGCGCTGCCCTAGATGTCGACTATCAGGCAGTGTTCTGGATTCATTCGCTCTGTGTTCAATCTCAACTTGATAAGTTCGCCCCTCGCAGCTAATTCGATTCGCATCCAAGTAATCAGCAAGACGCTCCCCTTCAATGGTTGCTGAAGTGATCACCAAGCGATGGCTCTCTTTTTGTCTCAGAATCGCCACCAGCAGATCAATGTCCCAGCGCCTCTCGTGAAACTCATCCACCACAATCACATCAAAACTGGCTAATCCGTCTTCTGATAACCAACGCAGCGCGATACCGGGCGTCACAAAAACAACGTTAGTTTGCTCGTTATACTCTGACTCAAGCTTAATCGCATAGCCCACTTTGCTACCCAACTTCTCGCCTGATCGCTGCGCGAGATATTTAGCCAGTGATGTACACGCGATGCGTCTTGGCTCCACCACTAACACTCGTCCATGTTGAGAGGCCCAAAGTGGCAGGCGCGTTGATTTACCTGATCCGGTTTCCGCCTCTACGACAAGGTGAGAATTAGCGATTTGTTCGTGGAATACGTTTTGATAAGCATCGATGGGAAGTAATGACATAAAATGGCGAGTAGCGAAAAAGTGTGAGCAAAGTATAACGAATTATCGTGTTGAAATTCGATAAGTGTGGGACAGAGGTAAGAGTATCATTTTGTTTGCTCAGATCGCGGAGAAACTATTTACAATTGAATAACTAAACCGTTATCATTTTTTAGTTACCCTTTCTCCCATATTAGGCATCCAATGAACAACGATAAACGCCCTCTATATATCCCTTATGCTGGTCCTGCTCTACTAAGTACACCTCTTCTAAACAAAGGCAGCGCATTCTCTGCTGAAGAGCGCAGTTCTTTCAACCTTGAAGGTTTGTTACCGGAAACAACCGAAACAATCCAAGAGCAAGTAGGACGTGCATACAAACAATATTGTAACTTCGAAAGTGATATGGATAAGCATATCTACCTTCGTAACATCCAAGACACTAATGAAACGCTTTTTTATCGTTTAGTTCAAAACCACATCTCTGAAATGATGCCTATCATTTATACGCCAACAGTTGGCGCAGCATGTGAGAACTTCTCAAATATTTACCGTCGTGGCCGTGGTCTGTTTATCTCATACCCGAACCGCGATCGTATCGATGACCTACTGAATAATGCGACAAACCACAACGTTAAAGTTATCGTGGTTACGGATGGTGAGCGTATTCTTGGTTTGGGAGACCAAGGCATCGGTGGTATGGGTATTCCAATTGGTAAGCTAGCACTTTATACAGCTTGTGGCGGTATCAGCCCAGCTTACATGCTACCAATCGTGCTCGATGTGGGTACTAACAACCCTCAACGTCTTGCTGACCCAATGTACATGGGCTGGCGTCATCCTCGTATTACGGGTGCTGACTACGATGCATTCGTTGAAGAGTTCATCCAAGCGGTTCAACGCCGTTGGCCTGATGCATTAGTTCAGTTCGAAGATTTCGCACAAAAGAACGCAATGCCACTGCTTGAGCGCTACAAAGATCGCATCTGTTGTTTCAACGATGATATCCAAGGCACAGCAGCCGTAACGGTTGGTTCTCTACTTGCAGCATGTAAAGCAGCAAACAGCAAACTTTCAGATCAACGCATCACCTTCTTAGGTGCGGGTTCTGCAGGTTGTGGTATTGCTGAAGCTATCATTGCCCAAATGGTGTCTGAAGGTATCAGCGATGCACAAGCTCGCTCTCAAGTTTACATGGTTGACCGTTGGGGTCTGCTACAAGAAGGCATGCAAAACCTGCTTGATTTCCAACAGCGTCTGATTCAAACCAACGAAAACACCAAAGACTGGGAAAGCGATGGCACTGGTTTCTCTCTACTAGACGTAGTTCGCCACGCGAAACCAACCGTATTGGTTGGTGTGTCTGGTGCTCCAGGTCTATTCAGCAAAGAAGTCATCAAAGAGATGAACCTACACAGTGAACGCCCTATCGTGTTCCCACTGTCGAACCCAACAAGCCGTGTTGAAGCGACGCCAAACGACATTATTCGTTGGACTGATGGCCAAGCACTTGTTGCGACAGGTAGCCCATTTGAGCCAGTCGTTCACAACGGCACAACTTACCCAATCGCTCAGTGTAACAACAGCTACATCTTCCCAGGTATTGGCCTTGGTGTATTGGCTGTGAATGCTTCACGCATCACTGACGAAATGCTAATGGAATCAAGCCGTGCACTTGCTACGTGTTCTCCACTAGCAATCAATGGCACAGGTGCTCTACTTCCACCATTGGAAGAGATCCACACGGTATCTAAGAAAATTGCTCTTGCGGTAGGTAAAAAGGCGATTGAACAGGGCGTTGCTCTAGAGATCACTGAAGAAGCACTGCAACAAGCGATTGACCAGCACTTCTGGCAGCCAGTTTACCGTCGCTACAAGCGCACGGCATTCTAATAAAGCGTACTGCGCTTGGAATAAAGAGCGTTAACGACTCTTATATGAGCCTCTGCAATTGCAGGGGCTTTTTTCTTTAAACTGTCTTGTCTTTTTAACTGATTTTTCTCATTTTTATTTGGTATTATCGAGCACTCAAAAATTAATGCTCAGTGAAAGGACCATACCGAGAGTGAAATTTGATTCTCACATTATCCGTAGCTACATAAAAAAAGCTTACAAAAAACTGCAAGGTTTTCTGTTTGGCGCTTTCCTCGTGTTCTTAGTAGGCAGCGCTGCGGTTATTGCGATCGATTATTGGGTTTCATGGCAAGCGGAAGATCGCATCATCTACGATATAGATGAAGTGCCCGAGCTTGAGGTCGCCGTTGTGCTTGGCACGAGCAAATATTTGGGTCGAACACTCAACGACTATTATAAGCACCGAATCGAAGCCGCGATTGAGCTGTTCGACCGTGAAAAAGTCGACCAGTTTCTGTTAAGTGGTGATAACGCTCATCGCTCTTACAATGAGCCGTGGACGATGAAACGCGACTTGCTGAAAGCGGGTGTACCCGATGAACGCATTAACCTCGATTACGCAGGCTTTAGAACCTTAGACTCGATTGTTCGCGCTAAAAAGATCTTCGACACCGACAACTTCCTGATCATTACTCAGAAATTCCACTGTGAAAGAGCACTATTTATCGCTAATTCTTACGATATTCATGCACAATGTTTAGCGGTTTCAGGCCCTACTCATCATTCAGGCACCTCTATCCGTTTGCGTGAAGTTTTTGCGCGTACCAAAGCCTTCTTAGATTTGTATATTATGGGGACAACGCCAAAGTTCCTTGGACCTAAAGAGCCCATTCAATCGAGTCCAAAACCGGAATCATTTCCGATTCCAAACCCTATGACTGACCCCTCTGTAAACCCTGTTGTAGATCCTACAACAAACCCTATTGCAGACCCAGCAGAGACAGATGTGTAGAAAACTACACATTTTGAATTTGTTGCCTCACATTTCCCCACTGTTACACAAAAACACACCAACACGCCTTTATTAACTTAAGTAACATTCTCCCAACAAAGTCTGACCCTACATCAAGCTATATACCTCGAAAATAATAAGCACGACTCAATGAAGTCGTGCACCAATAAAACGAGGATAACAAAAGGAGCGTCTTATGACGGCACTTGTTACTACACTGAAACACTGGTTGTTCACCCGCAACAGCATGATATTAATTGGTAATTTCACGCTATTCGCACTCTTGCTCAACACCCTTCCTTTCGAATCACAAGTCAATACTGGTTTGAGTATTCTCGTGTTCGTTGCGGTTCTATGGTTAACCGAAGCTATTCATGTCAGCATCACCGCTCTGCTCGTTCCACTCTTGGCTGTCTTGTTTGGTGTGTTCAATACGCCCGCTGCATTAGCGAACTTCTCGAACCCAATCATCTTCCTATTCATGGGTGGTTTTGCCCTTGCTGCTGCGCTCAACAAGCAAGAGCTCGATAAGGCGATTGCCGACAAAGTTCTGCTGATTGCAAAAGGCAGAATGTCGGTGGCGGTGTTCATGCTATTCGGTGTGAGTGCAGGCTTGTCGATGTGGATTTCGAACACAGCAACGACTGCAATGATGCTTCCCCTTGTTCTTGGCATCATGAACAAAGTTGACCAAAGTGAAGACCGCAACACGTACGTGTTCGTACTGCTGGGTATCGCTTACTGTGCATCGATTGGTGGTATCGCAACCTTAGTGGGTAGCCCACCGAACGCAATCGCCGCTGCAGAAGTTGGCTTGAGCTTTACTGAGTGGATGGCGCTAGGTCTTCCAATCTCAATGATCTTACTGCCAATCGCGATGATTATTCTTTACGTGATGACTAAGCCAAAGCTTGACCACAAATTCGAGCTAGACCACGCTCCCGTTGAGTGGACAAACAGCAAGAAAATCACACTGTCTATCTTCCTTCTAACCGTAACGCTTTGGATATTCGGTAAACCAATCAACGCAATGATTGGCGGATTCTCTAAATTTGATAGCTTAGTAGCGATTGGCGCAATTGTACTGCTTGGCGCTTCTAGAGCGGTGGAATGGAAAGACGTTGAGAAGACAACGGACTGGGGTGTTCTTATCCTATTCGGTGGTGGTATCTGCTTAAGTAACATTCTAAAAGCGACAGGAACCAGCGTATTCTTAGCACACTCACTAAGCGGATTTTTAGAAACAGCTGGCGTACTGCTTACGATTCTAGCCGTGGTAGCGTTCGTGGTATTCCTAACGGAATTTGCGAGTAACACAGCGAGTGCAGCACTTCTGGTGCCAGTATTCGCAACCATCGCTGAAGCACTTGGTATGTCGCCAGTTATTTTGTCTGCACTGATCGCTGTTGCTGCGTCTTGTGCCTTCATGCTTCCTGTTGCAACACCACCAAACGCAATCGTGTTTGGCTCGGGTCACATCAAGCAGAAAGAGATGATGCGAATCGGTATGGTGTTGAACCTAGTTTGTATCCTAGTTCTGACTCTGTTCGCTTGGATCTTCTGGTAAACACTAACGTTCTATAAGCGCATGCTTACAGGAATGCTCCCCTAAACTGGTTGAACTTCCCCCGGTTCAACCAAGACAAAAATGCCCGTTCAGCGTAAGCAAGCACTGAACGGGCATATAAAAACAAGAAACGCTTTCCCTTTTGGTGGCCCCGCGCCACCTTTTTTGTTTTGGCTTTTGGCTTTTGGGAGAAGAACCATAAAAACGCCACACGTCACATATGCACGTGTGGCTTATAAACTCATCAAAACAATTTTCAGATTAGTGACTCAAGATCACCTGATTTCGACCTGAATGCTTTGCTTGATATAAAGCTTCATCAGCGCGAGCAATAGTCTCTGTCACTCGCTCTTGTTTCATCTCGGCAACACCGATACTGCATGTCAGCGGATCGCCATGAACCCAAAGGTGCTGGCTGACTAAAAGTCGGATTTTCTCGGCCTTTCTTTGTGCTTCGCCAAGATCAGTCTCAGGGCAAAAAACAATGAACTCTTCACCACCCCATCTCACCAACTTGTCGGTAGCGCTGATCGAACTGCCCACCACCATGCTGAACTCACGTAGAATATGGTCACCCATTTGGTGTCCGTACTTGTCATTTACACTCTTGAAGTAGTCGATATCGAGATACAACATACCCAGCTTGCCATGTCCTTGCT
Organism: Vibrio sp. 10N.286.51.B11; assembly: GCF_041469245.1. Taxonomy (NCBI): domain Bacteria; kingdom Pseudomonadati; phylum Pseudomonadota; class Gammaproteobacteria; order Vibrionales; family Vibrionaceae; genus Vibrio; species Vibrio sp. 10N.286.51.B11. The sequence continues at coordinate 70,306 of NZ_JBFRKI010000030.1, read as the reverse complement.
TCACATGTTGTGACTGCATTTTCAACCAATCACGAATCGCGTGGCGGTTTAGTATTCCGGTTAACTCATCACGATGGGCCATCTCTGAAAATTCAAAATTCTGTTCTCTCAGTGCGCGATTGACGTTCTTTAAGTGGTGATGTCTTTTCTCTGCGATCACCATGCGTTTTCTTGAACGATGCAATTCTGAAAGTAAGAACACAGTACCTGTTCCGACCCAGGTAAACAGCAAGATCAAGAACAAGCTTTCCGCAGAGATATACGAGCCTTCAAACTCGATGCTGCGAATAACAATTCGATGATGGCCCAGTTTCGCACCAGACGCGGTAGCAAACTCGACCATATTCACATTCGAATATTCAGGTGCAGAGTGCTCTAATGCAATGTCGTTGTCAGCCAGCCACCATGTCATCACTTGCAGATTTTTGATCGGGATTTCAATCACACCACCATCGATTCCTGGAGAAAACTCCATCCCATTGTACTTGTGCGTGTACTCGTCATCAGGAACTGAATAAGCAGGGTTGTAGTTACGTAGATAGGTTCTCAAACGGCCACTAGAGTCAGCCTCCGCATGGTAATCAATGTTCACTCTAAAGGTGTGGTACTGAGAAAGGTCAAGGCCCGAGGTGATGTCAGGGTTGATACGAATCGACAGCCCACAGTAAGGCCACGGATACTCAGATTCTTTAAGTTCACAATCGAGAGTGTACTGTCCATTTTCATAAGATAACTGGGACGTACTGACTCCCCTATCAACTTGATCACTGGTCGCGATAAATTCATATTTATCAGGGGTAATTGCCGTTATCACACGATTTCCGCTCACACGGTAATACTGCACAATGGCAAGCGTTGCGATAACTAGAAAGATAACAATCTTATGGATCCACTTCACGTCTAAGCTTCCTGCTTAATATCCCTATAGTTGGGATTTCACGATAAAAAACAAGTTAGATAAATTAGTGATCTTAATACCAATAAATCACTAAAAAACGTTATATCACGCCCGAACAAAATGTCATACTATATTTTAATGCATGTATTTGCTGTTGATTATTCACGGCGAGAATCAAGTAATATTGCGTATAAAAACAGGCTCTATTTGTTATACTCATCGCATAATCATCGTTAACCGTACTGCCTGCTCACAGCGCAATCGAGTCGACGAAATAATAATCAAAATACAACGAGTAATGTCATGTCTTTATTAGCAAAAGGAACACTCAAAAAGATGAGTGCTTCCCTTGATGGCGCGGTTACCTACCGTTTGCCTGTAGGCGAAGAGTTTGTAGAGCTAAACCCTCTGATTGGTAAAACCATCAACCTTACCCATACCGGCAATATTTTTTGTTGTTCGTGTGGTAAGAAAACCAAGAAAAGCTACTCTCAAGGCCACTGCTTTGTGTGCATGAAAAAGCTAGCAAGCTGCGACATGTGCATCATGAAACCAGAGACTTGTCACTACGATGAAGGCACATGTCGTGAGCCTCAATGGGGTGAAGAGAACTGCATGGTTGATCACTTCGTTTACCTATCGAACACATCAAGCCTAAAAGTAGGTATCACTCGTCATACTCAAATCCCTACCCGTTGGATTGACCAAGGCGCGACTCAAGGTTTGCCTATCTTGAAGGTAAAAACACGTCAGATCTCTGGCCTGATCGAAGTTGAGTTAGCGAAGCACATTGCTGACAAAACCAACTGGCGCACGCTGCTAAAAGGCGATGGCGACGATATGGAGTTGGTAGAAAAAGCCAAAGAACTATTGCCATTGGTTGAAGATAAGATCCAAGAGATCAGAGCGAAGTTTGGTGACGATGCAATCGAGATTCTGAGCGAAAACATCACTTCACTGAGCTACCCGGTTGAGCAGCACCCAGTGAAGATTGTATCGCACAACTTTGATAAGAATCCTGAAGTGACAGGCGTACTTCAAGGCATTAAAGGCCAATACCTTATCCTAGATACAGGTGTGATTAACATCCGTAAATTTGGTTCTTACGAAGTGGAAGTGTCTGCATAACTTGTAGAACTTAAACGTTTCTTATAGTTAGAAGCGCTTAGTGAATAGCCAAAAAATAAAATGCCCTCAAGTGATGACTTGAGGGCATTTTTCGTTGTCGATCCTATTCGCTTTCGATGACGATTTTAGGCGTTAGAGCGCAACCACATCTCCGTCTACACAATTCTTGCCGTTGGCTTTCGCGCGATAGAGAGATTGATCGGTTAAATTCACGAGTGCATCAATCGTGACACCGTCTTCACAGGCTTGGCTATCACTGATTCCGATACTGACACTAGAATTAAATCGTAACTGTTCATCAATCTTAAATTCGGTTTGATTAAACTGCTCTCGGATCTGATCAGACACTTGACGCGAAATCTGAGGCGACGCATTAGGGATAAATACAATGAACTCTTCACCGCCCCATCGACCTGCGACACCGCCCACAGCCTCAACATTACGCTTAGTAATATCAGCCAATGCGCAAATTACCTCGTCACCCACCATGTGCCCGTAGGTATCATTGATCGATTTGAAGTCATCGATATCAAGCAGCATACACACTAAGTGAGTCTCAGAGACAAGGTGCTCTCTCAGCCACTCATAAATCGCCCTACGGTTAAGCAAATCCGTCATTTCATCGTAATTCGCTTGGTGTACCAACTGCTTTTCCAGCATCACCTTTTGAGTCACATCTTCGAGCACAACCTGAACGGCTGGCTGACCTTTCCAAGTAATCGCATTGTCGTAAATATTGAAGAACCGATGAACGCCGTCAAAGCCAATGTTTTCAACCACGGTACTAGTACCTGACAACTCCCCTGATACGATCGCGTGATAGTGCTTGCTGATGCCATCGGCATTCTGTTTTGGTACCAGTTCAAGGATAGAGTCCAGCTCTAATACTTGCTCGATGGAAGCCGCGCCTTGCATGTTGACCCAAGATTGATTAACCATCAGCGGCTTGAAATCTCGGTGAACCAAGATGCCCTGCCCAGATTGCATGATCATGTCGTGATACATCTTATCTTGCTCACGCACCGCATTTTGCAGCTGAATCGCAGGGGAAAGATCGATCACTGTGACTTGCAGTGCAGGTCTTCCCTGCCACTCCGTCACATGGTCGATAGAAAACACGGTGAACTCTCTGCCATTGCGATCAACATTGGTATAGGTGTGAACCTGAGGGTCGCGTTGACCACTGACCGTTTCAAGGTAATTTTGATAGGCGAGAACATGATAATCTTCTGAGATTAGATCTAGAAAGCTATCGATATTAGAAAGTAGTTCTTCGGGCGATTGGTATCCATAGATGCGAGCATAGTTAGCGTCAACACTCACTACATTCATATCTTGAATAGTTATTACACCGTACGTGGATTCGAAATTTATTGAAGACATTGCCAACTCCGCACTCTAGCTACACTTCATAAACTGGAGCATAACAACACATCCTGCCAACGCTTCCACAGAATCTATCACGCGTTAGGGACATTAATATGGTATCTAGTATATCGTACTGTTGCGAGCTTCTCTACAATTCAATCGCTAACACCAGTTATCAAAAGTAGACAAGCATCTCAATCCCATTATTCGCGTCAAAAAACAGAAATAGATAACCTATACCAATGTAACCATTATCTTTTTCTACTTTTGGCCTTGAACTGATGAAAGAATCCGCTCCCAACCACTTCAAATCCTGTTCGCTATTCTTTTAAACCTGCGCACTATTCTTTAAACCTACGAACTATTCATTCCAATCAGAGAAATATGAGACTAAGAAGTCGATAGCTAACCGTGCTCTCTGTGGAAGAAAACGACGGTTCTGATAAACAATCCAACTGCTTGTGCCCGCTCCCCAATACTCTTCTAACACAGGGACGAGTTTTCCATTGCTAAGACTGCCATTGAAACTGCTTTTAGGAAGATAAACGATGCCAAGCCCCTCTTCACATGCTTTCAGTACTGCGCTCGAATTGTTACTGCGCCAGCGTCCATGTACTCGCACTGCATTTAACGGTTTGCCCTCTTTCTCAAATAGCCACTGATCACTGTTGGCGGTAATGCAGCTGTGCATTTTTAACTGCTCTGGATGAGTGGGCGTACCAAATTGTTCTATATAGTATTTGCTTGCTGCCGCTGCCATCGGGCGATCAACCAGCTTTCTTGCCACCAATCCTGAATCGTCCAATCGACCATAACGAATCGCGAAATCGATGCCATCTTCGATGAAGTTAACCATCTTGGTATTGAAATTCATTTCTATGGTGAGCTCAGGATGATCTTTAGCAAATTCCATCAGCGCCGCGGCAACATGGTTCTCTGCAAATGCGCCCGCCGCACTAACACGTAAAGTACCACTCAACTGAGTTTGTTGAGACGTGACTTGGTGATTGGCCTGTTGCAGCCCAATCACCAAGTCTTTGCACTGTTGGTAATAAGTGTGGCCAGATTCAGTCAGGCTAACCATCCGTGTTGAACGCGCAAGCAGAGCCACTCCCACTCTCTCTTCCAACCTTGAAACCTGCCGACTCACATGGCTGGTACTGCAACCTAACTGTTTGGCGGCCGCTGAAAAGCCGTGGCACTCAGCAACTGCAACAAATTCGTTAATCCCTTCAAAGCTATCCATACTTAATCTACTCGTATTTTATCTTTGCTATATAGCAACAATGTTTTGCCTGTTTAGCATATTATCACCTAATTGGTTTAGAACTAGTATTAGAAACAACAAGACGGCGATAGCTAAGTAACAACGCGATACCAAGCTCTAAGCGCTAGCGCCTAACGAACAGCATCAGTGCTTAACGAAAAGCGTCAGCACCTAAATAAAAAAACAGCAGCTCAAAGGGACGAACCATGAAAAAAATACTAATTCCAGTGACTAACCACGCAACACTAGGCGATACAGATCAAGCGAATGGTACTTATGCGCCTGAACTGACTCATGCTCTCAAAGAGATCATTGCTGCGGGTTTTGAGTACGACATCGCTTCTATCAAGGGTGGTAAAGGCCCATTGTACGGAACCGATATTGAAGGGGATTCAGTAAACGCTGAGATCTTGGCTGATGATGACTTCCAAAACCGCATCAACAATACGATTCCTGTAAACCAAATTAATGCAGAAAGCTACGATGCTATCTTCTACCCAGGTGGTTTCGGTTTGCTTTCAGACCTAGCAACCAACGAGCAATTCGCTGCTATTGCGGCTAAGCATTACGAAGATGGTGGTGTGATTGCGTCAGTATGTCACGGCCCTGCGGCGCTGCTTCCGATTGTTTTAAGCAACGGCGAGAAGCTACTAAGCTCTAAATCGGTGACTGGCTTTACACGTGAAGAAGAGATCGACTTTGGCACCATCAACGACATTCCGTTCCTACTGGAAGAGTCTCTTGCTCGCAGCGCAGCGCGTTTCAACAAGGTTCAACCTTGGCAAGAGCTTGTGATTGTTGATGAGCGAGTAATTACAGGCCAGAACCCAACTAGCGCACACGCAGTGGGTGTAGCAATTGTTGAGCAGCTTTCTTAGTCGAATCGCTGTATTGATTAGGTCACAGGCGATAACTAAATAAGCGCGCTGAAACGAAAAAGAGCATATTTCCTACTCACTATTCATGAGAGAAGTATGCTCTTTTCTAATTCTGTCGCTATTAAGTGCTCGTGACTTCTTGCTAATTACTTCTACTAATGGCTTCGCAAGATCCCTTCAAGCACATTGAACAACAAGTCGATCTCTTCAATCGAGTTGTAATGCATACAACCAATACGCACCACGCCCTGCTCTTCAATACCCAACTGTTTCACCAAACCTAATGCGTAGAAATGTCCGTTCCACACACAGATATTATGTTCACCCAGCTTCTTGGCGATGAACTCTGGAGAATGGTTTTCAAAGGTAACCGCAAAGGTTGGCGTTCTTAGGTTCGAATCAAACTCTGTTTTCCCGTAAAGCTTTGCCCCTTCAAGATCAGACAAGCGTTTAAGGAAGTACTCACTGAGCTGGCTTTCATGCTTATTATAAAGCGCGTAGCTTTGCTCTAAACGAGAACGCAATGAGTCGGTTGGCTCACCGAATTGCGCCAAGTAATCTACCGCCGCAATCACACCTGCAAGGCCTTCAAAGCTTTGCGTACCTGTTTCAAAACGGCCTGGGCCAATATTGGTTGCAGGCTCAACCTTGTAAGGCTTTAACGTGTGTAGCCATTGAGGTGCAACATAAGCAATGCCCACATGCGGGCCGAAGAATTTATACGCTGAACACGCTAAGAAATCACAATTCAGCTGCTGAACATCGATCAAGTGATGTGGCGCGTAATGAACGGCATCGACATAAACCTGCGCACCATGCTGATGTGCAAGCTCAATAACTTTTGCCATGTCGACAATAGAGCCAGTCGTGTTCGAAGCAAACGTCACCGCGACAAGCTTGGTTTTCTCGTTCAACAGTGACTCAAAATGCGCCATATCCAAACTGCAATCTGACTCGTCGACACGAACCTGGCGAACTATCGCGCCTTTGTCGTCTGCCGCTTGCTGCCAGCTCGATACATTTGAGTAATGGTCTAACGCCGTGACGATAACTTCATCGCCCTCTTTCCAATCGCGGCTGATCGCTCGGCTAAGTTGGAAGGTCAGAGATGTCATGTTCGCACCGAACACAACGTTACCAGAAGACTCCGCATTAAGCAGTGCTTGCGCCGCTTCTCTCGCTTGCTGCATTAAGCTTGTGGTCTTTTGGCTAGAAAAATAGTGGCCGCCTAGGTTTGAATTAAAATGCCCTAGGTATTCGGTCATTGAAGCTAAAACATTCTCAGGCACCTGAGAGCCACCCGGACCATCAAAAAAGGTCACAGGCTTGCCGTTATGATATTGGCCTAAAGCACTAAACTGTTGGCGCACATCATTAAGAGTGAAGGACATTACGCGCATCCTTAGCCGTTAGCACAAACAAATCCATGTAACCCATCTCATCGTGGTCTATAGTGCGAATTGGTTGTGCGTTGTGCCACAACTTGCTGTCTGCAAGCATCGTAACATCGCCGTTTTCAAGCACTTTTCTAAAGAATGGCGCTTCATGAGAATCTTGGTATAGCATGATTTCGCCACCCACAATGTTATGACGGTTCACACCAATTAACGCGATGTGGTCGAAGCCATCTTGGTGCACGCCTTCTGGCGCAACCTGCGTCTCTTCATAAATGGCAGCGATACGAATTTGGTGGATTTCGATTTCTTGTCCGTCTTCAAGCCCGTTGGTTTCAATAAACAGTTCACACATCTCTTGCATGCCTTGGCTGCTTAGAATTGGTGCTTCAATCGGCTCGAACTGACGAACAACATCACCTTGAAAGTGATTAATGTTTTCAGACTGAACAAAGTTATGTTTGTCTAGCTCAACGACTTGTCCATTACTGAATTGAACCACCGAGTACCTTCTCAATCGAAACTGGCCATCCGCATGCTCTGTACTTGGTAGCTTAGAGAATGAAGGTGACAACTCCTCAACTGCGTGGTTACTGAGGTGGGTAATATGTAGGGTATTTTCGTGAGCATGTAACATCATCGACTCCTTAATGATTGTTAATTTACTTTCGATATTTAACGTTTTGTTTACATAAAGGATACTTGAAGATCTTGTCAAATCAACATTAAACAATCATTTATCCCGTCAGATTTAATAATTCAGACACTAAATCCAACCTGAAATCAAAAAGCAGTGTATAACACCAGAATAAAAGATGACCAACTCTTAAAACTAGCACACTCCACTAGCTAGTTATAAATCCCTGCAAATTTAAATTTAACGATATTATAAACTAGCAAGCTATGTTTCATATTGTGTCAGCCCTTTCGCTTCAATACGCCAGCCTCCTTACATGAACTCAAGCACCACGCTCGCCATCATTCATTTCTATGCTTTTGCACAGCGAAATACGACCCACCTATCAGTTGGCAAGCTATTGATTATTTACACAACAAACTGAAATTGGTTAATTTATGAGTACGCCAGAAACCAAACGCCTTTGCTTGCGCGTCTGGAACAGGTCGAGTTCGGGGGGGAACTCGGCCGCCCTCAAATAGAGTGCTTTCTAATAAAACCTACAATTATAAATGATGCGTTTATTTGGAATATGATGGTCTGCCTTTATGTCCTAACTTAGAATTCGTTAAAAATAGGCGACTATAAAGATTGGGAATGTTCTACACAAAACAGATGAGAGGGTAAGCAAGCTTGAAAGGTTGGTTGCTAAAAGAGCCACCTTTGGTGACATTTACACCAAAAGTCAAAACGAAAATAAGTTAACTAGACTTAAAACGATTCACTTAGAAAATAGGGAATTTAGCTAACACTCAATTTCACTGGACTGATTTTTAAAACCGTTCTTCGAGCGCTTCTGCTGGTACATTCGCTGGTCAGCTAAGCTCAAACACTCAGAAAAATTGACACATTCAAAACTAGATGCGCTTCCAAAACTGAGGCCAGACTGAGGCCAATCAGCACTGCGAATTTGCTCTTCCACCTGAGTCACTCTAAGCTCAATCTGAGAATAGAGAGCCTCAACTTGTTTCTCTTTATCCACTTTCAACAACCAGATAAATTCGTCGCCACCAGCTCGATAAACCATTCCAAGGTCTGTAAATTTTTCTCGCATCATGCGGCTGGTGTATTCTAAAAAGCGATCCCCTTCATCATGACCATAAGTATCATTAATCGATTTAAGGCCATCACAATCGATGAAGACGATACAATAGGAATGATGTACTAATTGTTTACTCGCATCATTAAAATCCAGCCGGTTTCCAAGCCCCGTTAAACTATCCACCCTCGACTGGATATAGGTTTTCTGATGTTGATGTTGTTGAATCCGCAACCATTCAGTCAGTGACAATAAAATGCAGGTACAATCTATTGCTAATGCAACAACAACGATGACTTCTGTCGATCTCTGAGTCGGCAATGGTGCAAAATGCGCAAAAATGTAATATACCAAAGCCGTGCCATAACAAAGACCACCGATCAAATAATATTTAGCGACAAAGTTTCGTTGATAAACCATCAATACGCCAGTCACTATCATTGTCGGCACCCAGATTGCCGCAATTAAATGGGACATAACAAAAGTCAACGAAAACGGGGCAAAGACATTAATAAACCCGATAATGACACACAGCCAACTAAAGGCCTGAAAGGTAAGATTAATACGAATAAAATGCTGCGGAAATCCAAACAATAATCTTGTGTAATAGCAAGAAAAAGCAACCGCAAACGGAAACAATACCATTCCAAAATAAACTGGGTTCCAGCTTTGGCTTGATAATAAGTACCCCCAAGCGCCTGAAGCGGCGAACCATCCCAGGCCATGTAGCCCAACATAACCAGCACAAGCCAGTGTGACTGGATGTTTAGTTTGAAAGTAACAAAAAAGAGCGAAAACTCCCAACGTTAGCATGACAGTAATAGAAGCTAATGTGAGCGTATTGTTGCGGAAAACGTGAATATAAAATGGATATTCAGGTTGAAGAGTGAAGTTAACTGCCTTTGGAAATTTCTTTGCTTCCAAGTAGAGCCAAAGTGTTCCAGATTCCTCCGCATTCAATATTAACGGGAAGCTTTGCCTATGCAGATGCAAGATACTCTTGTTACTTAATTGGCCAAAATCAAGTATTCGCCTTACTTGACCATTTGTTGATTGCCAGTACCCCCAACCTTGATCCAAATAGTTTGCACGGAGTGTAACTATTTGTTGTGACGACTTGATATCGGAGTTGGCCAAATCAACTCTCAACCCAAACGCCCCTTCACCACCAAATATCGTTTCAATCCTTGGAGAGGATTCAATGTGTTTTTTTAATATGGGAAAATCGACTGGATCAGATAACAAAGGCATTTCATACCATCTTACAGCTTCATTAGCTAACACAGATTGTTCCCCGCTGACCTGCAGCGGAGAAGCAAAAACCGAATTCAGGCACACAATAAACACATTGATAAAAAGGATTAGAATCTGCATAGAGTTCAAATAATTCCGCGCAATATATAAATATCAATAATAACACATACAAAAAAATAACAACTGAGAAACACTCAACAGTTCAAGTATTAACCAACATTACACCTGTTTGTAATCATGCCGTTCATACTAAAAGTGCGTCTTGTGGTCGCTTATCTGCACGCTAATTTTGATGAATTCTTGCAGCGTCTTTTAACGCAAACTTTTTAAAATAAAACATAGGATTCAGGTTCTCTTGTTTTTCTACTCATCAATGTATACGCAAAAAAGTAAATACTGCTATAGAAACACCATGATCAAGAAGGCCCTAAAAGTGAGCAATATGCATAGCTGTTTGCAAGAGCACTTTCCTTGACTTATCGCTATTGATCTAAGACACAGGATTACAAGACCATCATTTAGTTCGGTTATGTTCTAACGTATAACGATTAATTACACTTCTGCCCTTGTTTAACCTTTTATTGCCTCCATATTTTCCATACAATCCTAAGCGATTATAAATAAAAACAATTTCAATTTCGGAGTCCTCATGAGCGACGTAAAGCACTGTAATTTATTGATTCTTGGTTCTGGCCCTGCTGGCTATACAGCTGCAGTTTACGCTGCTCGTGCAAACCTAAACCCTGTACTTGTTACCGGTATGCAGCAAGGTGGTCAGCTTACAACCACAACAGAAGTGGAAAATTGGCCGGGTGATCCTGAAGGTTTAACGGGTCCAGCTTTAATGGATCGCATGAAAGAGCACGCAGAGCGCTTTGAAACAGAGATCCTGTTCGACCACATTAACGAAGTCGACCTATCAAACCGCCCTTTCCGTCTTAAAGGCGATTCTGGCGAGTACACGTGTGATGCGTTGATCATCTCAACAGGTGCATCAGCTAAGTACCTAGGTTTAGAGTCTGAAGAAGCATTCAAAGGCCGCGGCGTTTCTGCTTGTGCAACGTGTGATGGTTTCTTCTACCGCAACCAGAAAGTAGCGGTTGTTGGTGGTGGTAACACGGCGGTTGAAGAAGCACTTTACCTGTCTAACATCGCGTCTGAAGTTCATCTAGTTCACCGTCGTGACACGTTCCGCGCTGAAAAGATTCTTGTGAAGCGTTTAATGGACAAAGTAGAGAACGGCAACATTGTTCTTCACACTGATCGCACGCTAGACGAAGTTATAGGCGACGACATGGGCGTGACTGGCGTTCGTATTAAAGATACTCAGTCTGATAAGACAGAAGATATCGAAGTAATGGGCGCATTCATTGCTATCGGTCACCAACCAAACACTGAAATCTTCAAAGGCCAAGTGGATATGAAAGATGACTACATCATCGTTCAGTCTGGTCTTGAAGGTAACGCAACACAAACTAGCATCCCAGGCGTGTTCGCTGCAGGTGATGTAATGGACCACAACTACCGCCAAGCAATCACTTCTGCTGGTACAGGTTGTATGGCTGCACTGGATGCTGAACGCTTCCTAGATGGCCTTAACGATAAGTAAATCTGAGATTGCAGATTTGATTATCGGTGCTCTCGCCTCAGTAGATGCAGGGCGTCATCACATTTTGTTGTAAATCCCTAGAGCCCAGTGGTATATCCACTGGGCTTTCTTTTGTATACTAGCCGCCCTCAACAAATAATAATTATCATTAAGCCTTCATAATGGATAAGAAAAAACAACGCAGCTTGAACAAGTGGCTTAAGCAACAGAGTAAGTTAGCGAAACGCTGGCTTATGATTGCGATTAGCCTTGGCGTACTTTCAAGCGTGTTCTTAATTGCTCAAGCAGCTCTTCTCGCCTCTATTCTTCACCAGCTGATCATCGAAAATGTCGATAAATCTGAACTGGTTGGTCATTTCGCAGGCTTGGCATTATCGGTCGTTGGCCGTGCTGGCTGTACATGGGGACGTGAGATCGCAGGTTATCGCTGTGGTGAACAGATCCGTGTCTACATCAGGCAACTGATCCTTGATAAGTTACGTGAGTTGGGCCCTGCTTATATCAAAGGCAAACCTGCGGGTACGTGGGCAACCCTGTTGCTAGAACAAGTCGAAGACATGCAAGACTTCTTCTCTCGTTACTTACCTCAGATGTCTTTGTCGGTAATGATTCCATTCATTATTTTGGTTGTGGTGTTCCCAGTAAACTGGGCAGCAGGACTGATCTTCTTGATTACTGCTCCACTGGTACCAATGTTCATGGCACTTGTGGGTATGAAAGCAGCCGATGCAAACCGTAAAAACTTCAAAGCACTGCAACGTCTTTCTGGTCACTTTTACGACCGTTTGCAGTCAATGACAACCATCCGTCTATTTGACCGCACAAACGCTGAAACAGAAGTATTGAAAGGTGCATCTGAGGTGTTCAGAACGCGCACCATGGATGTATTGAAGATCGCTTTCTTGTCGTCTGCAGTACTTGAGTTCTTCACGTCTATCTCGATTGCGATGACGGCGGTTTACTTTGGTTTCACTTACATCGGCGAGCTTAACTTCGGCCACTACGGCGTTGGCATTACGCTATTCGCAGGTTTGTTTATCCTTATCTTGGCGCCAGAGTTTTACCAACCTCTGCGTGATTTAGGTACTTTCTACCATGCGAAACAACAAGCGGTTGGCGCAGCGGAAAGTATTGTCGAGTTCCTAGAAACAGACATCACTAAAGTTAAATCAGGCGACACTCAGTTAGACCCGGCTCAAGGCATCAATATTGAAGCTCAAGATCTGAAAGTATTGAGCCCTGAAGGTGTTCAACTGGTTGGTCCTATCTCGTTCGCGCTTAACACTCGCCAATCGACTGCGTTAGTTGGCCCAAGTGGTGCAGGTAAAACAAGTTTGATCAACGCTATTCTTGGTTTCATGCCTTATGAAGGAAGCTTGAAAATCAATGGCATTGAACTGCGTGACCTAGACTTGGCCTCTTGGCGTAAAACCATTAGCTGGGTTGGTCAAAACCCGTTACTACTGCACGGCACAATTCGTGACAACGTCACTCTAGGTAAGCACGATATCACTGACCAAGTTGTCGAGAATGCACTTGAGCAGTCTTTTGCTAACGAATTCGTAAATGAGCACGGCTTGGATTACATGATTTCTGATCGTTCTGGCGGCTTATCTGTTGGTCAATCTCAGCGTTTGGCTCTGGCTCGCGCAATGATTCAAGACGGTCAGTTCTGGTTGCTCGATGAACCCACTGCCAGCCTAGATACTCGTAGCGAACAGTTGGTAATGAAAGGCATCAATAGCAACATCGAAAGCCGCACTGCCCTACTTGTGACGCACCAGCTCGCTCCGCTTCAATCGGTCGATAACATTCTGGTTATGCGCGATGGTGGTCTTGTTGAACAAGGTCATTACTCTCAGCTTTCGACTGCGGGTGGTTTATTCGAAGAGATGCTTAACGCGAACTTAGCTCAACAAGACAATAAGGGTAATTTAGATGCGTGATTTACTGCCTTACCTGAAACTCTATAAAAAGCATTGGTTTGGCCTATCGCTAGGCATGCTACTGGCTTTTGCTACTCTGTCGGCTTCTATTGGCTTGTTAACGCTATCAGGCTGGTTCATTTCAGCTTCTGCGGTTGCAGGCCTTACGATTGCACGTGAAACCTTCAACTACATGCTGCCGGGTGGTGGTGTACGTGGTTTGGCAATGAGCCGCACTGCGGGTCGTTGGGGTGAACGTGTTGTCAGCCACAATGCAACATTCAAACTGTTAACTGATTTACGTATCTTCTTCTTCAAGAAGCTGGCTCCGCTGATCCCAGGTCGTATCTCAAACCTTCGTGATGCTGACCTACTGAACCGTTTGGTTGCTGATGTAGACGCGATGGATCACGTGTACCTGCGCTTAGTAAGCCCTGTGACGGTGGGTGTGTTCGGGATCTTCTTCCTGACTCTGTTCTTGATGTGGTTCGATAGCTCGCTTGGTTTGATCTTGGGTTCTATCCTTCTGATCATGCTGTTGGTTTGGCCAATCTTGTTCTACAAATTGGGTAAACGTAACGGTGGTGAACTGACACAGAACAAAGCTGATCTTCGTGTGACTACGCTAGATTGGATTGAAGGCTACAGCGAACTGACTCTGTTTGGTGCTGAAGAGCGTTACCGTAATGCCATTCTAGAGACTCAACGCAAGCTGATGGCGAATCAGTTTGTGAATGCTAACCTAACCGGTATGGCTTCAGCAGCGCTAATGCTGTTCAACGGTTTGACGTTGGTTCTTATGCTTTGGCTTGCGGCTGACGGTGTGGGTGGTAATGCACCAGACCCGTTCATCGCGCTAATGGCATTCGCAACCATGGCAAGCTTCGAGCTATTAATGCCAATTGCAGGTGCGTTCCAGCATTTAGGTCAAACTCTGTCTTCAGCACGTCGCTTGAACGAAGTTATTTTGTCGGAGCCTGAAGTTCAGTTCGCTGAAGAGAAGCTAGACATCAACAAGCCGCTTGATATTACGTTCTCAAACGTGACGTTCAACTACCCTGATTCTGAGCGCAGTGTTCTGAACGCTGTTGACCTAACGATCCCTGCCACGCACAAGGTTGCGATTGTTGGTCAAACGGGTTCTGGTAAATCGACTCTGATTCAGCTTCTGACTCGCTACTGGGATCCTAAAAAGGGCTACATATCAATCGCGGGTATTGAACTGACGCAGTGGAACGAATCGCAGCTTCGTGAATCAATCAGTGTAGTAAGCCAACGTGTCGACATTCTAAATGGTACTTTGCGTGACAACTTGTTGATTGCAAGACCAGAAGCGACCGATGATCACTTAGCAAATATCCTAAGAGATGTTGGCCTAGAAAAGCTGCTTGAGAATAATGCACTTGATAGCTGGTTAGGTGACGGTGGTCGTCAACTGTCTGGGGGTGAGAAGCGCCGTATTGGTATCGCACGCGCGATTCTTCATGATGCCCCTATCCTGCTTCTAGATGAGCCAACAGAAGGCTTAGATAAGCAAACAGAACACAGCATCATGACGCTGTTCGAGAAGCACTTTGAAGGCAAGACGGTTATCTTCATTACGCACCGTTTGATTGGTCTAGAGTCGATGGATTCTATCGTTCTGATTGAACAAGGCGAGATTGTTGAAAACGGCTCTCACGAGAAGCTGTTAAACGAAGAAGGACGTTATTTCCAACTTCGTCAGGCAATCTAGCTTCCCCTTAAGCTATAAAGAAAACTATTCAAGGCCCGAGTTTATGCTCGGGCTTTTTGTTGTCTGCGATTCTAGTCTCGAGCAACCATTCCCCCCTAAACGGTTGTTCATGCGCTGATTAGTTTTGCCCTTTCCTACAAAAACTTACCATTTACAAAGCAACGAGTTGCACACAATTCAAGTCGTAGCACATTACTATGATCATCTTTCTAGGATAATACGTATCAATCAACCTCATGGAATAACCTCCCCCTAAAATAATGGAGAACAGTGTATGTCTTTACGATTAATCGCAACAACGATAGCGCTTGTAGGTGCTAGCTTTACCGCTCAAGCGAGCTCGGAATGTGAAGTATCGATTGATGCTAGTGATCAAATGAAATTTTCAACTGACACATTAAGCGTTCCAGCGAGCTGTAAAGAAGTGAAGCTGACGCTAAACCATACTGGTTCTATGCCAGCCCAATCAATGGGTCACAACGTCGTTATAACAGACACTGCGTCGCTACAAGCAGTAGGCATCGATGGTATGTCGGCAGGTATCGACAATAACTACGTAAAACCTGACGACAGCCGCGTTTACGCCTTCACTCGTGTTATCGGTGGTGGCGAGTCAACCTCAATCACTTTCAGCACAGAGAAAATGACAGCCGGTGGCGACTACTCTTTCCTATGTTCATTCCCGGGCCACTGGGCAATCATGAAGGGCAAGTTTGAGTTTAAATAACTCGTTAGTCTAGATTGTACAGATACATCAAAGCCCCAACCTAAGTCGGGGCTTTGTTATATTGGCTTCGATTACAGCTTGAAGCGGCTGATTTCGCTTTCTAGCTCGTGAGACAGTTCAGATAACTGAGCAGCTTGCTCTGCAGCTTGGTGCGCTTCGTCTGCTAGCTCGTTAGATACGTCACGGATTCCTTCAGTATTACGAGTAATCTCAGACGTTACTGACGCTTGCTCTTCTGCAGCAGAAGCAATCTGTGTTGCCATGTCGCTGATGCGTTCAACAGCAGCATGGATTTGCGTTAGGCTTGCAGCCGCTGAGTTCGCGTCATCAACACTGGTTTCAGCAAGAGTACGGCTATCGTTCATGATGTTAACCGCTTTGCCTGTTGTACCTTGCAGCAACTCAATCGTTTGTTGAATTTCTTGCGTTGAACCGTGTGTACGTTGGCTCAGAACTCGAACTTCATCCGCTACTACTGCGAAACCACGACCTTGCTCACCGGCACGTGCTGCTTCAATAGCGGCGTTAAGTGCAAGTAGGTTCGTTTGTTCTGCAATACCTTGAATGTTAGACAAGATAGCGTTGATGCTGTTGCCGTGCTCTTCAAGCTCGAGAATCACGTTAGTTGCGATTTGAACTTCTTGAGCAAGGTTTTGGATAGAGCTTTGAGTCTGTGTCACTTGACCATTACCGTGCTCACACGCGCCAACCGCTTCAGATGAGTTCTGTGCAGTGTGGTCTGCGTTACCTGCGATCTCTTGTGTTGCTGCAGCCATTTCGTTAACGGCTGTTGCTACCATGTTGATCTCGTCTTGTTGCATTTGGATACGAGCACTACGTTCTTCAGCTTGAGAAGCCGTTTGACGTGCTTGGTTGCCTAGCGCAGCAGATACTTCGCTTAGCTTGATCACCATGGTGTGCATGTTACCCACAAAGCGGTTGAAGTTTGCTGCAAGCTGACCAATTTCGTCGTCGCTCTTAGGCTCAAGGCGTTGAGTAAGATCGCCCTCACCTGAAGCAATTTCTTCAAGTGCTGCTGAAACACGGTTCAAATCACGGAATAGGAAGCTTACTAACCAAGACACGAGTACGATTACGATGAGCGTAATAACGACAGCAGTGATGATCAGCTGAGTAAGTAGCGTTGAGTGGTTCGCTTCTTCTGTTGCTTTGTCCATCTGAACCGCGAAGATCCAGTTAGTGTTAGGCACCTTCGTGAAGTAAAGCAGCTTGTCTGCGCCGCGCTCTTTGATGATCTCGATGCTACCCGTACGCACTGCGTTTTCGATGATAGGCATAGAGATATCGTTTGAAAGCTGGCTTACCGGCTTCAAGCTTAGTGCTGAATCTGGGTGTGCTAGAAATGTGCCGTCAGAGGCATCAATTAGCATTGCGTAAGCGTTGTCACCAACATCAAGGCTGATTACATCGTTAACCAACTGGTCGATCAGTACGTCTGCACCAACAACACCAACAAGTTGGCCATTGTGGCGAACAGGTTCTGCGATCGTTACTAGAAGTGCTTTGGTGATTGCATCTTGGTAAGCCGTAGTAATGATTTGCTTACCTGCAGCGTTTGCTTCTTGGTACCAAGGACGTTGACGAGGATCGTAATCTGCACGATTACGTTCAGGATGTGAACGGTACATTCCACCTTCTGGAGTACCTAAAAAGATATCGTCAAAGCCACCCGCTACACGAGCTTGTCTAAGGAAAGGAACAACATCATCCTCTCGTGAAAAGTCATTAAATGCTGATGCGATATCAGTACGGATATCAATCCAGTTTTTAATACCTTCAGATGCTGCTTCAGATACGCTTTCAGCTCGTAGGTATACGCCATTACGAGTCTGTTCAAATAATTGGTTTGCTGACAACCAAGTCAACGCTGTAGCCATAACGACAACAGCAGATAGGCTAGCGCCTATCAACTTCTGCTTTAGTGTTAGTTTCATGTCAAAGTTTCACGAGTGGTGGGAAATCTCGCGCATACTACCCAATATTAGTATTAAATTCGAGCGATTTCACAATTTAATATTGGAATATAATTTTAAGCAAACCATAAGCTTAAGTAATGTCAAATCCTTGGCTTATCGCCAAATTTAAGGCTGTGTTGTCTCTACGGTTATTAACATTTTTATCGCACTTCACATGCTTAAAAGAGACAAGAAAACACGGTAAAGAGGAAACAAAAAGGCAGAAGAGTTTCCTCTTCTGCCTTCATATTATTTACCGTTCTACTGCGTATAAATTGCAGTAGATTTCAGCTTAAAAAGCCTAGCGTTTTTCTGTACGCATACCCATTAGCAAGCTCACACACATCAGTAATAGAATGATGGTAAATGGTAATGCCGTCGAGATTGCACCCGCTTGTAGAGCTTGTACTGCTTCAGTACCACCAACCCACAATAGAGCCACAGCAATCGCACCTTCAAGGAACGCCCAGAACACACGTTGAGGCACAGGCGTATCAACTTTACCACCCGCGGTGATGCTGTCGATTACTAGAGAGCCTGAGTCAGACGATGTAATGAAGAATACTAGAACCAATACAACCGCAATGATTGAAAGCAGAGTCCCGAACGGCAGTGCATCAAACATTTGGAACATTGCTAGTGATACATCTGTTAGGCCGTCTTGACCAAGAATACCAACGTTATTCACGATTTGGTCAATCGCCATGCCACCGAATACTGACATCCAAATGATAGTCACTGTAGTCGGTACAATCAGTACTGCTGTGATGAACTCACGAACGGTACGACCTTTAGAAACACGTGCGATAAACATACCTACGAATGGAGACCATGAGATCCACCAAGCCCAGTAGAATACAGTCCAACCGTGCATCCACGTTTCATCTTCACGACCGTGAGGGTTACTCAACGGAATGATGTTTTCAATGTATGCCATCAATGTCGTTGGGATAGAACCTAAAGTCACCGCGTAGCCGATTAGAGCCACTAAGATAAGCAGTAGGAAAGCCACCAACATGTTGATGTTACTGATAACTTTAACGCCACCATCAATACCACGAAGTACTGATACTACCGCCAATAAAGTCACCGCTGTAATCACAATAACTTGCAGACCTAAGCCCGCTTCAATGCCGAATACATGCTGAATACCACTTGCCGCTTGTTGTGCACCAAGACCTAACGATGTCGCCAGACCAAATAGCGTTGCAAGTACAGCAAGAATATCAACAATGTGACCTGCCCAGCCCCAAGCTCTATCACCTAAAATTGGGTAAAAGATAGAACGGATAGAAAGAGGCAATCCCTTGTTGTAAGAGAAAAACGCAAGTGACAGTGCTACTACGCCATAAATCGCCCAAGGGTGTAGACCCCAGTGATACATGGTTGCGCCCAATGCCAGTTTTGCAGCTTCTGGTGTGTTTGGTTCAACACCTAACGGAGTTTCAAACCAACCCGTGAAGTAAGCCGCTGGCTCTGCCACACTCCAGAACATCAAGCCGATACCCATACCTGCGGCAAACAGCATCGATAGCCAAGAGAAGAATGAGTAATCTGCCGTCGCATCAACACCACCAAGGCGGATTTTGCCGTACGGAGAAACAATCAAACCTAAGCAGAAAATTACGAAAATATTACCCGACCAGATGAAAAGCCAATCAAACGAATTGATAATCTGGCCTTTAACGCCATCTAGCGCAGCCTTTGCTGAAGCGGTATCTGTAATAAGAACACCGATCAGGAACAAAGCGATAAGTCCCGCACTAATACCAAATACTGGGTTATGAACATCAAAACCCCATTTTTGGACGTTATCTTGACCGACAGTGTAATCCGTACTGTCGATACTGTATTTATCTATACCTTTAGTCATCATCCCTCTCTACGGAATTCTATTAGGGTCTATTGACCTCGTATTCCTTACTTACCTGCGACTTAATTACAAACTCGAACCTACGATCCAAGTAGTACAAGCTGTTGTCACAATAATTCAAATACTTGGATGTCTGAAGTTTAGCAGGTTAACTTGTTGTTTTCAGTAAACTAGAATCGGCTCGATGGAATTTCAAACAATATTCACGTAATTACTCAAGTTTATGACGAAAAAAAGGTCGACCCTGTCGACCTTTTTATCAAAAATACTTTTAACTCAAAGCATTTTGGTGCTTAATCAATTGATTTTCAGTTCGTAAACCGAGTAATAAGCTTAGGCACATAAGCAATAATATGAAGGCAAATGGTAGCGCCATCGATACCGTTCCAGCTTGCAGTGCTTGAATAGATTCCGTACCACCAACCCATAGTAGAACCGCTGCAATCGCGCCGCCCATCAACGCCCAAAATACACGTTGTGGAACCGGTGCATCCACTTTACCGCCAGAGGTAATGCTATCGATAACCAATGAGCCTGAATCAGAAGAGGTGATAAAGAACACCATAATCAAACCAATCGATACCACTGAAAGCACAGAGCTCATTGGCAGAGCATCGTAAGTATGGAAAAGAGAAAGTGTAATATCTTGCAGACCATTCACACCAATCTCGCCCACCTTGTTCGCCACTTGATCAATCGCGATGCCACCGAAAATAGCCATCCAGATGATGATTACTGTCGTTGGGATGAACAATACAGCAACGATAAATTCACGAATCGTTCGACCTTTAGAGATACGAGCGATGAACATGCCTACGAATGGTGACCAAGACATCCACCATGCCCAGTAGAATACCGTCCAACCTTGCATCCACGTTTCATCATCACGCCCATGAGGATTACTTAAAGGAATGAAGTTTTCAATGTAGCCCATTAGCGCGGTTGGGATTGCTTTAATACCCGCCATGCCACCTGCAATCGTAACAAAGATCAGCAAGCCTAAAGCCACCAGCATATTCACGTTACTTAGCACTTTTACGCCGCCGTTGATGCCACGAACCACGGACATTGTCGCTAAGAAAGTAACCACAGCGATAACAATCAGCTGCATGTCAATACCGCCATCGGTACCAAATACATGGTTAATACCACTTGTTGCTTGTTGAGCACCTAAGCCCAATGAAGTTGCAAGGCCAAATAGCGTTGCAAGCACAGCGACGATATCAACAATATGACCAAACCAACCCCAAGTTCTATCACCCAAGATAGGGTAGAAAATAGAGCGGATTGATAGAGGTAAACCTTAATTGAAGGTGAAGAAGGCAAGCGCTAGAGCAACAACCGCGTAAATCGCCCAACCGTGCAGACCCCAGTTGTAGATGGTTGCACCAAGAGCCAACTTCGCCGCTTCAGGAGAGTAAGCTTCAACACCTAGTGGTGTTTCATACCAGCCAGTGAAGTAAGCTACTGGCTCAGCAACACCCCAGAACATTAAGCCAATACCCATTCCTGCGGCGAATAACATCGACATCCAAGATAGGTTTGAGTGCTCTGCTTTGGCATCATTGCCACCAATACGTATCTTGCCATACGGGGAGACAATGAGGGCAAAACAGAAAATTACGAAGATGTTTGCTGCCCACATGAAGAAACCATCGAAGTTACCAATGACTTTCCATTTGATTCCATCAAGCGCCGCTTTTGCGGTTTCAGGGTCTGCGACTAGAAGTGCCAACAGGAAGATAATGATCGCCCCTGCACTGATTCCAAATACTGGGTTATGAATATCAAAACCCCATTTCTGAACGTTATCTTGTCCTACTGTATAATCGGTATTTTCAATACTATACCTATCTTTTACAGGCTCCATGCTTCCTCTCTAATTTGCAGCGCACAGTTTGCAACATTGCATTCGGCGCTTAAATTTCGAAAAGAAGAATATCAACCTGTCGCAAAAATACTAAAAAAACCTCCATAAAGGAGGCGTAAATTAAACATTTAACGTTATTTAGCGTAAGATCAGTCCACAAGCCCGGAGCTGACCGCATATTTAGCAAGCTCTGCCGTAGAGTGAATATCGAGCTTATGCTTAATATTTTGCCTATGGGTTTCTACCGTTCGATAGCTGATATTCAGCGCCTTTGCGACCTCTTTACTGCTCTCCCCTTTTGCGACTAATTTCAGCACAGCCTCTTCACGTCTGCTCAATGGATTCTTGACAGATGGCGTGGGAGTAATCGGCTGAGTAAACAAATTCTGCGTGACTTTTTCACAGAAATAGGTCGATCCTTGATTGACCGTTTTGATTGCCTGTACCATTTTTTCAGCCGAAATCTCTTTCAACATGTAACCGACAGCACCCGACTGCATCACCTTCATGATGTATTCACGGTTGTTATGCATGGTCAGCATCAGGACCTTGGCTTCTGGGTCTTCTTCTTTAATCAGATGGGTGGCATCAATGCCATTCATGATAGGCATGCTGATATCCATCAACACCACATCAGGGCGCAGAGACTTAACGACCTCTACCGCTTCTAGTCCATTGCTGGCCGTACCTATCACGCTAATATCTGGCTCGAGTTCCAATCTCGCCATAAAGCCATCCAGTACCACTTGGTGATCATCAGCAATCACAACTCGAATAACTTCACTCATTCATTAATCCCTCTAGTGTCAGTAACACTGTAATTTCCGTTCCGAGGCCAATCTCACTCATCAATTCAAAGTCACCACCGATGAACTCCACTCGCTCTCTCATGTTACGCAGCCCGATCCCTCGTTTTTCCATCGCTTTATAGGTGTTGAAACCGACACCGTTATCTTGAATCAGTAGTTGCAACACATTACCAATTTGCTGAGCGATAACCGTTACTTTGGTCGCTTGTGCATGTTTTTCTATATTATTCAGCGACTCTTGCACGACTCGATATAGGGTCGTCGCCGCCTCTGATTTTAACTTACCAGGTTGAGTAGCAAACATGGTCTCGACTTCTATGCCCGAGTGCGCCTGAAAATCTAACAGTAATGAAGACAATGCCGCTTCTAAGCCTATGTCATCCAATGAACTTGGACGAAGTTGATGCGAGATGTGCCTCACTTCTTCGATCGCTCGCATCAGTGAATGCTGCGACTTATTCAAATGTGCTTTAAGGTCTTCATTTTGTAGCTTATTACCGAGCAGTTCCAAATGGCAACGACTCGACACTAATAATTGGTTAATACCATCATGCAACTCACGCGCTAGATGCTTCTTCTCGTCTTCTTGGAACATCACCGTCTTATGCGCCAGCTCCTTTAAGTTGTTATCAGCAATCCGATGTTCATGCATGTTAATAGCCAAGGTCAGCACGATGATGACCGCGACCGTTACGCTCAAAATCACCACAATCGAAAAGAACGTGGTTTCAATATTCTTATTTATCGCAGCCTGCATCGAAGCCACTTCTTGGTGTACGTCTTCAATATACAAGCCGGTGCCAATCATCCAGTCCCAACGCTCTAACCAAGCGGCGTAGCTCAGCTTAGACACCACCTCACCCGTCGACGGTTTTTGCCACAAATACTGGTGAAACCCGCCTCCGGTTTGCGCTTCTCTTAACAGAGCCTCTATCAGAAAATCGCCATCTTCATCTTGCAGTTGGAGTAGGTTTTGGCCTATCAATTCTGGCTGAATTGGATGAACCAAGTTGGTCCCGAGGCGATCGTATGCGAAGAAGTACCCATCAGAGCCATATCTAAGTTTAGACAATATGGTTCGAACTTTTTTTTTGGCTTGGGCTTCTTGGATATTTGGATCGTTATAGACGTGTTCTATGGCGTCGAACGCGAGATCAACCGTGTCTTTGAGGGCGTTTTCACGCGACTTGATTAGGCTGTCTCTAAAGATCTCGACTTCTTTAGCGCCTAACGTCTTAGTCTGGTGCAGCGAGATCCAACTAATACTCGCCGTTACCAGCAGCAACGGGAGCAACGTCAGCAAAATCAGCTTGGCTTTTAGAGGCATTCCTTTCCCTCACAAAAAACGGCTTACTGAACATCAATAAGCCGTTTTACTTTAGCAATTTATAGATAGCCGTTGAAACATATCATTCACATTCTTGGCTTCACTCACATTCCATAGAAAGATGGGAAAGCGAGAAGTGATCCAAGTACGAGGATTTGAATCAGAATGAACGGCATCACACCTCGGTAGATGTCCTTAGTCGTCACGCCTTTAGGTGCTACGCCTTTTAAATAGAACAAACTAAAACCAAATGGCGGCGTTAAGAAGGAAGTTTGTAGGTTCATCGCAATAAGGATAGCGAACCATGTCATGTTGATGCCCATCAGTTCAGCAACTGGCGCAATGATCGGCACGATGATGAAACAGATCTCTACGAAGTCGATGAAGAAACCCAGAATCAGAATCACCAGCATGGTAATGATCAGGAAGCCCCATTTTTCACCTGGCAGTTGTAGCATCCACTCTTCAACCAGATAGTCGCCACCAGTGTAGGTAAACGCCATTGAGAATGCCGTTGCACCCAACAAGATAGCAAATACCATCGCCGTTACTTTCACCGTCTCTTTCGACGCCTCGTACACCATCGACCAACTAAATTGACCGTAAAGCAGTGCAAGTATCATCGCACCCGCGCCACCTAATGCGGCTGACTCTGTTGGCGTAGCAACACCTGCGAAGATAGAGCCCAGTACAACAATGATTAACGCTAGAGGCGGAAGAATCGCTTTCAGTGCATTAAACACTTCCTGCTTACGGCTGATGGAGTCATCACGTTCAATAGGTTGAGCCGCTTCAGGGTGTAGCTTTGCGTATATCAAGATATAAACGATGTACGCGCCGACCAGCATCACGCCCGGCCAAATCGCCGCTTGGAACAAGTCGCCTACAGGAACACCTAGAACATCACCCAATAGAATCAATACGATGGAGGGTGGAATGATCTGCCCTAGCGTACCAGACGCACAAATAGTGCCGCAGGCTAAGCCTTTGTCGTAATTGTACTTGAGCATTACAGGTAGGGAGATAAGTCCCATAGCAACAACAGAAGCACCAACCACGCCAGTAGAAGCCGCAAGTAGTGAACCTACTAATACGGTTGAAATCGCGATACCACCACGAACGCCGCCAAACAGTCGCCCCATAGACTCAAGCAACTGCTCAGCAAGCTTGGTCTTTTGTAGAACGAGCCCCATAAAAACAAACAATGGAACGGCCATCAGAACCGTGTTTTCCATAATGGATTGAATTCGATATGGCATGAAGGCAAACATTTCAATGCCCTCAGCCCAAACACCAAAGATTAACGCGATACCACCAAAGGTAAACGCCACTGGGAAGCCAAGTAAAAGCGCAAACAAGGCTACGAAAAACATTACTATTCCAATCATGTTCAGCCTCTACTTGTTTTTTGTATGAATATTGTTTGCATGGATAAGATGCGGATTAAAAATCTTATTCAGTGAATGCAGGATCAAACCTACGCCACTGAGTGCCATCAAAAAGAATGACAGCGGGATCATAGCTTTGATGATCCAGCGATACGGCAGGCCACCGGGATCGCCTGAGGTTTCACCCAGTTCATAACTCTCTTTGGCAACATCGATACCAAACCAAGCCACCAGCAGGCAAAACGGAAGTAGAAAGATAAGCGTGCCAAGCAGGTCAATAATCGCTTGTGCTTTAAAGCTCAGTTGCTCATAGAACACGTCAACTCGAACATGGCCACCAGCCTTGATGGCATAAGGAACACCGAGTAGGAAAACGGCGGAGAAAAGGTGCCATTCCATCTCTTGGAAGGCGATAGAGACATCGTTGAAGGCATATCTCATGACAACGTCATACACGACGTTGGCGATAAGTAAAATAAACAGCATACTGGAAAGCCATCCCAGTGCGTCACCGATACGATTAAACAGGCGTTCAATATAAATTAGACTTCGCATTCCCGACTCCATGGAATTTGAAAAGACATCGCGCAGCTGAGGTAACGAGCTGTAGGACGTAGAAAAGGTTCTTGAGCGTAATACAGGATTTATCCTGCTTAGTTATTATGTTTTAAATGAACCCTCGGCTTATTCACTCTTAAATACTCAATAAGAAAAGCTTCGGGTTCATTTAGATTCAGTTCAACAACTGTCGATTATTTCGCTTGGCTATTTAGGTAAGCTCTGTGTGAAATGTCCGTCCATGAACGTACTTGCTCTAGGTAGCTTGCTTGTGAAGCTTGAATATCTTTTGCTAGCTCATCTTTTTCAGCATGTGCAGCCAGTAGGCGATCGTTCGCTTCTTTCAGAGCAGACATAACCTCTGGTGGGAAATCTTTCACTTGTACATCTGGGTATTCTGTCTTCATTGAAACCCAGTTCTTACCACTTTCGTGCGTTGCTTGTGTGTACATGTCGTAAGCCGCAGT
Organism: Vibrio sp. 10N.286.51.B11; assembly: GCF_041469245.1. Taxonomy (NCBI): domain Bacteria; kingdom Pseudomonadati; phylum Pseudomonadota; class Gammaproteobacteria; order Vibrionales; family Vibrionaceae; genus Vibrio; species Vibrio sp. 10N.286.51.B11. Next base: position 44,140 of record NZ_JBFRKI010000030.1, on the reverse strand, counting down.
ACGCATTGCAACACGTAAGATTTCTTGTAGGTCTTCAGGCAGCTTGTTCCATGTACGCTTGTTCACTAGGAATTGAAGCTCTGAACCCGGCTCGTGCCAACCTGTGTAGTAGTAAGGCGCGATTTTGTGGAAGCCCATTCGTAAATCCAGCGATGGACCTACCCACTCTAGTGCATCAATCGTGCGACGCTCTAGAGACGTGTAAAGTTCACCTGGGGCAATGTTCGTCGGTTTAGCACCTAGCTCAGCAAGAATCTCGCCTGCAAAGCCCGGGATTCGCATTTTCAGACCTTGTAGATCTTCAACGCTGTTGATCTCTTTTTGAAACCAACCCCCCATCTGGATATCCGTGTTACCACCAGGGAAAGACATCAAGTTATGTGGAGAGTAAACCTGCTCCATTAACTCCATACCACCACCGTGATAGAACCACGCGTATTGTTCTGCTGGCGTCATACCGAAAGGCATAGAAGTGAAGTAAAGAGTGTTTGGAACTTTACCTTTCCAGTAGTAAGAGCCTGAGTGACCCATGTCGTATTGACCAGACTTAACCATGTCAAAAACGCCAAGAGGTGCTTTGTGTTTGTTTGCTGAATCGATTCTGATTTGCAGTCGACCATTCGACATCTTCTCAGCCATCGCCGCCATGTTTTTGGTTGCATCACCGAAAACTGGGAAGTTTGGTCCCCAAGTTTCCGCAAGTTTTAAACGGTAAACCTTATCAGCGGCTGTAGCACCAGTAGCGACCAAAGCTAAACAAGCCGCAGCAGTTACTGCAACGTTTTTAAAAACTCGTGTGAGGGAGTTAGAAATGAGACTCATGTTCACGTCCTTTGTTGGGTTAACACTCTTTCTATGAGCATTTTTTATGATTCAACATAAGAGTGCACCGTGATGAGGCAACAAGATATCAGGGAGAGCACGCACGCATGGCGTTAACAAAGTTACGTATTAGACCAAAGGATTAAGTAGAACTACGTAGGAGATGATTGAATAGTGTCGATTTCAAAGGAGTTTGGATATTCACCAAGGCAATGCGTATTGATAAATACCTAAGTATTAATAATTAAATACTCTTAACAATTGATTGCCATTTCGTGATGAAGCTCTATTCATTGCTGTATTTTAGGGGAAAAAATCAAGGCTTTGCTCTCTTGATCTACCTAGCTAACGCCCTAATTTAGTGCTTGCTGATTCGAAGCACTGACACGAGACAACACTAATCAGTTAAGCCGTATATCGAATTGGAATTGAGATTATAGAGCCTAGGTTTAGGCTTGGATTTGGGCTCGGACTTGGCATAATGTGCCAGATACAAAAAAGCCTCGAAAATCGAGGCTTAAAAACTTAACGAAGCGAATGTAATCCCACAGGATTAGATAGCTTTGTAGATAACCTTGTTACCTGCTAGCTGCTCTTTCGCTACTAGGTTTTCTTCAAGAAGTTTTTTCAATGCGCCTGTTGCCCATGAAGCTGCTTTCGCGTCTTCTTGACCAGCTTCTAGGCCGATACCTTTAGGGTTAATGCCTTCAGCATTGCTAACAACGATGTCTAGAACTTGTTGTTGCTTAGGAGTCAGTGCTACTGCAACTTCTTTAGTTGCTGCTACTGATTTCTCTACCGCTGGTTTTGCTGCTACAGTTTTTTCTGCTACAACTTTCTCTGCGACAGGCTTCGCTTTTTTCGGCGTTGCCACTGCTTTAACTACAGCCGCTTTAGTGCGTTTCTGCAGTTTAGCCTGCACCTTACGCTTATGAGCAAGTCTCATTGAATATTTCTCCAGTTCACTGCTCTTTTCGCAGTGGTGAAAATTTGAAGCGCGATTTATACCAAAAAACAGGAGCTATTTGTAGAGTGAAGCGTCGAAAGTCGACGAAAAATACCGATATTGTCTACTAGCGTCTATTATTTAAACATCGACTTATCAATTCAGGGTCATATACACTGGTTATCCATCCAGACAAAAATATGAAAACTTGGTGTTACCTATGGACACTCGTCACCTTAGTAATTTCTCTTTGCCTTCATTCACTCGCTCGTACCGTATCCTCGCCATTATTTTAGGCTTCATTTGCTTGATCGTTTCGCTCTACAGTGACAATCCAAAGTTACTGATCGTGGGTGCTTTTTGCAGTATTGCGCTTCTGGGAACTGGCTACTATTTGATGCTGCGTAGCCGAGTGATGTTCACACTTACCCCGACTCATTTTCAGCAGCACTTTTACAAAGGGGGTTGGGTTTTAAAATGGAGTAACATCCAAAAAATTGGTCTTTGCACTTATGAACAAGATGGTTGGCATCAACCTCTGCCCTGGGTCGGAATTAAAGTAAAAGATTACTCGCCCTACCTCGATTCGATTTGCCCTAAAATAACTTGTGAATTATTGCTCAGCCAACGAGCACTTTTGTACTTAGGAGCCAAACAAGCAGGCAAAGAGTCCAACTTTGAGGATATGGTTCTCGACTCATCGCATTACCATGCGCGTTGTACTGAAAGTGGCTGTGTCGAACTAAGCCAATACAAAGAGTCGCAGAATACCGACAACGTAAATTTCAACGATAACCAATCACAGGACAACCTTGATTCACCGAATGAGACAAACAGTCCAAACGCGGTGATTAAAAACTATTCTGGATTGCAGGCGATGCTTGCCAACAGAATGAAATATCAAAGGGGCTTCCACGGTTATGACATTTTCATATCAACCCATGATTTGAATATGAGTGGAGAAGAGTTTGTGGGGCTGGCTCGACGCTACTTGGCTGCCGCTGAACGTCTTTCTGATTAAGGTTTACCAGTAAGTTCACACACAATAAAAAAGCTTAGCTTTCAGGACAAAAGCTAAGCTTCATTTTCAATCAATCGACACAAATAATCGGTTGGAAAATCAAAAATTTAATTAGTACAGAGGCATTTCATCTGCGACGAACGGGTTTGATGCACGCTCGCGACCGAATGTCGATTCAGGACCATGGCCCGGAACGAATGTTACGTCACTGCCTAGTGGCCAAAGCTTAGTCTTGATTGAAGCGATAAGCGTATTGAAGTCACCTTGTGGGAAGTCAGTACGGCCAATTGCGCCGTTAAACAACACATCACCCACAAACGCTAAACGAGCTTGCTCACTGAACAATACAACGTGACCTGGCGTGTGGCCCGGCGTGTGAATCACATCAATCACTTGATTACCAAAAGTGACTTTGTCGCCCTCTTCTAACCAAGTGTTTGGTTCAAAAGCTTTACACAGTGGGAAACCAAACATCTGACTTTGATTCTCTAGACCTTGTAGCCAGAAGTTGTCTGCCTTATGCGGGCCCACAATTTCAACCTTCAAGATCTCAGCAAGTGGTACCGTACCGCCAACATGATCTAAGTGACCGTGCGTCAGTACCAAGTTCACAACCTTAACACCGAGTTCTTCAATGATAGCCGCGAGTTGTTGAACATCACCGCCCGGATCGACAACGATGCCTTCCATGGTTTCATCACACCACACAATCGAGCAGTTCTGAGAAAAAGAGGTAACAGGTACAACTTGATACTTAAGAGACATATACAAACCTTAAAGAGCGAATCTGGTGAACAACTCGAATATCGCTATGTTATTGGCAACAAACCCAACAATAACAAACTAAACAGCAACAAACTGAGCAGCAATAAACCGAATTATTAGAACAAACTGAAATTTGGGCAAACTATGACATTGGATGTCTACTTTGACAAGTGCCTACCGTATCACTCAATAACTCAGCTTAGCTCTACCAGCTGCGAACTGGACCAGTATCAATGTGGATGAAGTTACTACGAGCGTAATAACCAACACCACCTGCTTGCAGACTTTTAGCTACGTCTCTCAGTTCCTTTAAATCAACACCATCGATACGAAAATCGATCGCTTTACCAAGCATGTGATAGCTCTTTTTAGCGACACCACTCGACTTAGAGCGCAACGCTTCGTTGGTTGCTGGAGAGCGGTAGCCAGAGATGATTTGAACTTCTTTTTGAATACCCAGTACATTTTGAATCTGAGTGATCTGATCAAACAGGTTCTTATCCATTGGATGAATCTCATTGCGGCGGAAGTCACGGCACAGTTTGCTAAGGCGTGCCATCTCGTCACCAACATAGTTAGTGCCATCGAAATAACAAGTCTCTAATCGTTCACCAGTGTGAAGATTGTTCATGCTAATCGTTCTTGGTTGATCCGGGTATGAAGCGAAAGCGATAGAAGGAGTAAGAGAGGCGACTACAGCAGTACCACCAGCGTAAGTCAGAAACTGACGGCGTGAAAATAAACTTTGAGACATACAGCAAAAAAACCAATTAGATCGAACGAAAAATGCACGATACATAATGGAATTTGCTGCGTCAACGTACAAAAACCGTGCAAAACGTTAGTATTTGTAACCTTTGCACGGTTAGTTATTGATACTCATTATAATTTTATCAATAGAAGCTTGGTTGTCATTTTTCAGTCAAGATCACCTTTCTTGACCATATTTCAATCAACCGCCCTCTTTATCATATTGGTAGATATCACCGCGGTATTGTATGCCTCCTTCTTCAAACAACACGGTTTGATAAATGATATGCACTGGAATTCGCTTCTTGAGACGAACCTTAGTATTGGGCGCAAGTTCATCATCCTGATTCGGCACTTTCTTTACCTTAGTCGCAAATAACAACTCCGCGAGTTCCTCGGCATGCTCAACACGAATACAACCAGAGCTATAGGCGCGGAAGTCATCGTTAAACAAGCTTTTACTTGGGGTGTCATGGAGATAGATGGCTCGCTTGTTGGGCGTATTGAACTTATACAAACCCAATGCGTTACTAGAGCCTGCTTGCTGGCGCATTCGATAAGGAAAAGAGTTAAAGTTAATCGTTTGCCAATCTATCTCGGTAGTATCGACAGTTTCCATCGAACGCCAACCATCGATCACTTGAAAATTGTGTGTTTCAAGATAACTCTCGTCGGCTTTTACTTTAGGCAAGATATCTTTAACCATGATTTTCCATGGCACGTTCCAAGTCGGATTTAAGATAACCGAATCAAGCTTTATCTCTAAGAGTGGTGTTTTTCTCGATTTTCTCCCAACCACAACTTTAGATTCAAAAACCTCTTCCCCATCTTCCCAATACTTCATATCAAAACTAGGTACATTCACCACAATCAGTGAGTCTCTATTTCTTGGCCATAAGCGGGCACGCTCGGCGTTCAATGCTAGGGAAGTAAGTCGATCATCAAAGCCCATATTGATCCATTTGATCGTGTCTGGCCCGATGATCCCATCATCCGTAAGACCGTGCATGCGTTGGAAAGATTTAATCGCCTTTTGCAGATCTCGATCGAACTTGGGAAAATCGACCGCGATCATCGAGGTATCAACACCAACCAAAGCAATGCGCTCAACAAGAACCGTCTTGTCTGAAAGCTCGTCACCCAAGCGCTTCAAACCTTTCTGTCTATATCGTTCAACATTGAGTTCAGAGGCGGTTTCTAACACCGAATAGGTTGCTTTGAATTGGTCAAAATCCCCAACAGGCGGCGCGTAAGACAACACCATCTCCAATAAGTAATCATTGGCAACGCTGCTTTTTAAGCTCATCAGAATATGCGGAGAAGGCGCAGGTAATTTGGAATGCAACTTGCCCGAGAAGTACCAATCTTTACCGGCAAGCGGCGCATTTTCAACGTAGCTCAGGTAGTAGATAAAAGTATCGGTAAGTAATATGTCCAACTCTTGCCATTGAGCATGGGATTGATAGTGACGGATTTGCTTGAGTTGTCGCTCGAAGAGTGGTGCCATTTGCGCTTGTTCAAGAAGCGACAATTGGAACTCAAACGCTTTAACCAGCTCAGGAGAATCCCAAAGGATAGGCAGAGAAGTGTCTTGATAGATACTCTGTGTGAGCTCTGGATATATAAGCATGAAAGAGAGTTCTGATTCCGCCGGAATGAAACGGCTCTCGTCAGAACTCGCATAGCTCCATGCATGCACGGAAACTAACACCAATAATCCACAGAAGTATTTTGCTAACATGCTTAACTCCGTCACCAGCAATTCCATAAGTATGGCAAAGAAACGGGAGTAAGCATGTTATTTTTTAAGGGATTTATGAATCAAATTGCACTCCAGTGATTATCCCACTGGACCGATGATTGCTGAGTTGATTTCTCATAAGGCTTGCGCTGGCTAACCACACTGCCCGCCCCAGAGCTTAATCGAAACTCACCATCAAGCAGCACAGCGCCAGAAGCATCAGATAATGCAGAGAGTTCTACTAACTCTTTGGTTTCTTTAGACCAAATACCGTAGCAGTTGCCTCTTGGCGAAGTCGCAATAATCCAATCATCTGACGCCGCAATACTGGCGATATAGTGATTGAACCTTGCCCATTGCTCTGGCTCTGCGTTCAGTGATTCAAACTTTCCGCCTTTAGTATGCATCGCCAATAGCGAAGGATACTCATCTGGTTCACCACGATATTGCTGGCCACAAAGCACGGATTCAGCACCATCATGGGCTAAGTGTCGAATGCTCAGCTTCTTATCCAACAATTCAACCTGATCAAGTAACACACCTTCAGGAGAAACATAACTCAAGCTCGGCTGCATCGAATCGAGGTTTTTCGGTGTTCTACCATCAGTATGAACGCCACCAACGCCGATCGCGAGATTACCATCCGGCATGATGATCACTTCATGAGGCCCAATACCAAAACCGCTGAACTCTTCGACCTTACGATAGCCTTGCGCGACATCGTAAACGCCAATCACACCTTGGCTGCTGTCCGTTTTCCCTTCAGTGGCATACAGTAACTTGCCATCTAATGAGTAAACGCCATGACCATAGAAGTGACGGTTGTTACCTTTCACGACCATTTTGATCTGCTGACCGTTTTTATAGTCAAACACCATAAAATAGTCACCAGGACGACGAGCAAAAACCACCGCATGCGATGAGGTTGGGCAAATCGCGACGCCATGGCCACGATTGGGGATGGGAAGTTGGCTCAGTGGCATGCCAAATTCGTCAGCCACAACTGCAGAATATTGACCACGACCATTAAGCGCACAGCCAATCAGTTGGGGATCGTTCGACGCACTCACCCCATCCTTTCGAGTCGCACACCCAAACGGAAGCAATGGAACAGCTGCACAACCCAGTGCAGCCTTGAGTAACGATCTTCGCGTATTATCAGTCACCATCGGTAGCATTAAATCCTATTACCACGCCAAGCTCTATCGCTACTTCTTCATGAATCAGGTACTTCAAACGTTCTAGTTTGTTGTATTGAGTCAGCACCTCTCGGTAGCCCTCTTTGCTCTGTAATAGAGTAAACAAGCTAGAGTCTGTAGGCCAAGTATCTAAGGTTAGCGTGAACTGGGCAGCTACACGATCGGCAAGGTCATTTAAGCCCTTTTCTCTCAATAAACCATCAAGACCATTACCATCTGCTAAGTACAATTTCTCTAGCGCCGCTACGTTCGATTTCAGCTGAGTCATTGAGGTTTGAGCGCGCCATGATTCCGAGAAGTAAGGACGCGGATGACCAATTTTCGCCATCGGGCGACTCAGTTTTTTCATGCTGTAATCAAGTTGATTGGTCAACAAAGCGATGTACTCCGATTCCCAACGCATCTCGTCCAGTGCTAACCACGGGTTAACCTGCCAAGCTTCAGCAATAGAGGCCGATTTCATCGCCAGGTTTTGTGCGATAGCTTGTGAAGATAGACAACCTGAAGCTTTGTCTTGAAGCAATGGAGATTGCTCGTCGTACAGAGACCACTCCAAGGCGCCAAGCCCTTGAACAGTCACACTCTGCTGTGCGATTTCATCTTGTGACCAAGCTTTATCTTGCTGAGTCAGTTGACGCATTTTTAGACCTGTGGTGTTCTTTTTGTCTGGCCAAAACTGAACATTCCAGCTCTGTTCCAATGCCGCTGTTGGGCCTCTTTCTTGTCCTTGTAGTGCCATCCAGCTGTTCATGGTGAGCTGCCACTGATTTTCCAACGCATCCAGCTCAATATTGTTGGTTTCACAGTAACCCTGCATCAAGACTTCCAGCTCACCGGCTTGCTTAGCGAATAGCACGGCTGAATCAAACTCTTGTTGATACACGCTACGGCTGATATGAGCAGTCGTGTCTGCTTGATAAGAGACACCGTTAACCTCAGATGAAGCCGTTTGCTCACCCGATGACTGGCAGCCTGCCATGATTAATACCAACAAGGGCATTAACAAAAATTTATGTGCCATGCTGTTACCTTACTTCCTAGTTTTTCTTTTAATTATATGAGTTCAATAAATATGAAACGACCGCTGGCCTCGTATCCCTACAAGTTCAGCGGTAGTCAGTCTTTTGTTAGCGGTTTTCTTAAGTAACTAAGCCGTTGGCTTAACTGAATTCAAGACAGCCTATAATGAGTCCAAAAACGCTAGTAGTGCTTCGCGTTCACTGCTACTCAAAGCTAATACTTTTTGTTTTGCCATTTCTGCTTCACCACCATGCCAAAGTACCGCTTCCATAACGTTTCTTGCGCGACCGTCATGAAGTAAGAACGTATGACCGTTCACTTCTTTGGTATAACCTAATCCCCAAAGTGGTGTGGTACGCCACTCTTGACCATTGGCAAGATACTCAGGGCGATTGTCCGCTAAGCCTTCACCCATGTCGTGTAGCAACATGTCGGTATATGGGCTAATTAACTGATTAGATAATGCAGGCAAGCCTTCACGCTCTGCCGTGCGAATTTCAGCTTGGTGACAGCTTTGACAACCAATAGCTTTAAACAGTTTTTTACCTTGAACAACCGCAGGCTTATCAACGTTGCGACGAATTGGAACCGCCAAATGCTGCGAATAGAACTCAACAAAATCTAGGATATTATCGCTGACTTCAGGTTCACCACCATTTGGAAAATCATCACAGGTTGATTGAGCTGATGTGCAGTTTTCGTTCGGGAACAAACTGCTTGTTAAGCCCAAATCGCCGTTAAATGCTGCTGCATTTTGTTGCATTAGGTTTGGCTGTCCGGCTTTCCAACCAAATCGACCCAACGCCATTTCGTTAGTTTGAACATCAAGAACATAATTGGCTTTGCCTGTTACGCCTTGGCTGTCCGCAGCTTGTTGCTTCGCGAAGCCAAGAATCGTTTCTTGTGGGATGCTCTCAAGCAGACCTAGGCCGATCATTGGCGGCGCCACTCGAGCTGAAAACTCGGTCTTAGGATGCATCTCGCCGAAAGCAAGTTCAGTAATATTTAAAGTGGGTTTACGCAGAGTAACGACGGTGCCGTCTTTGAATTCAACAGGAACATCCGTGTAGCTAATGTTCACTTTGCCCTCTGGTTTTACACCTTGAAGCGCAAAATCTTGTAGCTGACCGCCGTACGTCGGCTCTGGAATTCCACCATCTCGAATGAAGGCTTGTCGCTGCTCAGGCGTTTCAGCCGGAATGCTTAAACGAACCAACATGGATACTGCGTTCTCATCTCCTTCTTCTGGCGCGTGGCCACGACCATCTTTGATGTGGCAGTTTTGACAGCCGTTAGTATTAAATAGTGGTCCTAACCCATCACGAGCATCGGTTGATGACGGTGCAGGAACCCAAGGGTTTCTAAAGAAGCTATTACCTACGCTGAAATCCAAGCGCTTACTCATTGGTAGATTGGCTGCGGGAAGGGAAAAAGCGTTCGCTCCTTCTTTCTTCACGGTCGTTTTGCCGCCAGAGTAGGTTTCATGAGCGTGTAATGGAGATACGAAAAACAGTGCGGTTAATAGTGAGGCTGAGAGATACGACTTCATACATTGCCTTGCTGTGTTTTTGATTTTAGTTTTTATGTGGGTGTGGCTTTCTTGAGGATCAAACAATTAAGGGCTCAATCAGAGCCCTTACATTTGTGTCGGCTCGGGTTCTTAGAACTCGTGATCCGCTGTGTCTGGGTTTAGGCTATCAATGCCAATCACACCCGCAGCACGCTCAATAGCCGCTGTTTGAGACACTAGCGCAACAATTGTTTTGTTTACTAGTGCATTACCCGCAGCGTTGTCAGCAGCGATTAGCTGATCGAAGTGCTGGTTGTTTTTCTCTGCAGACGTTACTAATTCGCCTACTTGTGCACGTGCTAGGTCAAACTGCTTTTGAATCTCTTTCGCAGCTTGCTCATCTTTTTGCTCTACTAGGTCGAACAGGCTTGGGCCGGAAAGCAGAGTACCGTCTTCACGCTTGTATAGACCCGTGTAAACGTTGTAGATGCCTTGCTCGTTGTAGTAGTGAGAGTTGTGCGTGTTATCAGAGAAACAATCGTGCTCATCTTCAGTAGAGTTAGCTTCTAAAGCCACCTTCATACGCTCACCCGCTAGCTCACCTAGAGACAGTGAACCCATGCCAAACAGCATTTTACGAAGACCATTCTCGCTAGATTCTGAAAGAAGCTCTTGACGGTAGTTGCCTTTCTCGCCTTCAGCCCACTGCTTTTCCATCCATTCTAGGTCTTGGATAAGTAGCTCAGCAGATGCTTTTAGGTATGCGCCACGACGGTCACAGTTGCCGTTAGTACACTCAGCGCCAACAACGAAATCAGTGTAAGCACGCTCACCTGCACCGCTGTTTGTACCGTTTAAATCTTGGCCCCAAAGTAGGAATTCAATTGCGTGGTAGCCAGACGCTACGTTCGCTTCAGAACCACCGATCTCGTTCAAGTCTGCGATTAGCTCAGGGGTGATGTTGGTTGCATCAACGGTAGTCTGACCAATTTGGAAAGTCTTGTTAGCCACGATGTTTGCGCTAGCGCCTTCGTTACCAAGTTCATATTGGTAATCAGTCGAAACATAATCAATCAGGCCTTCATCTAGTGGCCATGCGTTCAGTTGGCCTTCCCAATCATCAACAACAGCGTTGCCGAAGCGGAAAACTTCTGACTGTTGGTATGGTACGCGAGACTCAAGCCAAGCTTGTTTTACTTGTTCGAAGTTGCCAGCAGAAGGAGAAGCTAAGAAGGTATCAATAGAAGAGTTCAACGCTTTTGCTGTAATTACTGAATCTGCAAACACTGCATGCGCAATATCTGCGTAATGTTCTACAACTTGATCTTGAGTTACTGCTGCGAAAGAAGAAGCAGAGGCAAAAATGAGTGACGAAGTTACGGCTTTTGTCACTAAAGATTTAATGGTCATGAAGCATCCTTGTTGAGCTTTAAATTATTATTCGTAGTAATAGTGCAAACCATTATCATTTGCACTACGGATTGAAATAATACAAACTTACAATTTTATTGCAAGATAAATACAAAAAAACCTCACATATGTGAGGTCTTTAAACATTTTTATGTTAAGCGTAACAAAGAGGCTAATCAGATATCCAGATTATGCTTACCGTGTGAGACTTTTGCCTTCAGGTAGCTTTCATTACCCGATTTGATATGAGCAGAGGTATTCACCACTTCTTCAATCTCAATACCAAAAGATTTTAGCTCATTGATCTTCTTAGGGTTGTTGGTGACTAAGCGGATTTTTGTAGTACCTAAGGCGCGTAGCATTTCAGCAGCTTCAGTAAAATCGCGTAGGTCATCGCCAAAACCTAGGTGGTTGTTGGCTTCATAGGTGTTCATGCCTTCGCTTTGCAGGCGGTATGCATCGATTTTATTGTATAAACCAATACCACGACCTTCTTGGCGTAAGTAAAGAATCACTCCACCCGTCTCACCCATAATTCTAATGGTTTCGTCTAGCTGCTCACCACAGTCACAGCGAGAGGAATGGAAAACATCACCAGTCAGGCACTCAGAGTGCATACGCACAAGAGGTATGTCTTGTGTCTTGTCTGCTGATTTAAATATCACAGCAACATGCTCTTTATCTGTTTTCAATCCATGAAAAGACAGAAGTTCAGCATCAATACTGCTTGTTACCCCTACTTTGAAATCTATTCTGGCACGCACTTCCGCCATAGCTATACTCACTTGAAAATTCGATGTATTTAACAACACTACATTATATGTCTAGGCAATATTTTGTAGCTAACTATCTAATGATAGACACTATGAGGCTGTTAACAATTTTTTTCAAGGTCGACCTCGTACAAATTGTTATAATATAACAATTATTTTTCACATAAGAAAAAACCCCACATTGGGATGACCAACATGGGGTTATAAATTAATCAGTTGCGGCTAAGACTACGATTTTTTACAGAACGATCAACTTACTTGAGTTTGCTTCCAGATGACAAGCTGAACCCAAGCGTTCTCTAATTCGGTTAACTCTTCTTGAGTAAGCGTAGAAATGCTCGACTTTGCACTGTATTTTTCTGCCCATTTATCAGATCGGACATGAGTATGGAACTCTTTCTTTAAATTTGAGATTACGTTATCCACAGATACATCCTTATATAGCAGTGCTTAGCCTTTATAATCGGTCAATGTTACAAAATACAGGTCAATTGGTAAACAGTAATACACAATTTTTATGAGCTCTTCCTAACACTTTTTACTGATAAATATATAAATAAGAGAAATAATAGGCTCGGTAGCAACCAAAGTAATAGATTTGAAACCTTCATCGCCGGCTTATAAAGTACAAATTCACCAAATCTTTCCGTCATATATCGAGTAATCTCATTATTACTCTTCCCTGCTTTCACCATATTGAACACAACAAGGCGTAAGTCTTTTGCTATTGGTGAGTTGGATTCAATCAGATTTTGGTTTTGACATTGTGGGCAGCGTAACGTTTTCGCCAAGCTAATAGCACGTTGCTGTTGTTCTGGGTTTTCAAACTCAAACAGTTCAACTTGAATACTCGTCTCTGTATTACTGGCAGTAAACAGATCTTCAGCCATGGTTGAAAGGCTAATCACTAAAAGAGCTGACAGCATAAACAAGGTTTGTATTAGAGACTTCATCATCCATTCACACCATCAAAATACATCGCAAGCTCATCTTTCCATACCATTTCATTAATCACGCCCAATAGCTTTTTAATGATCTGGCCATTGGCATCAACCAAATACGTTTCAGGTGTGCCGATTACGCCCAACTCTAACGCTAACTTGCCTTGAGGGTCACTGATCACGGTTAAGTACGGGTTGCCATCGTTCGATAACACGTTAATCGCAGCCCCAGAGTTATCTCGATAATTGAGCCCAACGATGGGAATGCCTTTATCGTGAAGTTGAAGCAAAAATGAATGTTCGGTTTTACATATCCCGCACCAAGATGCCCATACATTAACCAGTTGATAAGGGTGCTGCGTGACATCAGTAAGCGTAACTTTCTGCTGACCACTGACGCCTTCACTATTCACTAACGCACTCGATGTAAATTCTGGAAATGCCCTTTGTTGTTCAGACACCATGGTCGATTGCTGCTTATTATCAAGCGCAAAGACAAATCCCAGCACCACAATCAATGCTAAGGCAATTAGAGTAATTAGCTTGTTACGAACGCTGTTATGCATACTGTGACGCCTTAACGGTTTTCTTTTTACGATGAGTCAATGAGAGCAAAGCGCCGATAATGGAGAACAGCCCACCAAACCAGATCCAGCGCGCATACGCCTTATACTGAACACGAAATGCGTAAGCGGTGGAATCGACTTTCTCGCCCATGGTGATATAAACATCACCATGCCAGAACCATTTCATTGCGGGCTCACTCATGTTCATAACTCGAACTTGGTAGTGTCTTCTTTCCGGCGAAATAGGAAAGCACTGCTCGCCAGACTCTAGGCTGAGTATCGCTTTTTCTGCAGTAAAGTTTGAAGCGACATACAACTCCGTATCACGATGAGAAAGCGTCCAATCCATGAATTCGACTTCTACACCCGGGCTTAACTTATAGCTGCGCTCAAACGAGTGGTAGCTATTCATCGCGGCACCTACCGCTAACACTGAAACCCCAACATGGGCAAAGGTCATCACCCAGACTTTGCGTTGGAACTTGGAACTGCGTGTTACCACCAAGCCATACACATGAGTGAGTAAAACCCAAAATGCGAGTGACCATGTCATCAGAGCCATCACTTGAATCTTCTCTACTTGCAAAACGTAACAGGCGAACCCGAGACCAATAGATGCTAGAGCGATCAACGTAATAACGCCTTTCGATGCTTGAGGCTTAATACTCAGCAATGGGGCAAGGCCGACGACAGCCAACGCAAGCAAAGCCAAAGGTGCAATCAAGAGGTTAAAGTAAGGCGCACCGACCGAGATATTTCCCAGTCCAAGCAGTTCAAATATCATGGGATAAAACGTGCCGAACACAACCACGATTGTGGCCAATACAAAGATGAGTACCGCAACTAAGCTCAAAAAGCTTTTGCTGGCGAAGCTGGTAATCGGGCTTGATTCAAAAGATTCCCCTCTGACGATAAGCAGAGAAAATGAACTCACCAGTACCAGAACTAATATAAGAAGCAGTGCGATACCTTTGGTTGGGTCGACGGCAAAAGCATGTACCGATGTGAGTACACCAGAACGAACAATGAAGGTGCCTAAGATACTCAAACAAAACGTAATGAAAGCGAGACTGAGAGACCATTTCAGTAACTGTTGTTTGCCCTTAGCAACGCCTAGGCTGTGCAGTAAAGCGGTCGAAGTAAGCCACGGCAACAAACTTGCATTTTCAACCGGATCCCAGAACCACCAGCCGCCCCAGCCCAACTCGTAATATGCCCACCAAGAACCAAGAATGATCCCCGCGGTTAAAAAGATCCAAGCGACTAAACACCAACTGCGACAATGGGCAACCCAATCAAACTCAATAGGATCAACCAGCAAAGCGGCAACTGCAAATGCCAACACCACAGAAAAGCCGACATAGCCAAGGTAAAGCAGTGGGGGGTGAAAAATCAGACCGACATCTTGCAGCATTGGGTTAAGGTCGCGCCCTTCTAGCTGTAATGTCGCGTTCATTTCAAATGGGTTTGATGCGAATAAGGTGAACCAAGCAAATATCGCGAGCAGTAGATTCATTACCCACAACACACGGCTTTGGTATTCATTTGAATAGTGTTTTTGTAAGGCGATAACGCCAGACCAGACGCTGATCGTCAGTACCCAAAATAACAAGGAACCTTCATGACCTGCCCATACGGCTGCGAGCTTAAAAAATGAGGGTAATTGAGTATTTGAATGTTCAGCGACATAGAGAATAGAGAAGTCATCACTGACAAAGGCATAGCCAAGCAACGCGAAAGAAGCGAGAGAAAACAACGCGCTTGAAAGAGAGAAACTGCGGATCAAACCTAGATTTTGCGTCCGTTTATTTAGCATTTGGTAAAACGAATGCACACCAATAATGCTGCTGAGTACAGCAACCAACACCAAACTAAACAGCCCCAAAGAACCGACCATATCACCTCAATAAGGCTCCGCTTGAGCAGAGCCGATCTGAACACGCATCTCATATTTGTTTAAAGCATGTTCATTAATAAGCAGATATTTAGTATCCAACATCTGCTCACTAATAAACTTGAGCAAGATTAAGCTATCGTTAACTGCCCTGCATAAAGAACAAAAGTTCGCAGCATTAATACGCCCATTAGGCTTAGTGAAGTCACCGAGAAAATATACACCGAGCTATGGCGGATCGAGGTTGGTGTAACGGCATTCAGCAACAATGGTAGAACCATGCCAACACCGATAACGCCATACCAGAACCAACTCGCCCAGAAACCACTGCCGATTGCGTTCCATACTGCCTGCTCACTTTGACCACCAGCAAATATCAACCCAGTGAAGAAAGTAACAAGGACAAACAGTTCAAACATAACAACAGGACGTTCGAAGCCGTGGATCCAAGAAATACTCGCACTATGCGGAGACTCCTTAAAGACCAACACACCAAATAAAATACATGCCGCCGCTCCCGAGGATAAACTCGAGAATAAGAACAATATCGGCAACACTGGGTTATTCAGCATTGGGAAGGTATTTAGCGCAGAGAGTAAGAAGCCAGTGTAAGCCGCAAGTAATAGCGCAAGCACAGCTAAGAATATTTCAAAAACATTCTCAAAAGATTCTAATTTGCCAATCCAGTTACTGACAAAATCGAGTCGCCCTTTTAACCATGCTTGATCACTCAAGAATACGGCAATCTGATTTCGGAATATAATGCCGATCCAAACAAATAGGATCACCATATACACTTGGAATAAGATCACACCCATCGACATCACTGACGTCGGATTATAAAAGATCATGATCTTCCAAAATGATAGTGGTTTCGTCAGGTGGAAAACCAAGATCAATAAACCTGAGATGATCCCGAATGGTGCTAGAAAAGCCGTTGCCTTTAATACACCATTATTCGCTGGATCGTCCTCAATCACCTTTCTCTTAAGGTAAATCGAGATCATCACTGCACCCGCTGACATACCCGCCAAAAACAGATAGATAGCAATGATCCAGTCCCAAACCACGGTACCTGATTGAAACGCTGTATCCCATGCACTCATAATCAAATCTCCCCTTTTTGGTGTGGCACTTTATAGAGTTTTGGCTGAGTACCTAGATAAGCCTTATCTCTGTAAACCACTTCAGATTTAAGTACCTGGTTTATCTCGCTCTTAGGGTCATTTAAGTCGCCAAATATCAGCGCATTGGTAGGGCAAGATTCAACACAAGCAGGTAATTTACCTTGCGCAAGATTGGTATCGCGGCAGAAGTTACATTTGTCGGCCGACTTATTCTTAGGATGGAAGAAGCGCACTTGATATGGACAAGCTAGCAGGCAATAACCACAGCCGACACACTTCTCTTTATGTACATCAACAATTCCTGTCTTCTCATCTTTATAGGCGGCGCCTGTTGGGCAAACCATCACACAAGGTGCATTATCACAATGTTGACAAGAGTTACGAGTGAAACGGTAATCAACATTTGGATATTCACCTTGAGGTTCGCTCTTTATGATTTCTAAGCGCGATACGCCTTCAGGCACTTTGTTTACTTCACGACACGCCTCAGTACAAGCAGTACAGCCAATACAAGCGGTTTCGTCATGAACCATTCCGTAACGCTTGGTGCCATCTTCCTGAACATTAGCCAGCGTTTTGCGGCTTGTAACCGCTGCAGTACCTGCAACACCAGTTGTGAAAATAACGGCACCCGCGCCAGCTAAAAAGTTTCTTCTTGAGCAGCTCATAGATTACTCCCCTTCTTTCTTCTGGTTGAAGTCTGAATGGCAATCCACACACAGCTTGATGGTTTGCTTTTTATCTAAGCCAAGCACCTTCGCTTCACTCGCATGCACATCGTGACAGTTTGAACACGTTAAGTTTTGTGCGTGTACGTCATGAGTCCAACTCGCTTCGCGCAGATCATCAGGCTTATGACAATCTATACATTGGCTGTTGGCATCTAGGATTAAGCTAGGATCGAGGAAAACCTTTTCGGTTCCGGGTTGTGATTGAGCCGCGCGATACTTCACCACCTCAGGTGCACCATCACGGTGATCGGGGCCAATAGAACTATGACAATCTGTGCAATTCACTTCACGGCCAAGCAAAGCGTGCGCACTCTCACCATGTGAACCAAATACCGTTTCTTTAGAATCTTTATGGCATTGGACACACTTGTAATCTTTGTCACGTATTAATTCGACTTCATGTCTTGTTGACTCTCCTACTGGCGTAACAGCAGGCTCTGCAACAGCATGAATGGAATAACCATAGAGGCAGAATGCTAGAAGGGATTTAAGCATTATGACTATGGCCAATTTAATATTGCCCATTTTATCCTTTCCTTATACCGGCATTATTTAACTCTCAACTAAATAATATTCCGGTTAAACAAAAGTACCCTTAAACGATATTATTACCGCTTAAATGATATCAATTCTTATTTTGGATAAGCCACAACGCTTTCTATATTTAGAATATACCCCTAATTAGGTAAAGCGAAATATACAAAGGGTAATATGTGAACACAATCACCCTATTTATAGTGAGGGCATGTCGGGTAATTGTTTGTTATATATGATAATAATTATCAATAAGACCAGTCTAACTTGATGTCCACATACCCCTTTAGGGTTATATAAACTTCAACGTGATTGAAGTCACTGTCATTAATTGATCTAAAACAAGCAAACATCCGACACGTAACAAAATGTGTTTATTTATGAATTAATATAAACAGCAATTCTCCAGTTCTTAATTTGAATAGCAAACTCACAACGCTTGGTATAAAAATCAGTATATTGGAGATATCACTGTGAAAAAGCATTGGATACGTAATTCCGTCACAGCATTATTAATGGTTAGCGCATCACTAGTAAGCGCGACCAGTTTTGCTGCGTCTGAACAAAAAGAAATTGGTGATCCTCGTAACGATCAGTTCGAGCAAAACCACCCAGATCAATACCATTCATGGAGACAAACGTCAGAGAGCGAAGCCATTGAAGACGCACTAAAAGAAGATCCAAACATGGTTATTCTATGGGCGGGCTACGGTTTCGCGAAAGACTACAACAAAGCCCGCGGCCACTTTTATGCGGTTGATGATGTAAGACAAACCCTGCGTACTGGCGGACCAACCGACGAAAATTCAGGCCCAATGCCAATGGCGTGCTGGAGCTGTAAAAGCCCAGACGTAGCACGCGTTATTGAAGAGCGTGGTGAAGACGGCTACTTTGAAGGTAAATGGGCTCGTCTTGGCAGCGAGATAGTCAATCCAATTGGTTGTGCCGACTGTCACGATACTCAAAGTGAAGGCTTTAAAAATGGCGAACCTGCACTAAAGATCACTCGTCCTTATGTTGAACGTGCGTTCGATGCGATTGGGAAGAACTTCGAAGAGCAAGGTCGCTTTGATCAGCAAGCCTCTGTGTGTGCTCAGTGTCACGTGGAATACTACTTCACGGGTCCAACAAAAGGTGTGAAATTCCCTTGGGATAAAGGGACGCGTGTTGAACAGATGGAAGAGTACTACGATCAGATTGGTTTTAAAGATTGGACACATAAAGTCTCTAAAGCACCAATGCTAAAGGCTCAGCACCCAGGTTACGAAACTTGGCGTGAAGGTATTCACGGTAAGAACAACGTCGCTTGTGTTGACTGCCACATGCCTAAAGTGACGAAAGAAGACGGTACCGTTTACACCGACCATAAAGTAGGTAACCCGTTTGACCGCTTCGAAGACACTTGTGCTAACTGCCATACTCAATCTAAAGAGACCATGCGTAACATCGTTTCAAGCCGCAAAGCTCAAGTACTAAACATGAAGCTGACCGCTGAGAAACAAATCGTAGCCGCTCACTTTGAAGCAGGCGCAGCATGGGAAGCAGGCGCAACAGAACAAGAGATGGCACCTATCTTACAAGATATTCGTCATGCGCAATGGCGTTGGGACTACGCTATCGCATCTCATGGTGTTCACATGCACGCGCCTGAAGTAGCCCTAGAGGTTCTTGGAACGGCGGTTGACCGCGCAGCAGACGCGCGAACTAAGATTGTTCGTCTACTTGCGAAGAAAGGCATTACCGATCCAATCGAGATTCCAGATATCTCAACCAAAGAAGCCGCTCAGAAAGCGCTAGGAATGGACATGGATAAGATGAATGCTGAGAAGCAACACTTCTTAGACACCGTGGTTCCTAAGTGGGAAGAGCAAGCTGAAAAGCGTGAAGCTAACTACGAATACTAGTTCCTTCAAATAGACCAATAAGATAAAACCAGTCACACTGTAAAGGTGTGGCTGGTTTTTTAGATTTGGGCGCACTCAACCGTCCCAATTTCACATTACCTTTTAGCTAATTCAAGGAACAAAGAATGAAGCACTTACTTTCGCTTTCGGCATTATGCATCGCATTAACAAGTTCAGGACTTCACGCCTCAGAACGAGCAGAAACAGGGTGGGAAATGATTGAGGAAGGTGCGCTGGTCGTTGATGTCAGGACACCAGGAGAGTTCAAGCAAGGTCATCTGGACAATGCGATTAACTACCCTCTTTCTGAAGTCGCTACGCACTTTGCCAGCATAGACAAAGCTCAACCTATCGTTTTGTATTGCCGCAGTGGTAACCGCTCAGGACAAGCTTACCAGTATTTGAAAGCTCAAGGGTTTACACAGATCCACAACGCTGGCGGTTTAATTGAGATGCAAGAAAGCAAATAATCTCGAAATTACAGATAGTGCCCGTTTAACGGATCATTTGCTTAGCTTGGTTGATCGAATGGATGATAGAGACACGATCAATGCCTTTCTGGTTAGAATCGAGAATTTGAGTCCAAGCATCGATCGCTTGTTGGTAGCGCATACTGATGAAGTGATCGGTCGCTATCAACATCAATGCCGTACGATCGTTGGGATCAAGCTCCATGGATTGATTTAAGAGCACTTTCACATCATCACTCATCGCCTGTGAACTTAGGTAATACAAGGCGCTCGCTTTAGCTGCATAAAGCCCTGAAGGCGCCTGTGGGTCTAAACGAATCGCATAGTCGTAACAGGTAAATGCAGCATCAAACTCCCCTTTCTGCATATAAACACCACCAAGCTTAAACCAAAGGTCTGATTGATTAGGGTCTTGCTCCAGGCTCTGCTGAAGTTCATTTTGGAAATCTGTTGCTGTATAGCTGCTGTCGTCACTTGAAGTAAGTTGAGGGGCTTCTTGTTTCATCTGAGACCAAACCAGAATGCTGGCTAATATCGCCACACATGAAATAAGGAGGTTGCCTTTAAGATGACTGGTTTTTCTGTTTGATGCGATCACGATTGCCACTAGAAATAGGCTCATTAGCAGCAAAGCAATCAGTAACCAGATATCCATTCCATTCTCCTTTCATTGACGCTTTACTGTACCTTTTTCTCACTAAAACAATATTGATCGAGGTTTAGCTATTGGCTTTTAAACAAGTCACAGCCAAATTCTAGGTAATAAAAAACCGAGCACAATGGCTCGGCTTTTTGTCTCAACTTCTATTTATAGAAGTGAAAGATTACTCAGTGTCTTGCTCGCTATCAGAAGCGTCTGATGCTTGCTCTTCACTTGATTCAGAAACGACTGCTGCTTCAGCGTTTGCTACTTCAGCTTCGCCTTCAACAACCTCAGCTTCTTCTACTTCGTCGATACGTTGTAGACCTACAACGTTCTCGTCGTCAGAAGTACGAATCAGTGTTACACCTTGAGTGTTACGACCAACTTGGCTCACTTCCGCAACGCGAGTACGTACTAGCGTACCTGCGTCGGTGATCATCATCATTTCGTCGCCTTCTTCAACTTGAACAGCGCCAACAACTGGGCCATTACGTTCAGAGACTTTGATAGAAACCACACCTTGCGTTGCACGGCCTTTCGTTGGGTATTCAGCTAGTTCAGTACGCTTACCGTAACCGTTTTGAGTCACAGTTAGGATATCGCCTTCGTTAGAAGGAACAATCAACGATACTACTTGATCGTCTTCTGGAAGCTTCATACCACGAACACCAGAGGCAGTACGGCCCATTGCACGTACTTTGTCCTCGTTAAAGCGAACAACTTTGCCCGATTTAGAGAACAGCATGATGTCGCTATCACCGTTAGTGATGTCAACGCCAATCAGTGAATCATCGTCACGTAGGTTAACTGCAATTAGGCCGTTAGCACGTACGTTTGCGAACTGATCCAGTGATGTCTTCTTAACAGTACCGTCACCCGTTGCCATGAAGATGAATTTCTCGTTAGAGAACTCAGAAACAGGCAGGATAGCCGTGATACGCTCACCTTCTTCTAGAGGAAGAATGTTAACGATAGGCTTACCACGAGCAGTACGACTTGCTAATGGCAGTTGGTAAACTTTCAGACGGTATGTCTTACCACGAGTAGAGAAACATAGGATGTTATCGTGAGTATTAGCAACAAGCAGACGCTCAATGTAATCCTCATCTTTCATCTTAGTTGCACTCTTACCTTTACCACCACGACGCTGAGCTTCGTAGTCGCTTAGGATTTGGTACTTAACGTAACCTGCGTTAGAAAGCGTTACTACAACGTCTTCTTGAGCAATCAGCTCTTCCATGTCGATGTCATGAACTGCCGCTGTGATTTCTGTACGACGCTCGTCGCCATAGATTTCACGTACTGCTTCAAGTTCTTCACGGATAACTTCCATCAAACGCTCAGTGCTTGCAAGAATGTGCATTAGCTCAGCGATTTCTTCTAGAAGGGCTTTGTACTCGTCTAGAATCTTCTCGTGCTCAAGGCCTGTTAGGCGGTGAAGACGAAGTTCTAGAATTGCTTGTGCTTGTGTTTCCGTTAGGAAGTATTGACCATCGCGGATGCCGTATTGGTCTTCTAACCAATCAGGACGAGCTGCGTCAGTACCTGCACGCTCAAGCATTGAAGCAACGTTACCAAGATCCCAACCACGAGACACTAAACCAACTTTAGCTTCTGCTGGTGTTGGCGCGCTCTTGATCAGTTCAATGATTTCATCAATGTTAGCAAGTGCTAGAGACAATGCTTCAAGGATGTGTGCACGGTCGCGTGCTTTCTTCAATTCGAAGATAGTACGACGAGTCACAACTTCGCGACGGTGGTCTACGAAGCACTTAAGCATGTCTTTGATGTTGAACAACTGTGGTTGACCGTTATTCAACGCAACCATGTTGATACCGAAAGTCGTTTGCAGTTGAGTTTGAGCGTATAGGTTGTTAAGAACCACTTCGCCTACTGCATCACGCTTACATTCAATAACAATACGCATACCGTCTTTATCAGACTCGTCACGCAGTGCACTGATGCCTTCTACTTTCTTATCTTTAACCAGTTCAGCAATCTTCTCGATCAAACGAGCTTTGTTTACTTGGTAAGGGATCTCAGTAACGATAATGGTTTCTTTACCATTCTTCTCTACTTCGATATCCGCTTTTGAACGCATGTAAACCTTACCGCGGCCAGTCTTGTAAGCATCTACGATGCCTTTACGACCACTGATAAGTGCTGCTGTTGGAAAGTCAGGACCAGGGATATAGTCCATTAGCTCATCAATAGTGATATCTTCATTATTGATAAATGCTAAACAGCCATCAACAACTTCACCAAGGTTATGTGGTGGGATGTTGGTAGCCATACCTACTGCGATACCAGAAGCACCGTTTACCAATAGGTTAGGAATTTTTGTAGGAAGTACTGCTGGAATTTGTTCTGTACCATCGTAGTTCGGTACGTAATCCACAGTTTCCTTATCAAGGTCAGCCAGGAGCTCGTGAGCAATTTTCGCCATACGAACTTCGGTATAACGCATTGCAGCCGCGGAGTCGCCATCGATAGAACCAAAGTTACCTTGGCCATCAACTAGCATGTAACGCAGTGAGAACGGTTGCGCCATACGAACAATAGTATCGTATACAGCACTATCACCATGTGGGTGGTATTTACCGATTACATCACCTACTACACGAGCAGACTTTTTATATGGTTTGTTCCAATCATTACCTAGTACATTCATCGCGAACAAAACGCGGCGGTGTACAGGTTTTAGGCCATCACGCACATCTGGAAGGGCACGACCAACGATGACGGACATCGCGTAGTCTAGGTATGAACCTCTAAGCTCATCTTCAATATTTACGGGCGTGATCTCTTTCGCTAGATCGCTCATAGAGCCATTTTCCCTCTATAGTCAGATCGTATTTTTGAATACGTATAAGACCGAAAAATATAACACAAATTTACCTACGGAGGCATCACTTTCCCTCTCCTTTTACCATCTTGTGACCCTTGTAGCCAATCAATTGATGAGAAATTGCACCTCCGCATCATATCTTGCTGAAACATGGTCACTTTACATCCAATAAACTAGCAAAATTGTAGATCTTCTGGTCAGCGCGAAAAGGCAAGTTATAATGCCTGCAATTTCATGGATGCATTATTTAACTTGGAAATGCCGATTATGACTAAATCACAGAACGTAGACCCAGCAGAAATCAAGAAATTCGAAGACATGGCGTCACGCTGGTGGGATCTAGAAGGCGAATTTAAGCCACTACATCAAATCAACCCACTGCGCCTAAATTACGTATTAGAGAAGACTGAAGGCCTATTTGGTAAGAAAGTCCTCGATGTTGGCTGCGGCGGCGGTATTCTTGCAGAAAGCATGGCGGTTGAAGGTGCGATAGTGACAGGCCTAGACATGGGTAAAGAACCGCTAGAAGTCGCGCGCCTTCACGCATTAGAAACGGGCACCAAGCTCGATTACATCCAGAGCACTATCGAAGACCACGCAGAACAGAACCCACAGACGTACGATGTGGTAACGTGCATGGAAATGCTTGAACACGTTCCTGACCCACAATCTGTTATCACTGCCTGTTCGAAATTGGTGAAACCGGGCGGCCACGTGTTCTTTTCTACATTAAACCGTAATTTCAAATCTTACTTGTTTGCGATTGTTGGTGCAGAGAAGCTATTGAGGATCGTTCCAGAAGGCACTCATGAACACGAGAAGTTCATTCGCCCTGCTGAACTTATCAAGATGGTCGATAACACTCCGCTGCAAGAACTAGGGATTACAGGGCTGCACTACAATCCTCTTACGGACACTTATCGTTTAGGCACAAATGTAGACGTAAACTACATCGTCCACACGCAAAACTTTGGCTAAAAAATATCGGTAGCCCTACCGTAAAACCTTTTGTAAAAAAGACGAATGAAAAGAGTTGCAATTACCATAACTTTGCGACTTTTTTCAGTCTAAATTTCGTGCGCTAGCTTCCATTTTGACCACCTCGATTTAAATTTAATCGCCTAAAATCAATCGCCCATTTTGGCCAAAGATCAAGGAATTTTTTTTTATGGGCGTGCAAAAATAAAGCATCATTAAAAGCCGACTTTTATACAATCAAGTCACATATAACCTCATCAGTTAGTGGTCACTTACAGTTTTTTTTCAATCCACCACTTATCCACAAGCAACCCCATTTCTTTACCTTGAAAAATATCAGTTGTAGCACTATCTTGTAACCCAACAAACAAATGACCCCTATATGTTGTGTTTGAACTACAATGTATGGGTAGACCAAGATCACAAAGCCGAAACGTAATTTACAAAAATTACACAGAAATACACAAAAACACGGCCTTGTTCAGTTTTGTTAGGGAAATTAAGCAGAATGAACCAACAACTTACTGTTACCAAGCGTAACGGGCGCAAAGAAACGATCGATCTAGAGAAGATCCATCGCGTGATTACATGGGCAGCTGAAGGCTTGCACAATGTTTCTGTATCACAAGTAGAATTGAAAGCTCACATTCAGTTTTACGATGGCATCACCACTACTGACATTCATGAAACTATCATCAAGTCAGCAGCGGATTTAATCTCTGAAGAGACTCCTGATTACCAATATCTAGCAGCACGTCTGTCTGTATTCCACCTACGTAAAAAAGCGTACGGCGAATACGAGCCGCCTGCACTGTATGACCACGTTGCAAAACTGGTTGATATGGGTAAATACGATAGCCACCTTATGGAAGATTACACGAAAGCTGAATTCGAAGAGCTTGACGAGTACATCGACCACAAACGTGACTTAGACTTCTCTTACGCAGCGGTTAAGCAGCTCGAAGGTAAATACTTCGTGCAAAACCGTGTAACGAAAGAAATCTACGAGAGTGCTCAGTTCCTTTACATTTTAGTTGCTGCGTGTCTATTCGCTAAATACCCGAAATCGACTCGTCTTGACTACATCAAACGTTTTTACGACGCATCGTCTACGTTTAAGATTTCTCTACCTACACCGATCATGTCTGGTGTACGTACGCCTACTCGTCAATTCAGTTCTTGTGTACTGATCGAGTGTGGTGACAGCCTTGATTCAATCAACGCGACAGCAAGCTCAATTGTTCGTTACGTATCTCAACGTGCTGGTATTGGTATCAACGCAGGTCGTATCCGTGCGCTTGGTTCTGAAATCCGTAATGGTGAAGCGTTCCACACAGGCTGTATCCCTTTCTACAAATACTTCCAAACAGCAGTAAAATGTTGTTCTCAAGGTGGTGTTCGTGGCGGTGCAGCAACGGTATTCTACCCACTATGGCACGGTGAAGTTCAGTCTCTATTAGTACTGAAAAACAACCGCGGCGTTGAAGAGAACCGAGTTCGTCACATGGATTACGGCGTACAGCTGAACAAGCTTATGTACTCTCGCCTAGTTCAGGGTGGCAACATCAGCCTGTTCTCACCTTCAGACGTACCTGGCCTTTACGATGCGTTCTTCGAAAACCAAGACCGTTTTGAAGAGCTATACGTTAAGTACGAAAACGATCCTTCAGTGAAGCGTGAAACGGTTAAAGCCGTTGAGCTTTTCTCTCTGCTAATGCAAGAGCGTGCTTCTACTGGTCGTATCTACATTCAGAACGTTGACCACTGTAATACACACAGCCCGTTTGATTCTGAAGTAGCACCTGTTCGTCAATCGAACCTATGTCTAGAAATCGCGCTTCCTACTAAGCCACTTTCTAACGTAGAAGATGACGAAGGCGAAATTGCACTATGTACGCTTTCAGCATTCAACCTTGGCGCAATCAATGAACTGGACGACCTAGCAGAGCTTTCTGAGCTGGTTGTTCGTGCTCTAGATGCACTGCTTGATTACCAAGACTACCCGCTTCCAGCTGCATACAAGTCGACAATGAACCGTCGTACTTTAGGTGTAGGTGTAATCAACTACGCATACTACCTAGCGAAGAATGGTGTTAAGTACTCTGATGGCAGCGCGAATGGCCTGACTCACCGTACTTTTGAAGCAATTCAATACCACTTGCTAAAAGCATCTGTTGAACTAGCGAAAGAGCAAGGCCGTTGCCCATCTTTCCACGAGACCAACTACGCGAAAGGCCTACTGCCAATCGATACTTACAAAAAAGATATCGACTTAGTATGTGAAGAGCCACTGCACTACGATTGGGATTCTCTACGTGAAGAGATCATGGAGCACGGTCTGCGTAACTCTACGCTAACAGCGCTTATGCCTTCTGAGACATCGTCTCAAATCTCGAACGCGACTAACGGTATCGAGCCACCACGTGGTTACGTATCAGTGAAAGCATCGAAAGACGGCATCCTTAAGCAAGTGGTTCCAGATTTCCTAAATCTTAAAGAGAACTACGAGCTACTTTGGAACATTGGTTCTAACGACGGTTACCTACACCTAGTGGGTATCATGCAAAAATTCGTTGACCAAGCTATCTCTGCAAACACTAACTATGACCCAAGTGTTTACGACAGCGGTAAAGTACCAATGAAGAAGCTGCTTCAAGACCTACTAACAGCGTACAAGTACGGTGTTAAGACGCTTTACTACCATAACACTCGTGATGGTGCTAAAGACGACCAAGGCGATGCAGTTCAAGTGCCGGAAGAAGATTGTGAAGGCGGCGGTTGTAAGATCTAAACCGCAATAAACATTAAGACCCCAGAGAAGAGTTATCTTCTCTGGGTTTAAAGCATTAACAGGGTCCGTTTTATTACGGGTCTTTAAAGGATTTGAGGCATTTATGGCTTACAGTACTTTTTCTCAGCAAAAAAATGACCAACTAAAAGAACCAATGTTCTTGGGTCAGTCGGTAAACGTTGCACGTTACGACCAACAAAAATTCGAAATCTTCGAAAAGCTTATCGAGAAGCAGCTTTCTTTCTTCTGGCGTCCAGAAGAAGTAGACGTGTCTAGCGACCGTATCGACTACAACAAGCTTCCTGAGCATGAAAAGCACATCTTCATCTCTAACTTGAAGTACCAAACGCTTCTAGATTCAATCCAAGGCCGCAGCCCTAACGTTGCCCTACTTCCATTGGTATCTCTACCAGAAGTTGAAACTTGGATTGAAACTTGGTCTTTCTCTGAAACGATTCACTCTCGTTCTTACACGCACATCATCCGTAACATCGTGAATGATCCAGGCGTAGTATTCGACGACATCGTTGAAAATGAAGAGATTCTGAAGCGTGCTAAAGACATCGCTTTCTACTACGACGACCTAATCAAGCTAACGGCTGACTACCACCGCTACGGTGAAGGCAACCACAGCATCAACGGCGAAGACGTCAAGATTTCACTTCACGACCTGAAGAAGAAACTTTACCTATGTCTAATGTCTGTAAACGCACTAGAAGCGATTCGTTTCTACGTAAGTTTCGCATGTTCATTTGCATTCGCTGAGCGTGAGCTAATGGAAGGTAACGCGAAGATCATCAAGCTAATCGCTCGTGATGAAGCCCTTCACCTTACTGGTACACAGCACATGATCAACTTGCTACGCAATGGTCAAGATGATTTTGAATTCATGCAGATCGCTGAAGAGTGTAAGCAAGAGTGTTTCGACCTATTCAAAGAAGCGGCTGAGCAAGAGAAAGAGTGGGCAGAATACCTATTCAAAGATGGCTCTATGATTGGTCTGAACAAAGACATTCTTTGCCAATACGTTGAGTACATTACCAACATCCGTATGCAGGCTGTTGGCCTAGGTACGGCTTACCCAGCAGCAACGTCGAACCCAATTCCATGGATCAACGCTTGGTTGTCTTCAGATAACGTTCAAGTTGCTCCACAAGAAGCAGAAATCAGTTCTTACCTAGTTGGCCAAATCGACAACGAAGTAAAAGCTGACGACTTTGAAGGATTTGAGCTGTAATGCCAACAATCAAAATCAACAAACTGACTTCAATTGAATCTAACCCTTCAAACACTCTGTTGGAAACAATGGAACAAGCTGGGTTAGAGCCAGAATACAACTGCCGAGATGGTCACTGTGGCGCTTGCCGCTGCACGTTGGATTCTGGTGAGGTCGAGTACGTTGGTTTTGCTATGGCTTACACGCAAGGTAATGAGATATTGCCTTGTATCTGTAAAGCAAAGACTGAGCTATCGCTGAGTAACGTTATTCATAGAAACAAGCAAAAACGCGCATAAGCCAGCTGGCTTTAGGTCACTTTGTTCGAATATCGTCAATAAGAATCAAAAAAGGGTCCGCTTCCTTTAGGAATGCGGACCCTTTTCTATTTATGTCTTTAGGTATCTAAAGCGACTCGTCTATCACTCAACCAAATCTTCCTGTTGGCTTGTGTCATACAAAGCCAAACGTTTATTGCTGAGTCAGGTTAAGAGTCACAGAGCCAATATAACAAGCGCTTCGGCACTCTCCACAGCCGTTACACTTATCTTTGTCCACTGTAGGCAACTCTCCTACTTCGATGTGTATTGCACCAGCTGAACACGCCGTTTGGCATGCTGAACAGTCCATTTGCATGTAATTATTGCAGCTATCCGCAAAGCTCGGCTTGAGGTCGATATAAGGCGTGACCGTTGGATGAAGTGCGCCGGTCGGACACACTTCAGTGCATTTGTTACACATAGAACAACTGTTGTAATCCAAATTCAGCAGCGCACTGCCCTCTAGCATATCAATAACGCTATTTGGACACGATTGTTCACACAATCCACAACCGTCGCAAAGACGCTCAAACAGCACCTCATCGACCGCTCTTGGCGGTCTTGCATGCAAGCGCTGTGATATCTCTTCATAATTCGCGGCTGCTTTAACCGGTTTAGAAAGTCGAGTTAAGAAACCGCGTCTATTTGAATTTATTTGTTCAGACATTAGTCGATATATAACTTTTTAGTAGCAACGTTTAAATTATATTCAGATATTAAGTACTTAAACCAATCTATTACATCAACCGATAGCTTTTTATAAAAAGATAACTCTGATGCTTTATTTAGTTTTTCTAAATAAACAGAAGACCAAGTTAATAAGTGACCCTCAAGTAATTCACCGGCTGAATTAATATTATTATTTTCTAACAAATACGCATGAGCGAATAACATTAAACCAAATTGATCTTCCGGCTCTCTTAACCCAGTGTCTAATTCAATCTGATTCAATTCTAAAAACTGGCGATACTCAACCGTAGAAGCACCAAACACAACGCGGTCTTTATCTAGGTACACAGAACCCCAAGGCGGAGCTGGCATGTCTCCAACGCCTTCAAACAGGCGGCTGAACTCTGCTGCGAGCGCATCTTCGTCTTCGCTTCTTAATGCCTGCAAGCATTCTTCAGAGAGTACTTCGCTCTCAACCAAAGCTTCGACAATGGTGATTAACTGTTCTTTACTTGTCGCTTGATAAAATAGCGAACCCAACAATTTATGCGTATCGATAATCATTATTATTTATACCGTTATAGGTTTAAAGATAATTATATTAATTAACTCATTTCATTCTTTGATCTATTTTATACATTCAATTCATAAACTTTAAATTCCACACTTATTTGATGCCAATCAATCAATAATTCGAAATAAATACATAAAGAACAAACTACCTATAAAGTGCTAGCTATCAATAGCAAAAGGCATCTTAGAATGACGAATAAGAAAGAATCTGGGGTAATGAATCTTACTCGAAGAGGCTTCATGAAAGCTTCCTCTGCAGTAGGTAGTGCAGCTGCACTTGCGGGCGGTATTGCATTACCTTTCAAATCCAAACCAGTAGCGGCTGCAGTTGCTGAAAATGTGGATGAGAAAATCGTATGGAGTGCATGTACAGTAAACTGTGGCTCTCGCTGCCCACTGCGTATGCATGTACAAAACGGTGAAATCAAATACGTAGAAACAGACAACACAGGCACTGACGAATACGGTCATCACCAAGTTCGTGCGTGTCTACGTGGTCGCTCGATGCGCCGCCGTGTTTATAACCCAGATCGCCTAAAGTACCCAATGAAACGTGTGGGTAAACGTGGTGAAGGTAAGTTTAAGCGTATTAGCTGGGAAGAGGCTTATGATGAAGTCGCTGGCACCATGCAACGCCTTATCAAAGACTACGGTAACGACACTATCTACCTAAACTACGGTACAGGTACGCTGGGCGGCACGGTTACTAAATCTTGGCCACCAGCTCAAACGCTGATTGCTCGTCTAATGAACCTAAGTGGTGGTTACTTAAACCATTACGGTGACTACTCAACAGCGCAAATCACGAAAGGCTTGAGCTACACCTACGGCGGTTGGGCAAACAACAACTCTTTCTCTGATTTAGAGAACACTAAACTTAACATTCAGTTTGGTAACAACCCTGCTGAGACGCGTATGTCTGGTGGCGGCCAGATCCACCACTACGTTGAAAGCAAAAACAAATCAAACGCAAGAACGATCATCATCGACCCTCGCTACACCGATACTGCCGGTGGCCGTGAAGATCAATGGATCCCAATTCGTCCTTCTACAGATGCGGCATTGGTAGCGGGTCTTGCACACGTGATGATCACTGAAGACCTTGTCGACCAACCGTTCCTAGACAAATACTGTGTCGGTTACGATGAGAAGACCCTTCCTGCATCAGCGCCTAAAAACAGCGACTACAAATCTTACATCCTAGGTTTAGGTGAAGATGGCGTAGAGAAGACACCAGAATGGGCTTCTAAGATCACGGGTATTCCAGTTGACACCATCGTTAAGCTTGGCCGTGAAATGGGCACAGCGAAACCATGTGCGATTCACCAAGGTTGGGGCTTACAACGCACTGCGAACGGTGAACTAGCGTGTCGTGCAATCGCGATGCTGTCACTGCTCACTGGTTCTGTGGGCGTATCAGGCGGTTCAACAGGCGCTCGTGAAAGCGACATCAACATTCCATTTGTGCGCTTCCCTACTGTGCCAAACCCAGTTGAAACGTCTATTTCAATGTTCATGTGGACAGACGCGATTTACCGTCACCATGAAATGACCGACATCACTGATGGTGTTCGCGGTGCAGAGCGCCTTAAGAACCCAATCAAGATGATCTGGAACTACGCAGGTAACTGCATCATTAACCAACACTCAGACATCAACAAGACTCACGCGATTCTTCAAGATGAAAGTGCGTGTGAAATGATTGTCGTGGTTGATAACCATATGACGTCTTCAGCGAAGTACGCCGATATCATCCTGCCAGACTTAACAACGTCTGAGCAAGACGACTGGTGTATGGACGGTAAAGCGGCGAACATGCCTTACTTCATCTACGCGCAGAAAGCGATTGAGCCTCAGTTTGAAGCAAAATCTATCTACGAGATGTGTACTCAGCTTGCGAAACGAATGGGCGTAGAAAAAGAGTTCACCGAAGGCCGTACTCAAGAGCAATGGATTGAGCACCTTTACGCAGAAACTCGTAAGAACGATCCAACACTGCCAACCTTCGAAGAGATGAAAGAGCTGGGTATCTACAAACGTAGCTACGACCACCACTACATCGCTTATGAAGATTTCCGTAAAGATCCTGAAGCGAACCCACTGACCACACCAAGTGGCAAGATCGAGATCTACTCAGAGCAACTGGCTGATATCGCGAAGACTTGGAAGCTGAAAGAAGACGAAGTGATTCACCCACTTCCGATTTACGCGGACTCTTTCGAAGGTCATAACGACCCACTAGCAGAGAAGTACCCACTTCAGCTAACCGGTTTCCACTACAAGGCTCGTACTCACTCGACTTACGGCAACGTTGCAGAAATCAAAGCAGCAGCACCGCAAGAGTTGTGGATCAACCCAATCGATGCAAAAGAACGTGGTATTGAAAGCGGCGACATGGTGAGTATTTTCAACGACCGTGGCGAAGTACATATTCCAGCGAAAGTGACACCTAGGATTCTTCCTCGAGTTGTCGCACTAGGCGAAGGTGCATGGTACGCACCAGATGGTCAGAAGATCGACCATGCAGGCTCTATCAACGTGCTGACGACTCAGCGCCCGAGCCCACTTGCTAAGGGTAACCCTCAGCATACAAACCTAGTTCAAATCAAAGCGCTAAAGAAAGCATAAGGTAGGTTGGAATGAAACAATACGGCTTTTACATTGATTCAAGTAAATGCACGGGTTGTAAAACCTGTCAGCTTGCTTGTAAAGATTATAACGATCTAGACATCAAAACGAACTACCGTCGCGTATACGAATATGCCGGTGGTGGCTTCACTCAAGATGGTGATACCTGGGTTCAGAAAGATGTCTTTTCTTACTACCTATCTATCGCTTGTAACCACTGTACTAACCCAGCGTGTGTGAAAGTGTGTCCTTCGGGCGCAATGCACAAACGTGATGAAGACGGTTTGGTTGTGGTTGATGAGAGCGTATGTATTGGTTGTCAGCACTGTAGCAATGCGTGTCCTTACGGCGCACCACAATACAATGCTAAGAAAGGTCATATGACGAAATGCGATGGTTGTTACCAACGTGTTTCTGAAGGCAAACAGCCTATCTGTGTTGAGTCTTGCCCACTTCGTGCATTGGAGTTTGGTGAAATCAATACACTTCGCGAGAAGTACGGCTCTGGTGCGGATGTGGCTCCACTGCCATCTTCAACAGAAACGCTACCAAACATCGTGATTAAGCTGAACAAAAACGCGAAGCCGACTGGCGATACCAGCGGTCACCTAGCAAACCCGAAGGAGGTGTAAGATGATTTTTCATGAGTGGTCTTTAATCTTCTTTACGGTGCTGGCGCAAACTGCGGTTGGTGGTTACTTACTGATTGGCGCACGTGCACTGGTACTTGGTCATGACGAAGAGAAGCTGAACAGCTACAAGGTTCCAATGTTTATCCTATGGGTACTGATGGGTCTTGGCTTCATGTTCTCGACAACGCACCTTGGCTCTCCACTGCGCGCGTTTAACGCTTTTAATCAGCTAGGTTCGGCTTGGTTGTCTAACGAAGTGTTCTTCGGTGCGGCATTCTTCGCTGTCGGTGGCCTGCAATGGTTACTGTCGGTAGTCAAGAAAGGTGGCGTTGCTATCCAGAAAGCACTGATGATTGGCGCGATGGTACTGGGTGTTATCTTCATGTACGCGATGATCAACGTATACATGATCAACACAGTACCGACGTGGGACAACATCTACACACCACTGAGCTTCATCATGACGATGGTTGTGGGTGGCTTGCTGTTATCTCAGTTCGTGATTGTATTCGCAAACGACAGCCGCTTTACGGTTGACCGTAACATCACCATGTTGGCTGTTATCGCTGTTGCTATCAGCTTGCTTGTGACAGTAGGAAAACTGAACCTAATCGGAGACATCCAAACTTCAGCGGCAAAAGCGTCTGAGTTAGTCGATGGTTTAGGTAGCTATGTGATTCTTCAAGTGGCACTGCTAATGGCAAGCTTGTTGATTTGGATTCTACCTATGCTGAACAAAGCAAAAGTGAACCCAGTTAACCTTGGCTTAGCACTAGTATTGTTCTTGGCTTCAGAGTTAATCGGCCGTGGTTTGTTCTACAGCCTACATATGACAAGCGGTTTGTAATCGAGTTCTTACAGAGATGAGTTGCGTGTAAACATCGCTGCTTGTTTGGTTATCTAGAAGGCTAGATAAACAAAAGGCCCAACACCTATTTAGATGTTGGGCCTTTTTATTTCGTTTTTTCTAGCGTTTTTAATACAGACTTAGCGAGTTCGCTTACATCGTTAGCTTACATAGCTACTTAATGATAGCCGCTGGAATAAACATGTCTTTTAATCGCTTAACCGAAGAATAAGTACCAAACATCGGTTTGTTATCTAAATGCCTTCTCAGCATATCGGCGGCAACGGTCTTAATCACGTTGCGTTGGTCTTCACGCGAGTACTGACGATAAAACTCAAGTACCTGCCCCCACTCGCCTGCTTCAGTCGACAATGCAACGCTGAATGTGTTGCCTTCCAGCTTACCAGTCACCAAAGCCAATTCAGTTCCGCACTTATCTCTTGTTGCTCCAGCCAGCGCAAAGGTCGCGGCTAATGGATCGCTCTTTTCAAGTTCGCTCTCTTTTGGCTCAGCCATCACCCATGAGTGTCCGAAGCAATCTTCTATCTGCTCATTCAATTGCAGCCACGCTGACAGTGAACCTTTGGTCGACACTTCAGACACAGATAACGTCTTCTTTTTTTCCGCCATGATGTGTCCAATATGGTCAATCATCGGCTCATCAACACTAACGACATTACTCTCTAGCAGCTTGTAAACCATCTGCAGGAGCTTAACGCGAGTTTCTAAGTCTGCCTTAGGACCAAACAGTTTGACCTCAATGAACGGCAGATAAGAGCGATAACCAAGTTCATAACCTTCTGGCAGCTTTAGTTGATCCAAAACATCAGAGATACCGGACTCAGACAAACCAAACGTAAACAGTCGACTGCATTCAGAGGCAACCACTTGAGGGTAGGTACACGACAAGTCAGGAAGAATCTCAAACGTCACCATGCGCTTGAATTCACTTGGTACACCCGGCGTGAAATAGAAAGTCGCATCGTTAATTTTCAGTTTGAAGCCACAAGCCGTCCCTACAGGGTTATCGACAATCTCTGAACTCGCAGGTAACAAAGCTTGTTTAAGGTTGCTGTCTGGCATTGGCATGCCACGTCCAGAGAACATCTCTTCCATACGATCAAGCCATTCAGGGAACATGACGAGTTTCTGCTCGGAAGCAGCTGCAGCGGCGGCAGCACTCATATCATCGGTTGTCGGGCCTAAACCACCATTAACGATAACCACATCATAGTTAAAGCTCAGCATCAGCAGTTCTTCAACAAGAGCATTCATTTGATCACCCACAGTTGAGCGCTTAGCAAGCGCAAAACCATGCTGATAAAACTCAGCAGACATCCAAGCTGCGTTTGTATCTACAATGTCTCCATGAAGAACTTCTTCACCTGTGCTTAACATTGCGATTTTCGTCATATTTCTATCCCTTGTTGTCATAAAAAGACACTGCATTATTTACAAACTGGTCTATGGTTGAATTTGGAGCAATTCGCCTTTTCACTAATATTAATAATGTTAAACCTAAGGTTTTCTTAGGAAAAGCTATAAATTATTAGTTCCCTAAATCAGGCATTTAATAGATAATTGTGACCCTGATCAATTCCAAACTTTCTCATGGAGACCCTTGTGTCCAAATCACCGTTACTAGCAAAGGTTACTGCCGCATTTTCAATGCTAATGTCAGTTAACTCGGTTGCAAGCCAATACGACTTCGACCAGCCAATCAACCTTTCTTACTCGGATGAATGTGCTCAAGATTACTGTTTTAATGACAACTTGTACACCTACAAGCCTAGTACCAATTACGCACTGAGCGAATCGAGTGATGAGTACGACTTCTCAATCCAACAACCAAAACACATGTTGGTGAGTCAGGAGAAAGATTGGGATTACCTAATGGGTCAAACCTACACCATTCTTGGCTTGAGTGTCGTGACAGTGGGTCTAATGACTCTGCTCCCTGAAAGTATTACTAAGTGGGATGATGACCAACGTGATATCAGCTCATTAGGTAAAAAGTGGAAAGATAACGTTTCTGCTGGTCCAACATGGGACCGTGACGAACACTTCCTAAACTACGTAATGCACCCATATTTCGGTGGTGTTTACTACACCGCAGCTCGACACGCAGGTTACGACGAGTTTGAGTCATTCTTATACTCTTGGACTATGTCGACGTTCTTCTGGGAATACGGCGTAGAAGCGTTTGCAGAAGTACCTTCATGGCAAGATCTCTTCATCACACCTTTCTTCGGTGCGGTTGTCGGTGAAATGATGCTAGAAGCAGAGCAGGATATCATTGCTTCAGGTGGCGAAGTGATGGGCTCTCAAACCATGGGTGATGTGTCGCTATTCTTCCTTAACCCTGTTGGACACATTCACTACTGGGTAAGTGACGCATGGGGCGGTGATGCAGAAGTTAACCTGAATACTAACCCTTGGTGGGATAACCAAGACGCTGCACGTTTTGCTTACGATGCTGGCGCACCATACGACTCTCAGTTTGTTGGTATGAACTTCAAAGTAACGTTCTAATTCGTCTCTAGTACTACTCAATATAAGTTATTGAATATAAGTTGCTGAATCATCAATCACAGTGACAACTCTTCTAAAAAGCGGCTCTCTAGCCGCTTTTTTTGTGCCCTACTCTTCATTCTCTTTTTTTGCATCGAAGCTTAGTTTCAAAAATTGACCTAGGTCAAACATTGTTCGATGTAACCTTCTACACTGAAATTAAAGAACTTTATCGCGTGATATCAAACATTTAATTAGCAAAGAATAATTGAAACCTTGGGGGCTGATATGAACAGTACATTTATCGTAAACTTTATCGGAAAAGCATCACCAGCAACAATCAAACAGCTTGCTGCGGTTACTCACGAAAACGACGGCAAATGGCTCATCAGTAAAGTGAACTTTATTGAAGACCAAGTCGCAGGCGTACTAAAGGTTCAACTTCCAGCCATCAACGAATCGATTGTAAAAGAAGCGTTCAGCGCCAATCCAGATCTCATCGTGCAGTTTGTCGATTCCGATCATACACACAATGTTCAAGACACGGTCCATCACTTGAGACTCGACTCTAACGACCGAGCAGGTATCGTCAACGAAGTGACTCATGTATTGGATAGACAAGGAATCAGTATTCTCGATATGGATTGTCACCGCGTCTTTATCGCTGGTGGCGGCGGTGTTAGCTCAAGTCTATTCACATCAAAAATCGCCGTTAAGCTGCCAATCGAAGTACAGATCGACGACGTAGTTAATGAACTCGAAACGCTCAGTGAAGATACTCGTGTGATGATTGAAAGCTAAATAAACAAAATTAAAGAACAAAAAAGAGCAGCTCATTAGCTGCTCTTTGTATTGCTCTGAATTTGTGATTCAGTTACTTAACTGACCATTGTGATAATGAGCGTTTGAAGTCTTCATAGCCGAATTCATTTAGCTTCTGAACTTCACCACTGCTACGTTCACAGTAGATTGAAGGCATTTTAAGGCCATTGAACCAGTTCAATTTCACCATTGTGTAACCCGCGCTGTCTAACAGATGCAGCTTTTGACCAATCTTAAGTGGCTCATCAAAGCTCGCTTCGCAGAACTGATCGCCCGCAAGACATGAACACGAACCAATCACGTAGTCATGGCTGCCTGTTTCTGATGCTTCCAATACTGATGCGGGCTCATTGTAGATAAGCGTGTCAAGGCGGTGCGCCTCAGTCGCTGAATCCACAATCGCTGTTTTCTTCACGTTCTCAACAATATCGACCACTGTCACAACTAGGTCGGTTGTTTTAGTGATGATCGCTTCACCCGGCTCAAGATACATCTGCACACCGTGCTTTTCAGAGAAGGCTTTCAGCGCAAGACCGAGTTTTTCGATGTCATAGCCAGGCCATGTGAAGAACACACCTCCGCCCATGCTCACCCAGTCCAACTTATCTAAGTGCTCACCAAACTGTTCTGAGATTGAATCAAGCAGGCCGATAAACGCATCGACGTCTTTGTTCTCACAGTTCATGTGGAACATCACACCATTAATCTCATCGAAAATTTCTGGTTTGATGTGGTCAGCTTGCACGCCCAAACGCGAGAATTGACGTGCTGGATTCGCCAAGTCTTGCCCTGCGTAGCTCACGCCCGGATTTAAACGTAAACCCAGTGAAGCTTTACCTTCAACAATATGACGGTAAGCAGCAAGTTGGCTTTGAGAGTTGAAGATCATCTTGTCGCAGATGTCAGCAACCTCTCTCACGTCATCTTCACTGTAGCCCACACTGTAAGCATGAGTTTCACCGCCAAAAGTTTCGTGACCTAATTTCACTTCATAAGGGCCAGAACTAGTAGTACCGTCTAGGTACGGTTTGATGATGTCAAACACGCCCCAAGTCGAGAAGCACTTAAGCGCAAGTACCAATTTCACACCTGAAATCTCTTTCAGT
The DNA here is from genome assembly GCF_041469245.1 of Vibrio sp. 10N.286.51.B11. Classification (NCBI taxonomy): domain Bacteria; kingdom Pseudomonadati; phylum Pseudomonadota; class Gammaproteobacteria; order Vibrionales; family Vibrionaceae; genus Vibrio; species Vibrio sp. 10N.286.51.B11. The sequence goes on along the minus strand of NZ_JBFRKI010000030.1, from coordinate 5,432 downwards.
TGCTTGGCTTTTTCTAAGTTCGCAATCAACTTGTCTTCGTTGATCATGAAATATGGGGTTTTTAGTTCTTCTTTCTTAAACGTCATTTTTGTAAACACTCAAGCAGCATCTATAGATGGAAAGGTAAATTAACAATTTTGGTGTGATTTATTTTGATTTTGTCCTGTCCGAGCGCAGTGAGTTACAAAATCAAAATAAATGATACCAAAGCTTCAAGGCTATCATCATCGAAAAGGGAACAATCCATGTCCCCTTTAATTAGCAATCAAAACAAGAAATCAGTTCTTATTTTTTCAGCTCATGAATCACTGGAAGACCTTGGCCTGCTTCAAGCTCTTGAACATGCCAATCTAGACCAATTTCCGGCATAGTTGCTAGGAACGGATCTGGATTTAACTGTTCCATGTTGAACACGCCTTTATCAGCCCATTCGCCACGGAAGAACTGAAGTGCAGCGGTAATCGCTGGAACACCAGTTGTATAAGAGATCGCTTGGTGCTCTACGTCTTCGTAAGCCACTTCGTGGTCTGCGTTATTGTAGATGAATACGCTACGCTCTTTACCATCTTTCTTACCTTGAACCCAAGTACCGATACACGTTAAACCAGTGTAACCCGGAGCTAGAGATGTTGGATCCGGTAGTAGTGCTTTAAGAACATGCAGAGGCTGAACCACAGTACCATCGTGCAGTGTTAGCGGATCTGGGCTAAGAAGACCGATATCACGCATGCAGTTGAAGTAGTTCAAGTATGCATCACCAAAGCCCATCCAAAATTCGATACGCTTAGCTGGGATGAACTCTTTCATTGAACGAACTTCATCGTGCGCCATTGAGTAAACTTTGTGAGAACCACAGTTCGGGAATTCAAACTCAAGCATACGAGAGTGACAAGGTACTTGTTTCCACTCTTCATTTTCCCAGTAGAAAGAATCGCCTTGGATCTCAAGCATGTTGGTTTCTGGGTCAAAGTTTGTCGCAAACTTCTTGCCGTGGTCACCAGCATTCACATCCATTACATCAATTGAGTCAATCTCATCGAACAAGTGCTTAACCGCGTATGCAGCAAAGATTGATACCACACCTGGATCGAAACCAGCACCAAGAATACCTGTGATGCCTGCTTCAGCGAACTTCTCACGGTAGCCCCACTGCCAATCGTAAGCTTGTGGTACTTGTTGGCCTTCAGAACATAGGTCAACCGCTACCGATGTATCTAAATAAGAAACTTTAGATTGGTAACATGCTTCCATGATTGCCATGTTTACCCAAGGAGGACCAGCGTTGATCACTAGATCCGGCTGAACTTCTTTAATCAAAGCAACAAGCGCATCAACATCATCAGCGTCTACTGAACGTGCTTCTAGTTTCTTAGTTGAATCTTTAAGGTTGTTTTTGCCCTTGATAGATTCGATGATTTTTTCACACTTCGCGATTGTGCGAGAAGCGATTGTGATATCACCCAGTACTTCGTTATTTTGTGCTGCTTTGTGTGCAACAACCCAACCAACGCCGCCTGCACCAATTTGTAGAATAGCCATAGTATTAATTACCCTTGTTGTTCTGCTAGCTCAGTGGCTAGAGTTTGAATTTTGTTAATTAGAGATTTGAAATCTGATGTCTTTAGGCACGGATTCAAGATAGTGAATTTAAGCGCACTCTTACCATCCACGACCGTTTCACCGAGTACTGCAACACCACGAGTCAGCGCTTCCAGTCTTAGCGTTTGATTCAATTTGTCTAAATCTAGCTCGCCGTTTGCTGACGGCTTAGATCGGAACAGCACTGTTGATAGTGACGGCTCTGCGAGTAGCTCTAAGTCAGCTTGGTTTTGAATCAGGTCTGCCACTTCTAGCGTTTGCTCAAGAAGATGGTCGTACATATCACCCAACTGCTTTGGTCCAACGCTTTGCATCGTCATGAAGACTTTCAATGCATCGAAACGCTTGGTGGTCGCAATAGACTTATCGACTAGATTTGGCAGTTCATCGTGTTCGCGGTTTAGGTAATCTGCGTGATGTAGAAGGTACTTAAAGTTCGCTTTGTCTTTCAACAATACCGCGCCGCAGCTGATTGTTTGATAGAACAATTTGTGGAAATCGACACTCACAGAGTCCGCTTTTTCGATGCCTTGTAAGCGAGCCTTGTGGCTACTCAAGATAAGCGCGCCACCGTATGCACTGTCGACATGGAACCAAAGGCCTTGCTGACTTGCGATTTCTGCAATCGCATCAAGGTCATCGATAGCACCATGATCGGTTGTGCCCGCAGTACCAATCACAGCAAAAGGAATCAGACCTTGTGCTTTCAGTGCTTTCACTTCTGCGTCTAGCAAGTCAGGCTTGATAGTGCCGTTTGCATTGGTATCAACACAGCACACTGCCGCTTCGCCTAGCCCTAGTAGAGAGGCTGACTTTTGAACCGTGAAGTGAGATTTCTTTGAACATAAGATACGCAGCTTGCTCGCGTATTCTGGTAAGCCAAGCTTTTGGATAGAATGACCATTGTGCTTATCCGCAACCCAGTCTCTCGCAAGCAATAAACCCATTAGGTTACTTTGCGTGCCTCCGCTAGTGAAAACACCGTCAGCTTGTGCGCCAAGTTGGTATTTGTCACACATCCAATCCACAACGCGCTGCTCAACATAAGTCGCAGCCGATGCTTGGTCCCATGAATCCATTGATTGATTCAACGCCGCGATAATCGATTCCGCTGCTACCGAAGCCATAAGAGGAGGAGTGTGAAGGTGTGCAATGCAATCTGGGTGTTGCACGAAGATGGAGTTTGCAGCGACAAGGTCTGCAGTACTATCTACAACATCAACCAAAGCGTGTTGATTGTTATCAAGGTCGACAGCATTGATAGCTGCTTCTAGCACTTTTGGATCTAAACCCGAATAAGGGGTTTCAACCTGTTCAAAAACCGCTTTCATCGCTTGAGTGGTTTGGTTCATCACGTTAGCAAATTCGTCGCTACCGACTAAACCTGTATGGATGAAATGCTTGTTCCATTCTTGGTTTGCTTGTTCGCTTGAAGCTGGGTCTTGTTGTAAGCCACCACCAGCTGCGATGATCGCTTCTTCCATTACGCGGAGTGCAAAGTCAATCTGCTCAAAAGAGATAATCATTGGCGGAAGGAAACGAATTACCGAGCCATCACGACCACCCTTTTCAACCATCAAGCCACGCTCTAACGCTGCTCGTTGAATCGCTAGGGTTAGTTCGCCGTCTGATTGTGGTTCGCCAAACTTGTTAAGCTCACCATTTGGTTGTTTGATCTCAGCACCGAGCATCAGGCCTTTACCACGAACTTCAGCAATACAGCTAACGCGTGATTGAATCTTCTCAAGCCCGTGACGTAAATATTGGCCTGCGATGTTCGCGTGCTCAACTAAGCCATCTCGTTCGATGATCTCCAACGCCTTAGCGCCAGAGACCATTGCTAATTGGTTACCACGGAATGTACCGGTGTGCTCACCCGCTTTCCATGTATCAATGCTCTTATCGAACACAAGCAGCGACATAGGCAGTCCGCCACCAATCGCTTTAGATAAACATAAGATATCTGGATTAACACCAGACTCTTCAAACGCAAATCGATGGCCAGTTTTGCCCACACCACACTGAATCTCATCAAAAATCAGTAGGATGCCGTGCTCATCACAGATGCGACGTAGGCCTTGTAACCAAGATGCTGGAGCAGGAATCACACCGCCCTCACCTTGCACAGGCTCAACGATCATCGCCGCCGGTTTCATGATGCCAGACTCGTCATCATTCAACATACGTTCGATGTAACGAATGCTCGCGTTAGCACCCGCTTCACCACCAATACCAAACGGGCAGCGTAGGTTGTATGGGAAAGGCATGAAGTGCACATCAGACATCAAGCCGCTACGACGCTCTTTAGTGCCGAGGTTACCCATCATACCCATGGTGCCGTTCGTCATACCATGGTAAGCACCACGGAAAGCAAACATGGTGTTGCGACCTGTGGTTTGCTTGGCGAGCTTGATCGCCGCTTCCACAGCGTCAGCGCCAGATGGGCCACAGAATTGAAGAACCGAGTTATTTGAAAAGTCTTGAGGAAGAAAAGCTTTAACTCGCTTGATAAACGTCTCTTTTGCTTGAGTCGTGATATCAAGTGTTTGGTATGGCAAACCAGAATCGAGTTGGTCTTTAAGTGCTTGGTTAATCTCAGGGTGGTTGTAACCCAGAGAAAGTGTACCTGCACCGGCTAAGCAATCGAGAAAGAGTTGGCCACGAGTATCTTCAACTAAAGCGCCACATGCTCGTTTAATAGCAATAGGCAGGCGTCTTGGGTAAGAGCGAACATCCGACTCATGCTGTTCTTGCTCTAGCAAAATAGCGTCAGGTGTTAGGTCGTACGTTCCCTCTAAGATAGGAACCATAGTTGAAAATGAATTTGCGATAGTATTGATATCGACTTCAAAGGCGGTAGTCATAAAAGTCCCCTTGAATGTGTTCATACTCACCTCCATCAGACGCAATTACCCACCAACTCTCGTTAAATTTGGAGAGAGTTCATAGTGAAGTACACGTATTGTCTAGAAATGAGATATAGCTGTACGCTCGCATAAGTCAAATGACGAATACGAAATTAAGCCGTCTTAAGACAGCGATAAATTGTTAGCGTGAGCTCAAGGTTCAGTAATGCTACTGTTTTGAAGAATTGGACATTTTTGCAGGATCGGGCAGCTATGAGGAGCTGGTCCCTTTGGAAATGCAGAGCTGATTAGCAATGTTGTAATTAGTGTGTTCAATGTTGGGTTTCCCATTAACATGACGAACTGCGCCATAAGTATCCCGTCTATCAGCTAAAGGACTAGCCAATACCTACCCTACGTAATGTCCCAATCAGCAAGAATGGTCACTACGCGTATCCCCCAGAAGCAATCGTTGCTCTTCTTGAACATTTTCATTCCGAGATTGCGCGGGAAAGTAACATAAAGTGAAATGAACGATCAATAGTTTTTAGTAATAGCTTGATAAATAGCAGCGGTGGCTAAGCAATTGCTGTAAATATCGTCACACTATCGTTTGGGAAAGAGATCCCCGGTTCATTCGTTCCTCATACCCGAGGATGACGACGTGGGACTATAAACGTTGCTAGAGAAGCTTGGAGGTCATGGCGTCACTCCCTAGAGCGAGGAATGAGTTCATAGGGAGTCCCGAACAACATGTCGATGTATGGCTTTATTAAAGAAGTTACCTGATGCAATAGATTAAACTGAAGTTAATCAGCAAGCGGCAAGAGATCCCCGCTTCAATCGTTCCTCACGCCCGAGGATGACGACGTGGGGTTATAAACGTTACTAGAGAGACTTTGAGGTCAAGGCGTCACTCCCTAGAGCGAGGAATGAGTTCATAGAAAATCTCGCACTGAAACCAACAAAGTTCACTACACAGATAAA